>CAZQZX010000181.1:0-14743 GCA_964597885.1 uncultured Planctomycetota bacterium
GCGCCCGTAGCTCAATCGGATAGAGCATCAGATTTCTAATCTGACGGTTCCAGGTTCGAGTCCTGGCGGGCGTGCCACTCCCCACTTCCCCCACCCGATCGACGGCGTTTCCTGTCCTCGGAGCTCCTAAGAGCCGACCGCCGCTCCGGGACGGACCTTGCCCATCGCCTTGCCGACGGCCTTGCGCAGCTTCGCCTTCAGGAGGCCGCCACCCGTCGGGTTGTAGTGCGAGCGCAGATCGTAGGCGCTGTCGTCGGGAAGGACCGAGTAGAGCTTGCAGTTGGCGCAGTAACCGCCCATCTTCTGCTCGAACATCTCGCGGCGCAACCGTCGGTACTTGCGGCCGTTCCAGATCTCCTCGAACGATTCCTTGGCGAGGTTCCCCATGATGAGCGACTCGTCGTTCATGCAACACGGGAGCACGTTCTCGCTCGGGTCGACGTACACCTCCTGGGCAACCCAACCGCAGATGTACGTGTCGGGACGCTCGGGAAGCAGCGGCATGGCCTCCCGGCCGGAGACGTTCGGGTAGCCGAGGTCTTCCATGATCAGGTTGACCCCGAGACGCTTGGCCTCCTCGATCGCCGCGAGGCAGTACTTGTCGCGCGTCTCCTGCGGGAAGTCGCCGAAGATGTCCTCGCGATCCATGAGCCCGTCGAACGGGAAATGCAGACGCAGAACCTTCACGACGTCGACGTTCAGGTCGTGCGCGAACTGGATGAATTCCGGGAAGAGCTCGAGATTCGAGCGCATCAGCACCTTGTGGATGTGCACGGCGTGGAGGTGGTGCTGAAAGATCGGCCCGAGGTCCTTCAAGTTGGCGATGATCTTGTCGAAGGCACCCTTTCCGCGGATCTTCGTGAAGACGTCGCGATCGTGACTGTCCATCGAAAGCGTCAGGTGCCCCAGGATGTCCTGCATCGAGAGGTAACGCTCGGGCGTGAGGTGCGTCCCGTTCGTGATCATCGAGAGCGAGACGTCGTACTCGCGCGCCATCTCCGAGATCTCGTCGAAATCGAACAGCAGCGGCTCGCCCGCCGACGTGAGCTTCAGCTTGCGCGCCGTCGGCAACAGCTGCCCGAGGATCTCCCGGATGCGCGGGACCTTGATTCGCGTCTTACCGGGCTTCACCGACTCGAAGCACATGATGCAACGAAGATTGCAGATGTCGGTGTGGTTGAAGTTGACGATCTCGGGCATGCCGCGCCACCGCGTGCGGTGGTGCATGAGGTCGTCGCGGACGAGGGCGCTGTTGCGCTCCTTCAGACGGGCGTAACGCATCGGGGGGCAATCTCCGGGCCGCACGGGTCGAGGGGAGAGCCGCGGGCGCGCCGCTCTCGACCCCGATCCTACCGGAGAACCGGCCTCGCAACCAGCCCCCGCCCACCCGGATCGCGGCCCAGATGACGAAGCCAGCCGGGGAGCGAAGCCAGCCGACGGTGGCGACTGGCCGAGCCAGCGAGGCGGCCGGCTGAGCGAGGCCCGTCGATCTCACGGGCCCCGCCTGGCCCCGACTGCCGCCCTATTCGCGCTTCGGGACGGCCGCTCGCTTCTTCTGCGGCCCCACGCGCCCGGAAACCAGCACGCGGATCTCGGGCACGTCCTCGGACGCGGTCCGGATCGTCAGGTAGTTCCGGAAGAAATCGCCCTGCGGGGCATCCGCCGCGCGGAGCTTCGCCCGGATGTCGTAGTCGTTCCCCTTGGCGCTCGGCTCGATGAAGAAGTCGACGTAGTCGAGCGGGCAAGAGAGCTCCGGCAGCGGGAGGTCGACCCCGTCCTTGACGTTGAGCACCAGCTTGCGCTCGGCGTCCGTATCGGGCTTGGCGACGCCGAAGGTCACGGCGTGCGGCCGCACCATGATCTCGCGCTCGATCACCCCGGACACGAACAGGAACTGGCGCTTGAAGCGATCGTTGTTCGTCTGAATCTGGATCGATTCGTTGATGCGGCTGATCTGGCCGTTCTGCAGCAGCGCCGCCGGATCGGAGATACTCAGCGTGAGGACCGCGCCTCGGTGAAGCTCGTCTTCCCACGGCTCCTGCGTGACCTTGATGGCGTCGTTGCGAACGACCAGCCCCGTGATCTCGACGTCGAGGTCCTTCAGCCACTTCACCGTGACCTCGCGGTCCTCGACGGGCGTGTTGCGATCGATCGTACCGAGATCGATCCGCTCGCGCGGGTCGATCCAGAACTGCGGCTGGACCTTGCCCTGGATGTAGAGCTTTTGCTGCTGGTTGCGCGGATCGTTGGAGTGCACGAAGATGGTCTTCTTCTGCGCACCCTTTCGCGACTTGGTCTTGAACTCGATATCGACCACGCCCTTGCCACCGGGCGGGATCGGGTCTTCGGTGTACTCGGCGACGGTGCAGCCACAGCTCGTCTTCACCTTCGAGATGACGAGCTCGGCGTCTCCTTCGTTCACGATCTCGAACTCGTGCTTCACCACGTCGCCCTCGAAGACCGTTCCGAACTCGAACTTGGGCGACGCGACCACCAGCTTCGCGTACTCGCCGTTCGGGTCGATCGCGACCGGCTTCGGCGCCGACTTCGCGGCCTTCTTCTTCGGCTTCGGCTTGGACGCCGCCTTCTCCGGCGACTCACCCGACGTGCGGTCGGTCGTGTCGCGGTCGAGGGTTTCCGGCTGCGACGTGGCCGGCTGGGACGAGGACGAATCCTCGGGCTGGGACGACCCGGCGTCGACCGGCGCCGACGCGGTGACGTCGCCCGCCGGCGGCGGAAGGACCATGCCCGACGCCCAGAACGCCACGAGGAAGCTCAGGATCGCGACCGGGGGGCCGTAAACGAGAAGAAGGTTCTTGGACTGTGCTTCGCTCATCGGAATCGATTCCGTTCTCTGTTGGGGATTAGGACGGGCTGGCCCGCCACGAGTTACACCGACGCGCCCGCCGCCGGGAACCCAGCGATTCTCGTCCCTCCTATCGGCCGCGTCAACCGCTTACCTTGACGGCTCGGGCCCCCTGGAACGCAACGAATTCCGTGAACATCCCCGGGGTCTCCTCCCGCCCGTCCGCCCCCCTGCCACCCAAGTCCGCACGGAGTCCCCGCATGCGACGGCGGCCCCTTGCCCGCGCATCCCGATTTGCTAATATTGCGCGCTTCGGTGGTGGGTGTAGCTCAGTTGGTTAGAGCGCCTGACTGTGGCTCAGGAGGCCGGGGGTTCGAATCCCCTCATCCACCCCACTTTCTCCCCGCTTCAGCCCCCTCTCGCTCCTCCAAGTCGAAGCCCCCCTTCCCGGTTGCCTCTCGGACTCCCTTTCCGGCCCTCGACACCGGAACTCAGGTTCCGCCTTCCGATCGGTCGAAATATCGATCATGAAGACCACGACTCATAGCCTGAGAAAATGCGTGCGTCGCGGCTTTCCCGCGATGGCGATCGGGCCCGTGCTCCTCATCCTGATCGCAACGGGAGCCCGGGGTGCGGATACGTCCGCCGAGCCCGGGGGAATCGACACCGTCTACCTGACATGGCAGAACGATCCCGCCACGACGATGACCGTCCACTGGCACGGTCAGGACGACAGCCCGGGTACCGTCCGCTACGCACCGGACGCCGGCGCGACCGAGACGACCGCCTGGAAGACGGCCCGCTCGCGATCGCATGACGTCCCGCTCGCCTGGCGGCGCGTCCACGTCGCCGAGCTGACAGGGCTCGAGCCCGACACCGCGTACACGTTCACCTGCGGGCACAACGCCGACGGCGTCAGTCGCGCGTACCGGTTCCGCACCGCACCCGACGACGACACGCCATTCGCCTTCGTGGAGGGGGGTGACGTCGGCGTCGATCCCGCGGTGGTCCCCGCCATGCATCGCGCGGCGGCAGCCGAGGATCCGCTGTTCTCCCTCATCGGCGGCGACATCGCCTACGCCGAACGCACCATGCTCGATCGCTGGGACCAGTGGTTCGACGACTGGATGACCTTCATGACCCGACCCGACGGCCGGCTGATTCCGCTCGTCCTCGCCATCGGCAACCACGACGTGGTCCCCGGTCCGAACGGCGGCTACGAAAGGACCCTCGCCGACGCCCCGTTCTTCACGGCTTTCTTTGCGCAAAACTTCGCGGACGGAGCGACCTACAAGACGCTGCGCTTCGGAACGCTGGTCGAGCTGATCCTCCTCGATTCGGCGCATGCCACCCCCATCGCGGGTCGCCAGACCGAGTGGCTGGAGAAGACGCTGTCGCAGCCGGCGAAGACGAAGTACCGGCTCGCCTGCTATCACGTGCCCGCCTACCCCGCGGCGAAGGATTTCAACCGGAAGCACTCGGTCGCGGTCCGCGAGCACTGGGTACCGCTCTTCGATCGGTATGGCGTCGACGTCTGCTTCGAGCACGACACCCACACGTACAAGCGAACGCACCGCCTGCGCGCCGGACGACCGAGTCTCGACGGGACGCTCTATGTGGGCGACGGCACCTGGGGAGCCCACGCAAGGACGCCGTCGCGAACCGTGAAGGAGCAGCGCTTCTTCGCGCGCATGCATCGAACCCATCACGTCCTGCGGGTCGACGTGGGCGCCAACGGTCTCGGCATCGTGGCGCTCGATCCCGCCGGTCACGCCTTCGACGCCTGGCCGGAACATCACCCGCGAGCGCGGGAGGCGTCCCGCTTCGGCGCGTTCTACTCGGCGCTCGAAGAGTCGACCCTGACCCCGGAGCGCGTCCGTTCCACCGGAAAAGGTCGCGGCGAGCTCGCGCTGATCGTCCAGAATCCCTTCCTCGGGAAGGGCCAGGTCGAAATCCGGGTCCGAGCGCTGTTCGACAAGAAGGATCGGGCGCATCCCGGGCTGCCGCACGGCTGGCGCATGAAGGAGTCGCACTCCGTCACGCTCACCCACACCGAGCGCCGGACGGTGAAGATCCCCGTGCGCCTCAAAGCCGCCCCCGTGATCGAAGCGACGCGGCGGAAGTATCGATCGGCGATCGAGATCCACGTCACGATCCGGTCGGGAGCGGAATCCTCCCACGCGACCATCGAGCGGGAAGTGACGCTACGCGATCTCAAGGAGCGGTTCACCGAGCGCACCGACCTCGGGGTCCCGCTCGGAGCGGCCTTCCGAAACGGTCGCTAGCTTCCGGAACGCAACAGCGCTCGGCGTCCGCAAACACGCCCTACGCCACGGGCAGGCCTTTGCGAACAATCGCTTCCATCGCGTCGCAGAACCGATCGAGCTCCGGGAGCGTCGTGTATACGCTCGGCGACACCCGGATGCCCTCGAAGCTCGCGTGCCGGATCGGTGACGTGATGATGCGGTGCTTGCGGACCAGGTGCCCGTAGAGCTTGCTCGAGTCCACGCCTTGGATCTCCACCGTCGCGATCCCGCAGGAGAAGCGAGGGTCGAGGCTCGTATGGAGCCGGACGCGATCCGACTCGAGCAGCCTCTTCGCCCACGTGTCTCTGAGGTAGCGAAGCCGCGCCGCCTTACGGTCGGGTCCGATCGCCTCGTGGAACGTTACCGCGTCCGAGATCGCGAGCGTCATGGCGAGCGGGTGCGTTCCGATCTCCTCGAACTTCCGGATGTCCGCGGTCTGACTCTCGCTCGCGGCCATCAGCGGCCACACCTTCGGGATCTCGCTCTTGCGAACGTAGAGCATTCCCGTGCCGTGCGGTGCGAACAGCCACTTGTGGAGGCTCGTCACGTAGAAGTCGCAACCGAGATCGTCGCGTTCGAACGGGAACTGCGCGAACCCGTGCGCGCCGTCGACGATCACGGGGATCCCGTGCTCGCGCGCCATCCGGGTCACGTCCGCGACCGGAAGGATCTGACCCGTGAGGTTGACCACGTGACACAGGTGCAGCAATCGCGTGCGATCGGTGATGGCTTCCTCGAAGGCCCGGACGACCGCGCCGGGATCCTCGCACGGGACCGGGATCGAAACCTGGCGGAGTACGATGCCGTCGCGGCGCTCGCGCTGCTTCCAGGTCTGGATCATCCTCGGGTAGTCCTGGTCGGTCGTCACGACCTCGTCGCCGGGCTCGAGATCGAAGCCGAACTGGCAGGTCTGCAGCCCCTCCGACGCGTTGCGGACGATCGCCACCTCTTCCGCGTCGCAGCCGAACAGACGCGCCAGCTGTTCGCGGACGGTTTCCTTGCGGGGCGCCAGAACCCGCCAGAGATTCCGCGAGGGGGATTCGTTGGAGAAGTCGAGCTTGCGCTTCACCGAGTCCATCACCGAGCTCGGCGACGGGGAGACTCCGCCGTTGTTGAGATTGAGCTGGCTGCGATCGACCGGGAACGCACGCTGGATCTCGGTCCAGTAGCTCTCGTCACGAGCGATCGTCTCGGCGTCGCCCGCCCGGCGACCGGCGGCCTGGATCCGCTCGAGCCTGGCCTTGGTGACACGGGGCGCCGCGCACGCGGGCACGGCGGCCGCGGCCAGCGGGACCGACAGCGCCCCCAGGAACTCTCGTCGACTCGGCAAGGGTCCACCTCCGCTTTCTTCGGAGCCAGCGCCACAAGCGTCTACGCCCCGACGCCTTTGCACGCCGGGGCCCTGCGCGCGATTCTCCGCGATTTCGTGGTCGGAGGGCAAGCATCTTCGGAAACTTGCAATCCTTGCGGGGCCGGCCGGGGCTGGCTCGCCGATCGCCTCGCTGCTATACCTCACGCGAGTGCGAGCATCCGATGGAGGCGCGACATGGCGTGGATCGAAAAGGTGCCGGAAGACCGGGCCGAGGGGCTCCTGGCCGACGTGTTCGAGGCGGCCAAGGGCCGGGCGGGCAAGATCTACGAGATCCTGCGGGTCCAGAGCCAGAACCCGAGAGTGCTCCGGCGCTCGATCGAGCTGTACGTCGAGGCCATGCGGGGCCGCTCCCCCCTCTCGCGAGCGCAGCGCGAGATGATCGCCGTCGTCGTCTCCAAGACGAACGACTGCCACTACTGAACGCTCGAGCACGCACGCGACCTCCGGGAAGAGGTCGAAGACGAATCGATCGTCGACACGATCGTCGAGAACTGGCGCGCGGCGCCGCTCGATCCGCCGACGCACGCCCTGCTCGAATACGCCGAGAAGCTCACGAAGACGCCGGGCGCGGTGCGAGAGGACGACGTGTCGAAGCTCCGCGAGGCCGGCCTGTCGGATCGGGCGATCCACGACGCCGCGCAGGTGACGGCGTACTTCAACTACATCAACCGGATCGCGGACGGGCTCGGCGTCGACCCCGAGCCGGAGACCGAGCCCGGGACCGACTCGCCGTAGCCGCTTCCCTCGCTCACGAGCTGCGGCCGACCGACGACCGCGGACGCGGGAGACGATCGACGAGCGACCCGAACCCGAGCCGCGCCGCGAGCGCTTCGGCCGCCTCGGTCGACGGGCCTCGCCACACGAGGTCCTCGGGGTCTGCCCCGTCGAGCTCGACGTCGCGGACCAGCTCGGCGAGCCGGCGGGAGAGCTCGGCGGACTCGCGCCCCGCCTCGAGCTTCTTGCGCACCGACGCGGCCCCGCGAAGCGGCAGCCCCTCGACCGCATCGAGATCCGCGTAGATTTCGTCGAGGGAGCCGAGGGCCGCCACCAGCGCCACCGCGGTCTTCTTGCCAACGCCCGCCACGCCGGGGATCGAGTCGACCGGATCGCCGACCAGCGCGAGCCAGTCGAGGATCCGCTCCGGCGTTACACCGAAGGTCTCGAGCACGCGCGCCGCGTCGTACCAGCGATCGCGTGCGAGGTCGTACAGGGCGGTCGTGTCGTCGACGAGCTGGGCCAGATCCTTGTCGCCCGAGACCACGACCACACGATCGACCGACCCGCGCACCCGCTCGTGAAGCGTCGCAACCAGGTCGTCGGCCTCGTACCGCGGCGACACGAACGTGCGGGCACCGAGCGCGGCGGCCACCTCGCGGCAGTCGACCTGCTGTGCTTCGAGCTCGGGAGGCGGCAGGTGGCGCCCCTCCTTGTAGCCCGCGTAGATCTCGTTTCGAAAGCTCGTGGTCAGGCTGCCGTCGAACGCGACCGCGAGGTGCGTGAGGTCGTCCCGCCGGAGCAGCCGCAGCAGGAAGTCCCGGAAGCCGTAGACGGCCTGCACGGGGCGCCCCGCGGGATCCGTGATCGAATCCGGCAACGCGAAGTACGCCCGAAAGATGTAAGGACTGGCGTCGACCAGATAGGCCGTCGTGGACATCCGGCACCCCCAATGCGCCCTCGACCTTTTTCGAAGGGCTGATAAGATACACGGCCGACCGAGGCGGGTCGAGATTCGCGGCCTGCGTTTCGTCGCCTCCCCGAACCCACCGATCGAAGGAAACAGGCTCGTGAAGAAATCGTCCACCTGGTACTCGCACCGAATGCAGACCGAAGTGCAGGTCACGCGCTGGGGCGTCGTGGGCACGCCGGTGCTCCTGTTTCCGACGGCCGGAGGCGACGCCGAGGAGTGCGAGCGCTTCCACCTCATCGGGGCCCTCGGAGATCTGCTCGAGGCCGGGCGCATCAAGGTGTACTCCTGCGATAGCGTGGCCGGTCGGACCTGGCTCACCGGCAATCACTCGCCCGACCACCGGACGTGGATGCAAAACCAGTTCGACGAGTTCGTCGTTCGCGAGCTCGTCCCGCTCATCTGCTCGGATTGCGGCTTCGAGGAACCGACGGATGAGAACGGCCCCGAGATCGTGACCGCCGGCGCCTCGATGGGTGCGTTCAACGCGCTCGCCTCGCTGTGTCGGCATCCGGAGCTCTTCCGCGCCGCGATCTGTATGAGCGGCACGTACGACCTCGAGAAGTACCTCGACGGACACGTCACCGAGGCGTTCTACCTCGCGTCGCCGCTGCACTTCGTTCCGCACCTGCCGGAAGACGGGCCGATCCTCGCCAAGCTCCGCGAACGCTTCGTCCTGCTCACCCACGGCGAGGGACGCTGGGAAGACCCCGAGGAATCGTGGCGCGTGGCGAACGTCCTCGGCGCCCGCGGCATCCCGAACCGCGTCGACCCCTGGGGCACGGAGTGGGATCACGACTGGCCGACCTGGCGAAACATGCTGCCGAAGTTCCTCGACGAGATCGTCGCTCCGGCGCACGAATCGAGCACGCCCGACCGGAGCTGAGCCCGATGCCCACCGAGAGCGCCGAACGGGCGCTGCGCGAGCAGTTCGGGCTCGAAGCCTTCCGGGGTCCGCAGGAAGAAGCGATCGGCGCGGTCCTCGAAGGCCGCGATCTGCTCCTCGTGATGCCGACGGGCGGCGGGAAGTCGCTCGTCTATCAGCTTCCGGCCGTCGTCCTCGACGGGCTCACGCTCGTGATCTCGCCCCTGATCGCGCTGATGAAGGACCAGGTCGACTCCCTGGTCGCCCGGGACATCAAGGCGAGCAGGGAGTCGCCCTGGTCCTTCATCAACGCGACGTACGTCATCTCCTCGCTCGAGGCTCCGGAACGCCGCAGGCGGCTCGACGCGGCCGTTCGCGGCGAGATCGACCTCTTGTTCGTGACGCCCGAGCGTTTCCGAAGCCGCGACTTCCTCGCCGCCGTCAAGAAGCTCCGGATCGTCCGGATGGCCGTCGACGAGGCTCACTGCATCAGCCACTGGGGCCACGATTTCCGCCCCGACTATTCGCGCCTCGGCGAGTACCGCGAGCGCATCGGCAACCCGCCGGTGGTCGCGCTCACGGCGACCGCCACCCCCGCCGTCGCCGAGGACATCGTCACCCGGATGCGCCTATGCGATCCGCTCGTGATCCGCACCGGCATCGAGCGCGACAACCTGTTCCTCGCGAGTACGCGCGTGTTCGACGCCGACGAGAAGATCCCGATCCTCGCCGATCGCGTGCGCGCCATCGACGGGCCGGGCATCGTCTACTCGACGCTCATCCGCGACCTCGAAGCGCTGCACCAGGAGCTGCAGCGACGCGGCATCCAGAGCCTCGTCTATCACGGGAAGCTCTCCAAGGAAGAGCGCCGCGAGATGCAGGATCGTTTCATGAGCGGAAGCGGGGACGTCGTGCTCGCCACCAACGCGTTCGGCATGGGCATCGACAAGGAAGACATCCGCTTCGTCCTCCACGCGCAGGTCCCGCGCACGCTCGAGGCCTGGGTGCAGGAGGTCGGCCGCGCCGGGCGGGACGGCAAGCCCTCCTGGTGCGAGGTCCTGTACTTCGAGGAAGACATCGCGATCCATCAGAACTTCATCCAGTGGGCCAACCCGACGCTCGAGTACCTCGTCGGTGTGTACGAGGTTCTGAAGGGCTGGGGCGAGCGCGTGCAGGCCAAGGATCTCGACGACCTTCGCGACGAGCTGCTCGTGAAGAACCGCGGCGACAACCGCGTCTCGATCTGCATGAAGTGGCTCGAAGTCCTCGGCGTCACCTCCGGATCGTTCGACACGCACGACCTCGTCCTCGAACGCGAGCTCTCGCTCGACGAGCTCCCGAGCTTCGTGGGCAGCGAGGAGAAGCTCAAGGGCGACCTCACGGGACTCCTCCAGATGACTCGCTTCGCCTCCGGCGACGAGGAGTGCCGGCGCGTGAGCATCCATCGCTACTTCGGAATCGAGCTCGAAGGCGACTCCTGCCACGCGTGCGACGTGTGCCAGAAAGCGGACGACTGGCTCGGGGAAAAGATGTCGCCGCGGTCGACCGAAGCGGTCTCCCTGGAACGCGAGCCGGACGGGACGGACGAAAGCGGGAAGAAGAAGCGCGCCCGCCCGCGATTCCGGCGGGGAGACTGGGTGCAGGTCGACAACCGCCACGTCGGTCAGGTGGTTCGTGTCGAGGGCGAGGGAAAGTCGCTTCGCATCGTGGTGGAAGACGCCTCCGACCTTCGCCAGCGCACCATCGACCCGCGAAGGCGACGCGTGAAGCTCGTCGAGCGACGCTGAGACGGCGACGAGGAACGGTGGCCCTTCAGACGACGACGCTCCGGGTCAGTCGGGCTGCTTGAGGAACCGGGCCTCGTCGACGATGGAGTTGCGCAGCCGCCCCATCAGACTCGCCTTCGCGTCGTCGGTTTCCGGCCAGCCCTCCTCGTCGATCCAGTCGAGGAGCGACTGCACGAACCCGATCTGCGTCGTGCAGCAGGCCGCGAACTCGCGATGCCGTCGGAGGTCGGTCCGCGCCAGCACGTCGAACAGATCGACGTCCTCCGGATACAGCACCGACCCGTTCAGGAAGTCGCGCACGCTCTTCTCCCACGCCGCGGCCGAGCGCCAGGGCCCGAGGCGACGCACGTCCCAGGCGAAAACGTGGATACGCGCCACCGCCTGGTCTTCTCCGGCGGTAAGGAATCGGATGAGCGTCAGGGCGTTGGCCATCGCCGCCGCTCGCGCCGGATCCGGATCGTGCAGCACGACCGGGATCTCGCTGAAGCGCGCCGCCAGGCAATCGGGGCGGTCGGGGTCGAAGTTCTCGAACAGCCAGCGCAGGATGCGACAGCCCTGCTCGTCGAGTCCGGTCTCGTGACCGCCGTGCGACAGCGAGTAGTAGACGCGGTGGTACTCGCCGTCCTTGAAGATCGTCCCCGGGTCACGCGCTTCGCGGACGCGCTCGGTCTCCGCATTCACGAAGGCATGCGCGTACGGATACGTGATCGGCGGCATCAGCACCTCGAGCAGGTCGGGGTCCCTCGCACCGCCGTCCCGCGCTTCCGCCTCGAACCAGATTCCCTGCCAGGCCATGACGCCCCGCCTCGAGTCCCTAGGGTGACCCGCCGCCCTTCGGTGGGTTGTTGTCCTTCTTCTTGGGCTGCGCGCCCTTCTTCTTCTTGTTGTTGTTCTTGTTGCCGCTCTTGTTCTTGTTTTTGTTCTTCTTCTTCTCGTCTTCGTCGTCGTCCTTGCCGCCAAACAGGCCGCCGAACGACTTCTCGAGCTGGTTGCCGAGACGCCGCCCCGTGCGTTCGAGCGAATCGGGATTCGTCTCGAGAATCTTCGAGGGGTCCTTCGTCACGTTTTCGAGGCGCTTGTTCACCTTCTGGTTCGTGTCGCCCACCAGATCCTGCATCGGGGCGAGCCGCGTGTTCACCTCGTCCGCGAGGGCCTGCTTTCCGGCGAGGACGAGGCCGTCGCGAACCTGCGTCAGCAGCGTGGCGAGCTCGGTATCGTCGATCCGCAGCTTCGGACCGGAAGTCGTCCCCCCGACCAGGAGGGTGAGCGAGAGCGGCTTCTCGGACGTCAGCCGGTTGAGTGCCGTGCACAGATCCGAGGCCCGAAGTCCCGCGACCTCCTTCATGCTTCCGGGGCTCAGCGCGAGGTCGCGCGCCACCAGGTCGATCGCGCCGTCGAGCGCACCGCCGTCGAGCCCGAGGCGAATGCTCAGATCGGCCGACCCACCGTCCAGGCCGAGCGTCTTCGGCTTGCGGACGGAACCGCCGGCGAGGTTCATGCCCGTCAGGTCGAGCTCGAGCGTGCGCGCGCCCACGCCGGAGAGCGAGAACCGGACGTCGCCGAGAGCCTTGCCCTGGAACGTGCCGCTCACGAGCGCTCGCGACAACGCGCTCGTCCCTCGGTCGAAACCGAGATCGAGCGACAGATTGAGATCGCTCCCGTCGAACAGCGACGTCCCGCCTCCGAACGAGGGCACGACGAGACCGATCTTGGTCGTGTGACCGTCGGTCGATTCCTCGCGGCCGTCGAGGGTGCCCTCGAGCGTCAGCTGGTTTCCGCCGTACAGCCCGTCCGCGTTGAACACGATCGGAGCGCTGTGGAGCGTCGGGTGCGAGCTCACGCCGGTCAGCGACAGGTCGAGCCGCTCGAGCGGGGTCAGCGGCCCCTTGGTGTCTCGCCAGTCGAAGAGCAGGTTGCGCACGGCCGCTTCGCGCGCCACGAGCAGAGGCTTGCTGCGCGTGCCGTAGACGTACTCGGCTCGGCCGCCGAGGCCCTTCTTCGCGGCCTCATCTTCCGACTCGGGACCCGGCTCGCCGGGCGACCGATCCTTCGAGACCATGCCGTCGAGCTTCTCGAGCACCCACTCGACTTCGCGCTGATGCGCCTCGACCCATTCCCAAACGTCGAGGACGCCGACGGGCTTGCCTTCGGACCCCTTCGGCGGCTCCGGCGGATCCTCGGGAGGCGGATCGCCCTCGGCGCGCGTCCCCGCGAAGTACTTCAGGTTCTCGACCGCGAGCTCGTCGACGACGACACGCCGCCCGAACACCGCCCACGGGTTCACGTCGAACACGAGCGTCTGCCCCTCGGCGATGCGGGGATCGTCGGCCGGCTTCGGTTCGAGGACGTCGACATCGCCGATGCCGAGCGAGCCGCCGAGGAACGACAGCCGCGCCGAACCGAGGTTCACGTCCTTGCCGCTCGCGGTGCTCGCGAGCCACTGGATCGCCTGCTTGGTGACGCCGGCACCGCCGAGCCACCAGAACACCGAGAAGCCGAGCACGCCGACGACCAGCGGCACCACGAATCCCTTGCGAATCCAGCCGCCACCCTCGATCTCGTCGAGCTTGTGCTTCTGCTTGCCGAAGAAGAGCCGCAGCACGAGACCGAGCGGCCCCGATTCGGACATCTTCTTCAGCCGCGGCGATCCTTCGATCTTCTTGGCGAGCGCGAGCCGGATCGGGGTCACGACACGGAGGCTCACGAGGTACAGGAGCACGCCGACGAGGAGCGCCACAACCGTCGCCCCGAGCCTCTGGTAGAGGTCGAAGCCGCAGATGGCGAGCCCCGGGAGATTCAGCAGCCACGTCCAGAATCCCTGGAGCGCCCCCATCTCGAGAAGCACGCTTCCGAGCATCTCGAATGTGGACGCGAGCACGAAGCCGAGGATCTTCGCGATCACCGCCCCGGCGAGGAACGCACCGAGGTTCGCGTTGAAGATCAGGAAGAGCCCGACGAACGCGAGTGTCGCGGCACCGAACGGCGGCAGCCCGACGAGAACGCCGAGAGCCAGCCCGAGCCCGACTTGATGCGGAGCCGTATCCGCCCTGAGAATCTGGATGAACCGGCGTAGCAGTACGATCAATGACATGAGGAACCGCCCTCCATTGAGAGCCTTCAGAGTATCCCGCCCGCCCCGGGGAGGCAACCGGAACCGCCTGCTATACTCGCCACGCCGGGAAACCCCGTGGAGAGCTGTTCGCATGACCGAATCCGCTGAAGACCGAAAGATCGCCGATCTCGAGCGCGAGATCCACGAGAAGCAAGCCGAGCTGGCGCGCCTGCGTCGCGAGGCCCCACCCATGCCCCTCGAGGACTACACGCTGCGAGGCCCGGCCGGAGCCCGCGTGCGACTGTCGGAAGTCTTCGGCGAGCACCGCGACCTCATCGTCATCCACAACATGGGGTCGAGCTGCCCCTACTGCACGCTGTGGGCGGACGGCTTCAACGGCATCGTCTCGCATCTCGAGAACCGCGCGGCGTTCGTGCTCGTCTCCCCCGACTCACCGGTCACGCAGGCCGCGTTCGCCGAGCAGCGCGGCTGGAAGTTCCGCATGCTCTCGAACGGCGACTCGGGATTCACCGAGGACATGGGATTCCTGCGCGAGCGCAGCGACGGCAAGATGCGCCCTGCTCCCGGCGTCTCGACGTTCCGCAAGGATGACGACGGCTCCCTGACGCGCATCGCCCACGCGGACTTCGGTCCCGGCGATCCGTTCTGCGGAGCGTGGCACGTCTTCTCGCTCCTGGACGGCGGAGCCGGCGAATGGGCTCCTCGATCGGTGTACTCGTGAGGAGGCGCGCGGCATGAGCCGGGTCCACGTCGAGATCTGCATCGATTCGTTCGCCGGGGCGATCGCCGCGCGCGAGGGAGGCGCCGATCGCGTCGAGCTCTGTGGGAGCCTGGTCGAAGGAGGCATCAC
>CAZQZX010000182.1:0-14657 GCA_964597885.1 uncultured Planctomycetota bacterium
TCGTGGCGAGGATCCCGTTGCGTCGCTCGGACCCTTGCTCCCGCGCGCGGATGGCGGCGGTGGCCGCGTATCCGTCGGGGGTCGGCATGTGGCAGTCCATGAGCACGAGGTCGTACGCCTTCGTCTCGACGGCCTCGATGGCGGCAAGCCCGTCCTCGGCGAGGTCGATCTCGTGGCCGAGGTTCTCCAGGATACGGCGCGCGACCACGCGATTGATGCCGTGATCCTCGACGACGAGAATCCTCGAGCGCGGCACCTCGCGTCTCGGGCCGGGATGGAAGCTCGTCGAGTCCGGTGACGGAGCCTCGCCGCCCGCGATCCGTACGAGTGCGCGCAGCAGGTTCGCCTGGCGGATCGGCCGATGCACGCTCGCGACGAAGCCGCCGTCGCGGAGCTGGTCCCGATGCAGCACGGTTCCCATCGGTGTCAGCAGGATCTGATGGGGAACGGCGCGGCCTCCCGCCTCGTGGAGGCTTCGGCCGAGCTGGTACCCGTCGGCGTCGGGGAGCAGGAGATCCAGGATCACGGCGTCGAAGCGCTCGGTCGAGGGAGCTCCGAGAAGCTCTCGCGCGCCGGATGCGTCGGTCGCGACCTCGACATGCGCGTCGTACTGCGTGAGCAGGCGCGCAATCGTCGCGATCGTCCGCGCACTGTGGCTGACGGCGAGGATGCGCTTGCCGGCCAGGCAATCGGCGGACAGCGATTCGCGGGGGCTCGTCGCGGGCTCGAGCGGGATCTCGAACCAGAACGTGCTGCCGGCATCCGGAGCGCTCTCGACGCCGACGCACCCGCCCATCCGTTCGACCAGCCTTCGTGTGATCGACAGGCCAAGGCCGGTGCCTTCGTATCGTCGACTCGTCGAACCGTCCACTTGCGTGAAGGGCTCGAAGAGCGTCGTGAGCTTGGACTCGGGGATCCCGATTCCGGTGTCTTCCACGCTGACGCGGATCCGAGGGCACGGGTCGTCCGCCGCGGATACGCTCGATACCGTGAGGACGATGTCGCCGGCATCGGTGAACTTCACGGCGTTCCCGAGCAGGTTCAGTACGACCTGTCGGATGCGGTTGGCATCGCCGTGTAGCCAGCCGGGCACATCTCGGTCGACCTGCCCGATCAGCTCGAGGTTCTTCTCCGAAGCGCGTTCCGCGACGATGTCGCAGGCTTCGGCGACGACGCGGTGCACGTCGAAGTCCTCGGGGTGTAGCTCGATCTCGCCTTTCTCGATCTTCGTGAAGTCGAGGATTTCGTTGATGATGACCAGAAGCGATTCGGCGGACGTACGCACGACCGACGCGTACTCTTCCTGCTCGTCGGAGAGCCCCGAGTCGAGCAGGAGCTCGGTCATACCGATGACGCCGTTCATCGGGGTCCGGATCTCGTGACTCATCGTCGCGAGGAAATGGCTCTTGTAGCGGTTCGCATCCTGCGCGCGGTCGCGGGCTTCCTGCAGCTCGATCGTCCGTTCTTCCAGCTCGCGCGTTCGCTCGGCCACCTGCTCTTCGACGGATTGCTTCGTGCACTCGAGCTCGGCCTGCCGGTAAGCCACGTCCTTCATCTCCTGCACGCCTCGCAGGCAGGATCGCAGGAGGAAGACGTTCTCGAACACGACCCAGGCGGCGTGCTCCACCCATCGCCACGGACTCGCGAGAACGACGCCGAATACCGATTGCGGCCAGAAGACTCCGCGGAGGAAGTGATCCCCGGCCACGACGATGGTCGCGGTCAGGAGCACCTTCCAGTCGCGGTAGAAAGCGAGGAAGGCCAGCGACCCGAACACGTGGAAGTGGGTCTCGATCCGACCGCCCGTCAGATGGATGAGAAGAGCGGAGAACAGCATCTGCGAGATCGCGATGACGTGCCGCGTCAGCGTCTTGCCCGGATACCGGAGCGCGAGAAACGTCGGGTAGGCCGCGAGCGCGCCGCCGAGGAAGATCGACGACCACACGTGGATGTGGAGATGCGATTCGGATCCGAGCCACGTGCGCGGAGAGACGACCACCGCGAACAGGATCGACGCGACCCACTGACCGACCATGAGGAACGCGAAGATGCGGTCGGTGTGCGCGTGGCTCCGGCGCATGTCCTGATCGAAGAGCTCACGAGCGCGACGGTCGACGGCGCTCGAGCTCGGGCTCGGCGTGGCTACTCGGCGCATTCGTTCTCGTTGGTGATGGGGCAGCCGAAGACGGGGAAGGTGCGGCGCTCGGGCTCGGGCTCGAGCTCCGCCCAGGATGCGACGAGGGCTTCACGACCGTGGTTCTGTCCCACATGCCCGCGCGAGGCGGTGAGCCCACCCTCGTACGCGAGCTTGCCGGCGCGATCGAAGAGCAGGACGTGTCCCGACGTGCTGACCCCGAAGCGGCGCGCGAGTGCGCCCTCGGGATCGATGTGCATCGTGACGTCGGGAAGCGATTCGGCGTATCGCCAGAGGCGGGTCTGCGTCCAGTCGCCGTTCGCGTCCGCGGGGCGGTAGACGAGGACGTGTCCCTTCAGGCTCGCGGGGCACTCGGTGAGAGCGCGGTTGAGCTCCTCGAGCGTGGCGTTCGAGCACGGGCACCGCGGATGCAAGGCCAGGACCCAGGTCGGGCCGCCCTCGTTGCGCGCGAAGGGCAGCTCGTCCGGCCAGGTCTCGGCCGGGCGCAGTGCGGCGTCCGCGGGAGTCGATTCGTAGACGAGCAGCGCTCCAAGCCACCCGGTCACGAGGGTAGCCCAGATCACGCAGGTCACGATGAGAAGGCGCCGAGACGGGAGCGTACGCTCCGCTCGACCCGGGACGCCCCGAAGAGCATCTGGAGTCATGGATCGGATCCGAGAAGGCACGGAACGGGCGTGGGGACGCCCGGAATCGATCCGTCTGGCAGGGGGAGGGACTAGACGGACGGGCAGTGAACCCGGAAGAGTACCCCAGAAACGGCCGTTTGCAAGCGACTGTCACCCCTTCGAGACGGGCTCGAAACGTCGTCAATCCGATTCGAGGCCGAGGAGGTCCCGCAGCCGGGCCCGCGCGCGGGACATGCGTGAGTGTACGGTGCCGATCGCGACGCCGAGCACTTCCGCGATCTCGGCGGGGCCGAGGCCGTCGAGAGCCGAGAGCGCCATGACCGAGCGCTGCTCGAGGTCGAGCTGTTGCAGAGCGGCGGAGAACCGTCGGGCGAGCTCGTCGCCGGCGAGGGTCTCGCTGACATCGGAGGCGGCCTTCGGGTCGAGGGCCTCCTCGATTCTCGGGTCGGTGTCCCGTCCACGCTCGTGGCGGGACTTCGCGGCCAGGCACTTCCAGGCCCGGCGCAGGGTGACGCGGTAGATCCAGGTCGAGAGTCGCGAGCTCCCCCGGAAGCCGGCGAGCCCGCGGTAGATGTCGAAGAACGCCTCCTGAACGCAGTCGTCCCGGTCGTGTCCGAGCATGCGTCGCATCAAGCGATCGACGGACGTGCGGTGGCTCTCGAAAAGCTCGTGCTCGGCCGCGTGGCGGATCGCGGCGTCGGAGCTTCGCAACCGGCCGAGCAGCTCCGCGTCGTCCTCATGCATCGGTGTTGCTCTCGCGATCGCTCGGGTCGGCGTCGTAGCTCTTCTTCGTCTCGAGGGATTCGCACTCGCGTGCCGCGCGTGGGAAGAAGACGAGGAGGATCACGGCGCTCGAGACGAGGAGGATCGATCCGGCTGCGAGGCCGGGCCAGGGCGTCTTGCCGAGGACCGCGGCGAGGATACCGACCGCGATGTACAGGAGCCCGATCACGGCGAAGAACAGCGCGCGGGTGAACGCACCGCCCATGCGCTTCTTCGCTTCATCGTGGACGAGGACCTGCACGTCGGTGCTCGACTCGACGGCGGCCAGGGCCTCCTTGCGCTGGCGGATTCGCGCGAAGCGATTCGGCAGGACGGCGAGCGACAGTCCTGCGGCGAGCAGCCACCCTTGAGGAAGGCCGAGGAGGCCGAGCGTCAAGCAGACGAGGATGAAGCCGAGGGTCTGCACGAGCTCGATCCACGGTCGACGCAGCCGGCGGCGGATCCGGGCTTCGAGCCGGCCCCAATCCCGTTCAAGGTGAAGCTTGCGTTCCACGCGCTCGTACGCGGCTTCGTACATCTCGAGGTTCAAGGTCGACATCGTGGGACTCCTTTCACCCCTTTCGAGCGGGCCGGCCCGAATCGCTTCCCGAGAATCTCGCCTTTTCTTGAACGGGAGCCGGGGGCGTCGCGCAAGGCTCTTGCGGATAAAGGCTTACTTCGCGGGAGCGGCGGCTTCCCGCGCCTCGATGATCGAGGGGATCCAGTGGAGCTCGGACGCGCCGAGGAAGCCCGGGAGATCCTGCTCCCAGACGGTGCCGTCGGCGGCTCGGCTACGGGCGCACTCGAACAGGCCGATCGAGTCCTCGGATTTGAACGCGAGGGTGGAAGGCATCTCGTAGCCGACCGGGATGTATGCGAATGAGAACGTGGCGTCCCAGGTCCGCGTGAGGATGTACAGGTTCACGACGTCGTCACCGACCATCTTGTAGACCATGGTCGAGACGGCCTTCTCGGCGATGTTGAGCGCGTCGCGTTGCACCGGCTGCCACTGCGAACACAGGGAACCGTTGCAAACCACGTAGAGGCTCGTCGCCGTCTCCGCCCATCGGAATCCCGCGTCGCGTGCGGCGCGCCAACCGTCGAAGGTCTGGATCGGCAGGAACAGAGGCCGGACGACCGCGCCGTCGACGTGGAGCTCTTCGGTCTCGACACCGGCTTCGTCCTCGACGCGGAAGAGCACAGGGTCGTAGGCGAGGGGGATCGCCGCCGAAGCCCTCAAAACGCGACGCGTCAGGTCGAGCGCCGTCTTGCCCCCGCGGGTCGCGATCGCGCCGATGTCCCAGATCACGAATACGCCCGAGTCGAGGTTCGTGGTTCCGACGTACAACCGACGTCCTTCCGCGTGCGCGTCCGCCAGGGCGATGAGCATCTCTTCGTCGACCTCACGGACGATGAGCCGCCACAGCGGATCGGAGTGCATGATCGACTCGTCGTAGAGCGGCGCGAGGAACCATTTCTTTCGATGGATGTCGCTCGCCTCCATCTCGCGGAAGACGTCGACGAGTCGTGTGTCGTAGTCGGATCCGAGGAACGCGAACGGGGCGAGGAGGGCGCCCACGCTCACTCCGGTGACCGCGTCGAACTCGGGACGCTCGCCGGATTCGGTCCACCCGCAGAGCAGCCCCGCACCGAAGACGCCGTTCGCGCCGCCGGAGCTGAGTGTCAGCATCCGGAACGGGAACTTGCCCTCGGAGCCGTTCGCTTTCCAGAGCTCGTGTCGTCGGCGGAGACCCTCGGTGAACGTCGCCTGGAAGGCGGGCGAGTAGGTGCCGTCGATGGCGCGCACGCCGTCGAATCCGATGGGCATCACGGCGGTCGGGTCGGAGGGCTCGGCCGGGCGGCGTTTCGGATGGCTGCATCCGACGGCCAGGATGCCGGCGCACAGTACGAGTCCGAGGCGGGTCATCCACGCGGCTCGACGTCGGGGGTCTCGGCGTCGGGGGACAGGGATCCCGGTGGTGCGATTTCTCGGGGAGAGGAAGGTCGGCACGGCGATCGTCTCCTGGGGGTTCGTCGATTCGGCGGCGAAGGAGCGCCGTCCGGCGGGGCGCTACCTCGATGGTTTCGAATGGGCGTGATTGTAGCGAATGCTCGGATGCGTTCGGGAGGGGCCGGCCGCGGCCGCGACACGGCGCAATCCGGGCGGGCCGCAGCGAACGGCCGGGGTGGTCGGGACGGGGAGCCGCCGTTACAATGGCGCGTTCGACTGCAACGGAGCCAAGGGCTTGCGACGGCATGGCCTCGTCCGCGCGAGCCGACTCGAACGGGCTTTGCAGCAGCCGAGCCTCGATCAGAAAGGCGATTCGAAGGTGACGACTCCCGAACAATTCCGACTCATCGAGCAAATCTTCGAGCGGGCGGCCGAGCTTTCGATCGACGCTCGCGGACCGTTCCTCGATGAGAACTGTGCGGACCCGGAAGTGCGCCGCGAGGTCGAGGCGCTGCTCGAGGAGCACGACCAGATCGGCGCGGGCGAAGGCGCTTCGCGGCTCGAGCGTCTCGGGCGAGTGCACGAGGAGGTCGTCGCGGGGCCGGCCCGAACCGGAGCCCCGATCGCCGAGGCGCCGAAGATCATCGGGCCCTACGAGATTCTCGAGCCGCTCGGCGAAGGGGGTTTCGGACACGTCTACCGGGCGCGCCAGGAAGAGCCCGTTCGTCGCGACGTCGCGCTGAAGATCCTGAAGCTCGGGATGGATACGAAGCAGGTCGTCGCGCGCTTCGAAGCCGAGCGTCACGCTCTCGCGTTGATGGAGCATCCGGGCATCGCACGCGTCCTCGACGGCGGCGCCACCGAGAGCGGTCGCCCGTACTTCGTCATGGAGCTCGTGCACGGCGTTCCCATCACGACGTTCTGCGACGAGAACACGCTGACGCTCCGCGACCGGATCGCGCTCTTCGTGAACGTCTGCCAGGCCGTGCATCACGCGCACCAGAAGGGAATCATCCATCGCGACCTGAAACCGTCGAACATCCTCGTCGCGACCGTGGACGGGAAGCCCGTTCCCAAGGTCATCGATTTCGGAATCGCGAAGGCCACCGACTGCAGCCTGACGGACGGCACGCTCTTCACCGAGGTGGGGCAGTTCATCGGGACGCCGGCGTACATGTCTCCGGAGCAGGCCGAGCTCGCGAGCGTGGCCGACCTCGATACGCGTAGCGACATCTACAGCCTCGGCGTGCTCCTGTACGAGCTGCTCACCGGGACGACCCCGTTCGCGGATACGCTGCGCGAGGGATCGCTCGGTGAGATCCTCCGGGTGCTCCGCGAGGAAGAGCCGAAGCGTCCGAGCACGAGGATGACGGAGCTCGGCGACGTGATCGAAGGCGTGGCGCGGGCCCGCGGTGTCGAGCCTACGCGGCTCGGTCGCTTCCTGCGCGGCGACCTCGACTGGATCATCATGAAGTCGCTCGAGAAGGACCGCTCGAGACGGTACGAATCGGCGAGCGGCCTGGCGGCGGATCTCGACCGTCATCTCGCGCACGAGCCCGTGCTCGCGGGCCCGCCGACGGCCGGCTATCGCATGCGGAAGTTCGTGCAGCGGTACCGCGGGGCCGTCACGGCGGCGGTGCTGGTGGCCATTGCGGTGGTGGCGGGTCTCATCGGAACGACGACCTTCGCGCTGCGGGAGGCCGAGCAGCGGGATCTCGCCGACGCGAACGCGAAGGACGCGCGCGATCGCGAGCGCGAGACGGGCGAGGTCGCCGACTTCCAGGCGTCCATGCTGCTCGGCTTCGACGGCGAGGCGATGGGGCGAGAGATCCTCGAGGAGCTCCGGCAACAGGTTCGGGCCGGCCTCGAGCGCAGCTGGATCGTCGACGAAGGAACCGGCGAGACCCGGCGCCGGACGCCCGAAGAGCTCGAGGCGGCGCTTGCGGAGCTCGACATCGCGATCGGTCCTGCGAACCCGGCGGACATCGCGCGCGAGATGATGGACGTGAGCGTCCTCGCCCCCTCGCAGAAGGCGATCGACGAACGATTCGCCGATCAGCCGAAGGTCCGCGCGCGCCTCCTCGATACCGTCGCGTCCGCGTACCTGAACCTCGGCCGACTCGAGCGTGCGGAGGAGCTGAGCCGCCGCGCCCTCGCGCTGTGGGAGACGATTCCCGGGGTCGATCGCGCGCTGATCGGCGAGAGCCAGAACAACCTCGCCGTCGTGCTCGCGGCGCGAGGTAAGCACGAGGAAGCACTCACGACGTACGAGGCGGCCTACGAGATCCGGCGTGAAGTGCTCGGGGAAGAGCACGAGCAGGTCGCGGGGAGCCTGAACAACATCGCCGTCACGCTGCGGCGCATCGGAGAGTACGAGCGGGCGCAGGAGTGTCACGAGAAGTCGCTCGCGATCCGGACCCGCCTGTTCGGCGAGAAGAGCATGGAAGTGGCCAGGAGCCTCAGCAACCTCGCGGCGTTGCACAAGACGCTTCGTCGACTGGATCTCGCCGAGGAGATGCTGCGGCAGTCGCTCGAGATTCGTCAGGAGCTGCTCTCGCCGAGAGACCCCGCGATCGCGAAGGACATGAACGAGCTCGCGCTCGTCTTGCACCAGAAGGCCGAGGTCGAGGAGGCCGGGTCGCTCTACCGCGAAGCGCTCGAGATCAAGCGTGCGGCCTACGGAGAGGAACACCCCGAGGTCGCGCTGGCCCTGAACAACTTCGCGGTTTTCAAGAAGGACACCCACGACTACGACGCTTCGGAGGAGCTCTATCGCCAGGCGCTCGCGTTGCGGCGGCGGCTGCTCGGCCCCGAGCATCCGGATGTCGCCACGACCGCGAACAACTTCGCGATGCTGCTTCAGGCGCGGGGAGACTTCGCCGGGGCGGAGCCCATGTTCCGCGAGGCGCTCGACATTCGCCGGAAGGCGCTCGGCCCGTCACATGTCCTGATCGCGCTCTCGCGCGCGGGCCTCGGCCGAACGCTTCTCGGACTCGGCCAGCTCGACGAAGCCGAGGATATGCTGCTTGCGGCGTACGACGTGGCTTCGGCGTCCAAGGCGGCGCCGGATCGCTTCGTGGTGTTCGTGATGCAGAGCATCGCCGCCGTGTACGACGCGTTGCACAAGGCCGATCCCGACGGCGGGCACGACGGCGCGGCGGCGGAGTGGCGCGAGAAGATCCAGCAGCGCGCGGCGTCGCCCGGTCCTCAGTAGGGAACGCCGAATGCGAGAGGGTGTTCCGCCGAGGGGGGAGATCTCCGCCGTCCATCTTGGTACGCTCACGCACGCCGGACCGGGCATCTCGTTGTTTCCTTCACGAGGGAGGACTCCCATGCAGCTTCATCCCGTCGCAGTACGAATGCTTCTCGCGTTGTCGTTCATCCTCGCGCTTTCCTTCGCCTTCGGGTGCAAGAAGAAGGATCCGGCCGAGGGCAAAGATACGGGCGCCCCGCCCGTGGCCGAGCTGGATGACGTCACGAACGGGGAAGAGGACGATCCCGAAGCCGGAACGCCGCCGAACGACAACGATGCGTGTGCCGTCCCGAAGGAAGAGGTGGAGGGCGTGATCGGGATGACGATCTCGGAGGTCTTCCGACAGGGCAACTGGGGAATCGCGTCCACCTGTTCCTACGCGATCCCGAATGGTCCGCCGCCGGTCGAGATCTCCTCGATCGCGTCGACCGACCTGACCTCCGATCGATCGTTCGACGGCGTGGTGGAAGTCGAGGGCGTGGGCTCGGAGGCGGTCTGGAACCCGATGACGAACCGACTCGCGACCGCCCACAAGGGCAAGGGAAAGATGCTTCGCATCGCCGTCGCGGGGCCGATCGAGAAGGCGCAGCGGCTCGAGATCGCGAAGAAGCTGGCCGCGCTGGCGTTCGCGAAGCTCTGATCCAACCCATGGCATGAACTATCTCGCGCATCTGGTGCTGTCGGGCGACGACCCCGATACGCTCGTCGGCAATTACATCGCCGACGGGCTGAAGGGGCGGCGTCCGGAGGAGTTCGCCGAAGGGATTCGCCGGGGGATCCGGCTGCATCGGCGGATCGATTCGTTCACGGACGAGCATCCCGTCGTGCGCCAGAGTCGCGAGAGGCTTCGATCCGCGGTCGGGAAGTTTGCGGGCGTGGTGGTGGACGTCTTCTACGACCACTTCCTCGCCCTGCGGTTCGACCGCTACCACGCGGAGCCGATCCAGGCGTTCGCGGATCGAGTGTACGCGCTGCTCCAACGGCGGCGAGACGATCTTCCCGAGGCATCGCGCCGGTTCCTCGACTACATGACGTACGAGAACATCCTGCCGCGTTACGCGACGCTGCCGGGGATCGATCAGGTGCTGAAGGGGCTCGATCGACGCACGCGCTTCGATTCGGGAATGGATCGTGCGGTGGAGGCGCTCCGCGCGGACTACGACGCGTATTCCGAGGACTTCGAGCGGTTCTTCCCTGCCCTGCAGAAACATGTGGCGGCCGACGTCGCCGAAGGCCGGGATCCCGCGACGCGATGATCGGCTTCGACTCGCTCGGCGGGCTCAGAATCGGGAGTGGCGGACGACCCAGTCGTTCTTGTCGCCGTCGTCGTTGAAGTCGCGATCCGCCATGGATTCGCTCACGACGAAGGCGATCGTCTGCTCGTCGCCGGGGAGGTCGCTCCGTGCGACGGCGGGGCGAGACACGGCGTTCAGCACGCTGAGGTAGCTGCGAGTTCCGGTGTTCAGGTTCGTGCGGAAGAGCACCATGTCGCCGAGGTCGCCATCGTCGTTCCAGTCGCGGTTGTCGGCACGCTCGTCGACGCGGTAGAAGCCGTAGTCGTCGAAGATCACGATGCCGCCGTTGTCGGCGTGGATCGCGATCGGCGTCGGACGGACCTCGAGGTCGGTCTCGGAACGATTGAACGTGAGGAAGGTCGGGAAGGTGTCGATCGCGTCGTCGTCGCCATCCGTGAACGGGCCGTTCTCTTCCTCGAGAGTGCCGACCGACAGGAACTCTCGCTTCGGGTCCTCGCCGAGCCAGTCGAGCGCGATGCGGAAGTCGGGGTCGAAGCCGAACCGGAATCGCCAGAACGCGCCGTTGCCGCGAGCGGGCTCGATCCACGCCAGGAAGTCGTCGCGGAAGTCGCCGTCGTTGTTAAGGTCTTCGCGCAGGCCTTGCTCGCTCGCCGCGGCAGCGAACGCGAGGTCGAGCTCCGCGAAACCGTCGGTTCCGCCGGGAAGGTTCGCGACGGGGAGCATCAGCGTCGAGTCGATCGGCGGAAGGATCGGTTCGGCGGCCTCGGTGAATCGTGCGACGAAGTCGGTGCGATCCCCGTCCTCGTTCAGATCGCAGCCCTGATCGGCTTCGGGCTGAACCGTACCGATGTAGCAGCGCTCGATGTCGTCGTCGTCCTCGGCCTCGGTCGTGACGATTCGATCCGTTCCGGCGAGGCCGGTGTTCACGGGCGGATTCGCGATCGGGTTGGCGTCCCAGCTCCGGAAGTAGAGATAGAAGAGGACGTCGTCGTCGAGGTCGGTGTCGGGCGCGCACTGAGGCGGTTGCCACACGGGCGAGAACAGCGAGGGGTCGTTGAAGCCGCCTCCGGTGAGGGTGGCATCGGCGCCCTCGAACGCGAGGAATCCGACGAGCCAGTCCGGCTGTTGCGGATCGATCGTGCGAGCCCGCAGCGGGACGGCGGTGTTGCGTGCCGCGAGCCCCGTGACGCGCAGGGCGGCCTGGGCATTCGTCGTATCGAGGAGTGCGATCACGACCGCGTCCTCGGTGTCGCCGTCGTCGTTCAGGTCGATCGCTTCGCGGTTCTCGTTGATGTGCACGAAGAGGAGCTCTTCATCGATCCCGAGGATCCCCGGCTCGAGTGAGCGACCGTCGGCTTCCGAGATCTCGACGGGCGTGAGAGGGGCCTCGGGTCGCACGTAGCGAAGGCTCGTCGATCCGGTACCGGGGCCCGCGTCGGAAGCGTAGTAGACGCGGTTGGCGCTCGCGACGGCCGGCTCGGGGCTTCGCGCATCGATGGTGTCGACGAACGCGACGACCTCGGTGGCCTGCGACCAGTGCAGCAGCACGCGATCGTCTTCGTCGCCGTCCCCGTTCCAGTCTCGCTCGTCGCGGCTTTCGTCCACGACGGCGTAGGCTTCCTCCTGCACGAGGAGCATCTGCAGCGCCGCGACGTTGAGCACGTCCTGGCGGCCCCGATTGCTGACGACGGTGGCGATCGAGTCGATCCGGTCGCCATCCCCGTTCAGGTCGGTTCCGCCCGGTCCGGTGGTCGATTCGTCGGCCAGATAGGCGATCCACGCTCCCCGCACGACGATTTCGACGCCGGGGGCCACGGCCTGCTCGGTGTTCCGGGCCGTCAGGTTGCCGCGGCTTCCGCCGGTGCAGGCGACGCCGAGAATGGCCAGGAGCAGGAGCGAGAGGGGGGGAAGGGAGGGTTTCATGTATGAAGAGTACCCCAAGCTAGGGGACGCGGCCAACGAGTGCCGGCTGTGGTATCGTGGCCCGTCGAACGCGTCGAATACGGGGGCCCCTGATTTCGAGGTGAACATGCGGATTCGAGCCTGTGCGGTGCTCGTGCTCCTCGTGCCTTTTCTGGCGGGATGCCCGCCGACGAGCCTGCTCCGAAGCCAGCGCAGGGTCTCGGTCGTGGAGGCCGGCGCGGGGGTGGATGCGGGGAAGGGCCGTCTCGTCTCGACCCATGACGATCTCGCCGCGGCTGCATCCCGCTTCACCGAGCGACTCGAGAGCCTCGACTTCGAGCTCCTCAACGCGAGCGATTCCTTCGGCCTCGTGCCCTGGACGGGCCACACCGAGAACCTCACGTTCACGTATACGCCCAATCCCGATGTCGTGGTCGTCCTCACGATGTCGAAGGGCAAGTTCGACTGCGAGATCCTCCAGTACGAGACGGAGCCCAAGAGCGGCATCTACGATCTCGACGAGGACGAGGCACGCCGACTCGAGGAAGCGGCACGCCAGATTCGTGAGCTTGCGGCGGAGGTCTTCCCGGGCCGGGCCGTACGGGTGTCGCGAGTGCATTACGCGGATGTGGATGCGGGGGAGGGGCAAGAGGCCGGCGAGAATCAAAGCCGAGGTAAGGCTGAGCGAGCCGAAGCCGCAGGCGCCTGACGCCCTCGACTCCGGCTCGATCTCTTCGTGACTGCGTTGACGACTACATGCCCGTCGGATGCCGCGGGAACGGCGGCGGCTGGAAGGGCGCCGAGCTCTCGCCGCCCGCCTGCTGCATCACGGCGCGGACTGCGGCCTCGAGCTGGGGCCGCCGGCCGGCGCGCCAGTCGGCAGGGGTGACCTCGACGTCGATCGTCGGGGCGATGCCGTCGTTCTCGATGCCCCACACACCCGAAGGATTGTAGGCGCCGCGGCACGGCACCTGGATCCGTCCGAAATCGACGAGGCGCTGGGTGAAGAGCGCCGGACCGATGCCGCCTCCGAACGTTCGCTTGCCGACGATCGGTCCGAGCTTCGAGCATTCGTACATCAGCGCGAAGGTCTCGGCGGCGGAACCGTTCTGTTCGTTGATGATCAGCGCCGTCGGTCGTTCGAAGCCATGGGGCGGGACGACGAAGTCCTGTCCGTTGCGATAGACGTAGCCGTAGATCGGGTCGCGCTTCAACATCTCGATCAGGAAGTCGGGGGTGATGCCCCCCGGGCTGAAGCGCTGGTCGATGACGAGCGCGCTCTTGTGCTGCTGGCCGAGCACTTCGCTCAGGAACGCGGTGCACCCGTCGCGGCCGTGGTCCGGGACGTACACGTACCCGACGCGCCCGCCCGACATCTCGGAGACACGCTTGCGGTTCGTGGCGACCCAGTTCGCGTGCCGCAGGGAGTTCTCGCCGCTGTACGGCGTAACGCGGTAGGTTCGGGCCTCGCCGTCGGGGCGGTCGGCGACCGTGATCTCGACGGGGCGGAAGGCCATCCCGCGCATCTGCGCATACAGGTTGCGGTCGATCGTGATCGGCTCGCCGTTCACCGCGAGGAGGTAGTCGCCCTCGCGCACGTCCACGCCCGGCTGATCGAGCGGTGCCCTCAGCAGCAGGTTGGTCGACGTGAAGCGGCCGGATCGATAGATCTTCGAGATCCGGTAGCGGCCGTTCTCGATGACGTAGTCGGCACCCAGAAGACCGATGCGAGCCGGCGCGCCGCCCGGGCCTCGCTCATCGCCGCCGCGCACACCGAGGTGACTGACCGAAACCTGCCCGAGCGCGAGGCGGATCAGCTCGTTCAGATCCGAGCGCCTCGTGATCGAAGGCAGATACTCGGCGTAGTGCGAGGCGAGCCAGTCGATGTCGAGGCCGTGGAATCCCGGGTCGTAGAAGTGATCGCGAAGGATACGCACCGACTCCGCGAACATCTGCCGCCACTCGGATGCAGGATCGACCTGGACTTCGAGGGCCGCGAGATCGATCTGCCGGGCTCGCTTCGGGCGCTGCGTCGGGGCGACCCGATACACGCCGCCGTCGACGTAGACGATCGATTGACCGTCCGCCGACACGTGAAACCCGTCGGCGTCCGAGACCACCGGATCGAGCGAGCGCGGGCCGCGGCGGACGTCGATGCGCTGGATGGGCGCGGACGTCGGCTGCGAGAACCCGCCTTCCCAGGTGCGCGTGTGCAGGAACACGACGCCCGGTTCTCCGGGGATGAGCTCGACGGTATCGGACTCGGGTGCGGGCACGTGGAACACGCGACGCTCGAAGCCGTCGAGGTCGATGTCCCCGGTCTCGGTCGGGGTCCAGTCGAACTCCGGATTCGACCGGGAGCCGAGGAGAACCGGCGCAGCCTCTCCGTCGTGCAGAGGGAACCCGTAGACGCGGCGCGTGACGAGCCGTCGATGGAGCATCGTGGAGAGAAGGCCCCACGACAGGTCGTTGGCGGCCGCGAGCTGCGCGAGATCGCTCACGGTGAACCAGAGCACGCGTCCGCTCCGGTCGAACGCGGGGAGGTCGGCGTGAATCGTGCCGTCGGTGAGCCGATGGGATTCGCCCGTCGTCGTGTCGTGGAGGTAGACGCTTCGCGTGCGGTGCTGTTCGGCCTTGGCGTAGGCGAGCCAGCGGCCGTCCGGCGACCAGCTCGTGTGGAAGAGCCCTTGTCCGGGGAAGGGGGAGCGATCGACGATCGTCGCCTCGCTCGTGTTCAGGTCGACGATGCCCA
>CAZQZX010000183.1:0-14496 GCA_964597885.1 uncultured Planctomycetota bacterium
CCACTACACGGGAAGCATTGACGGCCTCGAGCTCCTCGCCGGTGACGGAAACTAATCGGAGCTGATACGCAACGATTGGTCCTCGACGAATTGCGAGGTTCCAGACACCAGTTGGATTTCAAAAGCAACGGGAGGGATCGAGCCAAGGCTCGGTCCCTCCCGATTTTCGTTTCCGGCACCTCGTGAGAGGCTGGTGTCGCTAGCTAGTTCTTGGCGGTCGCCGTGAAGCCGTCGCCGATGGCCTTCGCCATCTCTTCGGCGTTCATCTCCTTCGAGCAGGTGACGTACGCCGTCTTGTTGTCGTAGCTGACCTCGCAGTCCTTCACGCCGTCCATCTTGACGAACTGGCTGCGGACCTTCGGCGGGCACGCGACGCCGCACGACATCCCGTCGATCGAGAACTCCATCTTCGTCAGCGTCGCGCCCGAGCCATCGTCGGTCGTCGTCGCGGCACCGCTGTCGCTGCCGTCGCCACCATCGCCAGCGTCATCCTTCTTGCCACCACACGCCACGAGGCCGAGCAGCGCGAGCGCGAGCACGGCGAGCTTCCACCAGTGTTTCATGTCGTCAGACTCCTTGAGAGAAGGGTTTCAGGCATTTCAACCGAAGTGCTAACTGTACCAAGGCCTTCCGGACGCGACAACGAACGTGCGCTCAAACCACTGTGAGCGGGCCGGTTGCATAGGATCGAGCGTTCTCGATCGAGTCCGGCGTCAGGAGGCGTCCGGCGTCGACAGGCAGCCGGCGTAGATCTCTCGGACCGAGGCGACCTGGCGCGCCGGGTCGAAGCGGCGGACGGCGTCCTCACGGGCCTGCGCGCCGAGCCGACGCCGGAGCTCCGAGTCTCGCGCCAGCTCGAGGAGCGTACGCGTGAACGCCTCGGGGGTCTCCTCGACCACGTGCCCCGTCTTGCCGTCGAGCACCAGCTCCGAGAGCATGCCGCGCGGCGTGCACACCACCGGACGCCCCGAGGCCAGCGCTTCGCGGACAGCCCGCGCCGTCCCGTCCGTTCCCGGCACGAGGAACAGCTTCACGTCGAGCATGCGCATCATCGCGACGTACTCGTCGCCGCGGAAGTAGCCGGGGAAGTACACCACCCGATCGAGAAGTCCGCGCTCCCGCGCCGGATCGCGAGCCACCTCGTCGATCTTGCTACCCCGCCCGATCACGACCACGCGGAAGTTCGGGATCTCGCGCGACACCCGTTCGGCCACGTCGAGCAGCAGATCGAACCTTCGCTGCGGCTGAACCCGGGCGACGATGCCGGCGACGAAATCCTCGGCACCGAAGCCGAGCTTCCCGCGCAGATCGTCCACCTCGCGGGCGGGATCGAAGCGCTCGAGATCGACGATCGGATCGATCGCGTGTAGCCGTCGGGCCTCGATTCCGCCGTCCTCGAGTCGATCGCGAACGCGACGCGAGAACACGAGCACCTCCGCAGCGCGACGCGAGATCGCGCGGACATCGCGGGCGTCGAGTGCATCCGGGTCGGTGTCGTACAGCGAGCGAACGACCGGGATCCCCGGACGTCGGCAAGCACGCGCGGCGATCCGGAAATCGTTCGGGAGATGGCAGTGGACGAGGTCGAAGCGCTCCGATTCGAGGATGCGCGAAAGACGTCGCACGTCGGCGCGGTCGCGAAGGGGCGAGCGATGCTTGCCGAGCGACAGGTCGAGAACCGGCGGCAGCCCGAGCTCGCGCGCCTTCTCCTCGACGTGGTTGATGGAGCCGCCCTTCAGGTACGACGCGGTGCGAAGCACGACATCGACATCGCTCGCCGCGAGTCCCGCGGCGAGGCTCACCGCAGGATCGGACGGGCCGGTCCACTTGAAGTTGCTGAGCAGATGAAGGACGCGCAACCGCCGAAGCTCCGACAACGGGCTTTCCCTCGAGGCACGCTCGCGACGCGCGACGCACCGATCGGCGGATTATAGGAAAGGCCCGATGGCAGCGTCGAGGCGGCCCGGGCCCGCGCGCCCGTCAGCGCGCGAGCCACATCTTCATCGAGCGCGTGACGAGATCGGCCGCATCGTGCTGGACGAAGTGACCGGCGTCGGGGATCGTCACGAGCGTGAGGTCGGCGTCGATCCACTCCCAGGTCCCGTTGAGCGCCTGATGCAGCAAGTACGGATCCTTGAGCCCGTGAAACAGCAGCACGGGCATCTTCAGGTTCGGGAAAGACGACCCGCTTCCCGGCATGGGCGACTCGGCGGTCGTCTTGCCTTCGTGGGCCGCCGGCGCCGTGGTCTTCGGGTAGTTCGCGCGATAGTAGTTCATCATCGACTCGAGGCTCGATCGCTCGAACGCCTCGACGTAACGCGCTCGAGCGGCCGGGTCGCGCACCCACATCGCGAGCCCGGCGGCGCTCAGCTTCTCGTGCGAGTCGGGCTGCTGGAAGTTCCGCGCGTACTGGCTGTTCTCTCGCTGCTCCCGATTGGTCGCGAGCTCGCGGCTCAGACCGTTCGGATGCGGAAGGTTGAGAACGATCAGCCGATCGGTTCGATCCGGGTGGCTCATCGCGAAGTTCCACGCGATGGATCCGCCCCAGTCGTGGCCGACGATCACCGCGCGCTCGCTTCCGAGGTGATCGATCACGGCGAGAACATCGGCGACGAGGCGCGGCATCGCGTAGGCCGCGACGCCTTTCGGCTGATCGCTACGGTTGTATCCGCGCGTATCGATCGCCACGACCCGATGGTTCTCCGACAGCGCGGCCATCTGATGCCGCCACGTGTACCAGTAGTCCGGGAAGCCGTGGATCATCACGACGAGCGGCCCCTCGCCGATCGAGACGTAGTGGATCTTCACGCCGTCGCTGTTCGCGTAGCCGTGCTCGACTCGATCGACGAGGCTCGCCGCGTCCGCCTCGGAGGCTCGGGCGCCATCGGCTCCGACCGCGAGCCCAAGGAGCACCCCACCGACCATCAGGAGTCCGTACCACCTCTCGAGACGCGTGTGCTTCATCACTTCTCTCCACCGCCCGCGTAGTCGCCTTCCACGTCCTTCGTCGACGGGAGCTTCATGCCTTCCGGCGCGAATCGACCGCCGAGGTACAGTCCGCCGGTGACCGGCGTGTACAGCTCGATCGAGATCTGCGAGATCGGGAGTCCCACGCCGTCGAACTTGCCGGCTCCGTCTTCGGTGAACGTGATCGACGCCACCGCCATGATCGGGCCGTCGTAGTCCTCGGAGATACCCGAGAGCGGCTTGCGAGCGCGCTTCTCACCATTCGGCGGGAAGAACATCTCCATCGCCTTCTGGTGCATCGGGTGGTAATACCAGCGCAAGCACGCCTTGCGGTCCTCGAACCAGGCGAAGATGACGTCCTTGCCGCTATCCGTCTTGGCGGTCTCGACGCCGATGCATCCCTTCGTGGACTTCAGGCCGCCGACCAGATCGAACGAGCCCATGCCGCCCTGCTTGTGCGCCTCGTCCGAGGCACCCACCGAGCCGGCCGGCCAGCCGAGCCCCACGCCCACCGCCGCCAGCGTGAACACCAGCGTGATCCAGATGGCGCTCCGGCCTTCGTTCGTCTTCTTCTGATCGCTCATCTCTTTACCTCCGTTTCCAAGGGTCGGGATTCGTCGTTCCTACCTGACCGGGCGCAGGACCTCTCGGAATCTCACGCGCGCCTCGAAAAAAAATCAGCCGTCCGTCTCGGATTCGGCCGCCGCGGCGGCGGCCGCTTGCTCCGCCGCCTCGAGCAGACCGCGAATCTGGGGATCCTCGGGGGCCATGCGCCGAGCCTTGCGCAGGCTCGCGATCGCCGCGGGCCCGTCGCCCGCCCGGCGGTAGATCCTCGCCAGGGACAGGAGGTACTCGACGCGAGGCTCGTCTTGCCTCAGGAGGATCCGGAGCTGCTCGGCGGCCTCGTCGAACCGACCGAGCTCCTCGAGCGCACGCGCCAGGTCGATCCGCTTCTCGGTCGCGAACCGCTCCACGGCGACGACGCGCCGCAGGTGGGTGACGGCACGCTCGTAGTCCTCTTCCGCGAGGGCGATCCAGGCGAGCGCCCGCTCGACCTGGAGGCTGTCCGGCTCGTCGCGCACGCTCTCGATGAGTCGCCCCGCCTCCTCGACATCCCCCCGGCGGTGGCGGATGATGGCCAGTCGCGCGATCGCGTCCGAGTAACCGGGAAGAACGTCGACCGCGGAGCGATACGCCCGCTCGGCCGACGCGAGGTCTTCCCGTCGTTCATGGGCCACGCCGAGGTAGAAGTACGCCATCGGGCTCCGCCCCCCGACGGCGATCGCGGACTCGAGCATCGCGATCCCTTCGTCGGTCTCTCCGCTCTCGACGAGCGCGACGCCGAAGCCGGTCCTGGCGATCGGATTGTCGGGCTCGACCTCCACCGCGCGCTTCTCCATCTCGAAGGCGCGGGGCAGAAGATCCGGCCGATTCAGCCGCCCCTGGCGGTAGCAGACGTAGCCGACGAGCATGTAGCCCATCGCACGATCCGGCTCGAGCTCCATCACGCGCTCGGCCGCGGCGAGCGCCTCGTCGTATCGACCGAGCTCCACGAGGAAGTACGGAAGCGCTCGCGAACGGTCGAGCTCGGACGCGATCCGCTTCACGAAGCCCAGGCCGGTCTCGTACTCGCCGGTGCCGAAGTACACGGCGCCGATCCACGAGGCCACCTCGTCGGGACGATGGGCTTCTTCGAGAAGCTCGAGGAACACCGAACGGGCCGCGTCGACCGCCCCGCTCTGCAGGTGCGCCTCGCCGAGCAGCAGCCCCGGCTCAACGGCATCCTTCCACAGCGCGCGCGCGACGATGAAGTCCTCGACCGCGCGCGGCGCGTCGTTCATCTGCAGCCGCGCCAGTCCTCGACCGAGCCTCGACTCGACCGAGAACCCCGGCGGCAGCTCACCCGCGTCGCGCTCTTCGATCTCGACGACGTCGCCGAAGGCTTCCGCCGCGGCGCTCCAGTCCCGGGCCGCCACCGATCGATGCGCGCGCACCCAGGCCTCGGCCCAGGGAGTCGACGCCCGGCGCTCCGCCTCGAGCTCCAGCTCACGGGCGACCTGCGGCTCCCCGCGACTCGCCTCCACCGTCGATTGCAGCAGAAGCGCCGGAACGAACGCGGGATCATTCTCGACGGCTCGTGCGAGATCGCGGCGCGCCTCCTCCTCGGCACCGATGAGCCAGTACGCCTTGGCGCGGTGGTAGAAGGCCTCGGGTCGGTCCGGCAGCTCTTCGCACGCGACCGTGAGCTCTTCGATGACCCGCGCGGCGAGCGTCTCACGATCGGCGCCGATCAGCTGCGCCACGCTGGCCCCGCCGAAGAACGCCTGCACCTGGAGTAGCCCGGATCGCCCGCCCGGTCCGGCACCGAGCGGCAGCGACTGGTGCCCCACCTGCAGCTGCATCGCGGCCGCCTCGACGCGCGGCCCGTACTCGGCGACCTTCCTGAGGCGCTTCTCCTGGCGCGCCGTCGAGAACAGCACGAGCGCGACCACGAGCAGCACGGCGATGACGCCGCCGACCGCGAGCTTCGCCCCGTGCCGACGCATTCCGCGCGCGGCCTTCTCGAGCGCGGATTGCGGCCTCGCCTCGATCGCATCGCCTCGCACCAGTCGACGGAGATCCTGAGCGAGCGCTTCCGCCGTGGCATACCGATCGCGCGGCTCCTTGCGCAGGCACTTCAGGACGATCGTCTCGAGGTCCATCGGAACGCGCGGTTGCAGGGATCGCAGCGAGACCGGCTCGGCCGAGAGGATCTTCTGGAGCGTGTCGTTGAAATCCTCGCCGCGGAAGGGAGGTTGCAGCGCCAGGGCTTCGTACATCGTCGCGCCGAAGCTGTAGAGGTCGCTGCGATGATCGACCGGGATACGCCGACGACTCGCCTGCTCGGGACTCATGTAGCACGGAGTCCCCACGAGATCGCCGCTGGCGGTGAGGCTGTCCTGCCCCTCGAGCCGCGCGAGCCCGAAGTCGAGGATGCGGAGGCGTCCGTCCGAGTCGAGGATCAAATTCGACGGCTTCAGGTCGCGGTGCACGACGCCGCTCGCGTGCGCATGATGCAGCCCCTCGGCCGCCCCCGCGAAGAGGTCCGCGAGCTTCAGGAAGTCAGCGAGGCGACGCTCGTCGGCATCGAGCGGCGTCGGCGCCGAGGCGACCTCGCCGCGTCTGAGCCGCGCGATCACGCGATCGAGCGTCTCGCCCTCGACGAACTCCATCGCGAAGTACGGGACCTCGGCCTCGATGCCCATCCCGTAGGTCGACACCACGTGTGGATGGCGCAATCGGGCCGCGACCCTCGCCTCGCGAACGAATCGCTTCACGGCCGAATCCCGCGAGAGCAGCGAGCTCGGCAGCACCTTGAGCGCGACCACGCGATCGAGCGATTCCTGACGCGCCCGGTAGACGACGCCCATCCCTCCGCGGCCGATCTCGTGCTCGAGCCGGAAGTCGCCGAGACGTCCGCCGAACGGTACGGCGCTCTCGCCCGCCCCGCCGCCGAGCGCGAGCAACGCTTCGAGCGCCTGCTCGAGCTCCGGCGCGAGCTCCGGATACTGCGACGCGATGGCGTGCACGTCGAGCGTTTGCCCTTCGCCCAGGCGATCGGCGTGTTCGGCGACGATCGCCGCGATCTGTTCCTCGCGATCCTCGGCGCCCGCGTCGAAATCGGGCCGCGTATCGATCATGGCCGCTCCTCCTCCGCGTCTCGCTCGGATTCCTCGCGCATGTCGTCGTCGGCCTCCGAGCGATCGAGTCGCCCGGGAGGCAGATGCAGGCTCTCGGTGTCCCCGAACTGATCGCGGAGCTTGAGGAGCGCGCGCAACAGGAGCATCGAGGTCGCGTTCGCGGACCGTCCCATCCGGCGCGCGGCCTCACCGACCGGCACCCCCTGCAGACGCACGAGCTCGACGACTCGACGATGATCCTCGGACAGCGAGGCCAGCGCCTCCTTCAGGCGATCGAAACGCTCGTCCCGGCGCAGGACCCGACTCGGTGTCGGCTCGACCGCCGCGAGATGGGGAGCCGCGGCATCGTCGTCGTCCGAAGGACGACCATCCGGAAGCGGCACCTCACGGTCGGCGTCACGGCGGGCCGCTCCCAGACGACGGCCCGCGTCGAGCACCGCCCGCTCCGCGATCGTCGCGAGCCACGACCGCATCTCGGCCGGGTCGCCGCCGCGCAGCTCCCCGATCGAGCGGAACGCACGCAGCCAGGCCTCCTGCACGAGATCCGCCACCTCGACGCGTTCCTGGAGCTTCCGACCGGCCTCCCGCCGCACGACTTCCTCGACGTACGCCGTGAACGGAGCCCTCCACCGGTCGAACGCCGCACGATCCCCCGCGCGGGCCGCCGCCAGATCCGTGTCCGAAGCATCGTCGAGCGCCATGAAGAAAGCCCTCATGGGAAGCCGGGCGCAGCCGCCTCGCGGATCTCACGCCGAAATCCGAAAGTTTCGAGACGCCTCGACCGGATTCTATCCTCTTTCGATGCGATACGAAGGCTCCATCTACCGACCGCCGAGCGAAGCCGGCTCCTACATCCTCCAGGCCACCATCGGATGCTCCTGGAATCGATGCACGTATTGCGACATGTACCGGGCGAAGAGCTTCCGTGTCCGGGAGCTCGACGAGGTGCTCGAGGACGTCCGCGAGGCCGGGCGCGCGTACGGAAAGCGGGTCGACAAGGTCTTCGTTGCGGACGGTGACGCGCTCGTCATGGATCTCGACACGTGGCTCCCCATCCTCGACGCTTGCCGCGATGCGTTCCCGTCGCTCCGCCAGATCAGCTGCTACGCGATGGCCACCAACGTCAACGAGAAGACGCCGGAAGAGCTGCGCACGCTGCGAGAGCACGGCCTCGACCTGCTGTACGTCGGCCCCGAGACCGGCGACCCGGTGACAATGAAGCGCATCGTGAAGGGCAGCACGCCCGACGAGCACGTCGATGCCGCGCGACGCGCCCGCGAAGCCGGAATGCGACTCTCCGTCATCTTCCTGCTGGGCGCCGGCGGCATCGAACGCTCCGAAGAGCACGCGCGCGCCTCCGCCGAGCTCGCCACCGCGATGGATCCCGAGTACCTCGCTGCGCTGACGCTCACCGTCATCCCGGGAACACCCATCGCACGCCTCGAAGACACGGATCGATTCGAGATGCCGGGCGTCGCCGCCCTGCTGACCGAGCTCCGCCACTTCGTCGAGGGCGCGAAGCCCACGAACGCTCTGTTCCGCACCAACCACGCGTCGAACTACCTGCCGATCGGCGGACGCCTCCCCGCCGACCGCGACCTCATCCTCGAGGCGATCGACCAGGCCCTCGAGGGGCGCCGGCCGCTCCGGCGGCCCGAACACCGCGGCCTCTGACGCAACCTCGCACCAACTCGCTCAAGCGCCTGTGCCCCTAGACCGATACTTCTCTCAGGAGGATACTGCGCTCGTGATCGATCTCACCGAAAAGGCTCCCGGACCGCCCATATTCATCGGTGGCGCCGGACGGTCGGGCACGACGCTCCTGCGCGTGATGCTCGACTCCCATCCGGAGATCGCCTGCGGGCCCGAGCTCAAGGTCCTTCCGCGCATCTCGGAGCTGTGGAATGAGCTGCGTCAGCCGCTCGCGCCGATCCTCGGGCGCTACCACGTCGAGCCGCCGGATATCGACGAGGCGTTTTCCATTCTTGTGAATCGGCTCCTCGAGAGCTATCGCGTTCGCTCCGGAAAGTCGCGCATCGCGGAGAAGACCCCGGACAACGTCTTCTGCTTCGCCGCGCTCGCGAAGCTGTTCCCGCGCAGCCCGCTCGTGCAGGTCATCCGAGACGGACGCGACGTGGTCGCTTCGCTCCTGAAGATGAAGTGGATCCATCCGGCGACCGGCGAGCGCGACCCTCGAACGACGTGCCCCGAGAACGCGGCGCGCTACTGGGTCGAGGCCATCCGTACCGGCCGCAAGACCGCTCGCCTCTCGCCGCGGTACGTCGAGGTTCGCTACGAGGATCTGGTGCTCGAGCCCGAACCGACGCTCATGCGACTGTTCGCGCACCTCGGTGTGCCCTACGATCCCGCGGTCCTCGAGTATCATCGCCGCGAGCGGGACCTCACCGGGGAGTCGAGCGCCGAGCAGGTGCAGCGCCCCCTCGATCCCTCCGCCGTGGGCCGATGGCGCACCGCCCTCGATGCCCCCGCGCTCGAGACGGTGCAGCGAATCGCCGGTCCCACGCTCGCCGAGCTCGGCTACGCCTCGTAGCGATAACCCGCGGCAAGCTCCTGGAAGTCCTCGACCTGCCGGCGCGACCAGCTCGCGTCGCGACCGAGCTCCGCGGCCAGGATATCCGCGACCGCCGGCGCCGCTTCGCAAGCTGCCGCCGAATCGAACAGGAGCGACCGTGAGCGACGCGCCAGGACGTCGTCCACCGTGCGAGCCATCTCCTCGCGGCAGAACCAGACGACCTCGGCCTTCGTCAGCGGAAGACGTTCGTGGATCGGCTGCGCCATGTCCGAGCTCTCGTCGTGCAGGCGCTCGAGGAACGGCGCGTCCGCACCGTACACCTCGAGGCGTCCGAAGCGCTCGGGGTTGCGGTGATAGCCGTGGATCGGGAGCGTCTTCGTGACGCACGCCTCCGGCTCGAGCAACGCGAGCGCACTCGCCTGATCGACCACGTCCTCGGCCATCCGTCGGTAGGTCGTCCACTTTCCTCCGGCCACCGTGACGAGCCCGGAGTCCGGATCGATCATGATCGTGTGGTCGCGGGACAGGGCTGCGGTGTTGTCTCCGTCGCCCGCCTTCACGAGCGGACGGATCCCCGCGAAGACGCTCTTGATGTCGGAAGGCTCCGCCGGGCGAGCCAGGTAGCGATTGGCGGTCTCCAGGATGAACTCGACCTCGTCGCGATGCGGGGTCGGCTCGAGCGAGACCTGGTCGATCGGCGTGTCGGTCGTACCGACGACGGCGACGTCGTGCCACGGGATCGCGAACATGACGCGCCCGTCCGAGGTGTGCGGCACCATGATCGCCGAATCCCTGGGGATGAACGAACGATCGAGCACGATGTGGACGCCCTGGCTCGGCGCGATGATCGGCTTGTGATCGGCGCAGTCCATCCGGCGTACGTCGTCCACGAACGGCCCCGTCGCATTGATCACGACGCGCCCGGACACCTCGTGCCGCTCGCCGGTCTCCGCGTCCTCGACCGTCACGCCTTCGACCTGGCCGGAATCATCCTTGCGCAGAGCGACCACGGGCGCGTGGTTGAGCACCGTCGCCCCTTGCTTGAAGGCGGTGGTCGCGAGGTTGATGGCGAGTCGCGCGTCGTCGAACTGGCCGTCGAAGTATCGCGTCCCGCCGCGAAGCCCCTCGGTGCGGATCGAAGGGATCTCGTCGACGACCTCTTCCTTCGACAGGTGGACGGACCGTCCGAACCCGTACCGGAACGCCAGGAGGTCGTACACCTTGAGGCCGATGCCGTAGAACGGCGACTCCCACCACTCGTACGACGGCACGACGAACGCGAGGTCGCTCACGATGTGCGGAGCGTTCTTGATCATGAGGCCTCGCTCGTGGAGCGCCTCCATCACGAGCGAGACATTGCCCTGCTGCAGGTAGCGCACGCCGCCGTGCACGAGCTTGGTCGAGCGGCTCGAGGTGCCCTTCGCGAAGTCCACCTTCTCGAAGAGGACGACGTCGTAGCCCCGCGAGGCGGCATCGACCGCGCTGCCGAGCCCGGTCGCCCCGCCGCCGACGATGATGATGTCCCAGGGCTCGGTCCGCTCGCGAACGGCCTGCAGCATGTCGTCTCGATGCATGTGGGGATTCTCCTCCCGAGAAAGCGGGGTGCGTCGATCAGTCGGTGGAGCGAGCCCAACCGCGAGCCCGCTCGACAGCGTCCTGCCATCGGCTCCGGAGCGCCTCGGCCTCGGAGGCGGCCATCTGCGGTTCGAAGCGACGATCGATCTTCCAGAAGGACCGGATCTCTTCGACCGACTCGTAGACTCCCGTCGCGAGACCGGCCATGTACGCGGCACCGAGCGCTGTCGTCTCGAGGACGGTCGGGCGCACGACCGGTACCTGGAGCAGGTCCGCCTGGAACTGCAGCAGCAGATCGTTCGCCGCGGCCCCGCCGTCGACCCTAAGCTCGGCGAGCGGCGTGCCCGCGTCGGCCTCCATCGCCCGCACCAGATCGGCGACCTGGAAGGTGATGCCCTCGAGAGCCGCACGCGCGATGTGCGCGGTGGTCGTGCCTCGCGTGATGCCGAGGATGGCCCCGCGCGCATACGGATCCCAGTGAGGGGCGCCGAGGCCGGTGAGCGCCGGCACGAAGTACACGCCGCCGTTGTCGTCGACGCTCGCGGCCAGCGCTTCGACCTCGCCGGCTTTCTGGAACATCTTCAGCTCGTCGCGCAGCCACTGGACGATCGCGCCACCGACGAACACGCTGCCTTCGAGCGCGTACGTCAGCGCACCGTCACGTCCCCACGCCACCGTGCTCAACAGCCGGTTGTGAGACTCGAGGGCGCGCTCGCCCGTGTTCAGCAGCAAGAAGCATCCGGTGCCGTAGGTGTTCTTGGCGAGCCCCGGCTCGGTGCACACCTGCCCCATCGTGGCCGCCTGCTGATCGCCGACGATTCCGGCGAGCGTGCAGCCGGCGAGCGATTCGGGCGTCCGCAGCTCTCCGACCGGCGCCGAGCTCGAACCGACCTCGGGCAGGAGGCTCTTCGGCACGCGGAGGATGCCGAGCAGCTCGTCGTCCCACGCGCCTTCGTGGATATCGTAGAGCAGCGTCCTGGACGCGTTGCTCGGGTCGGTGACGTGGACGCCGGCGAGCTTCCAGGCGAGCCAGCAATCGATCGTGCCGAAGCGAAGCTCACCGCGCTCGGCTCGGTCGCGGGCGCCGGGGACATGGTCGAGGATCCACGCGACCTTCGTGCCCGAGAAGTATGCGTCGAGCAGCAGCCCGGTCTTCGCGCGGATGGTCTCCTCGTGACCGGCGGCACGCAGCTCCTCGCACACCTCGGCCGTGCGGCGGTCCTGCCACACGATCGCGTTGTGGATCGGCTCCCCCGTCGCCGCGTCCCAGACGACGGTGGTCTCGCGCTGGTTTGTGATGCCGACGCCCGCGATGTCCGACGCGCGAACGCCCGACTTCGCGAGCACCTCGTCGATCACCGCGGACTGCGTCACCCAGATCTCGTTCGCGTCGTGCTCGACCCAGCCCGGCTGCGGAAAGATCTGCCGGAACTCCTGCTGCGCGACGCCGACGATCGAAGTGTCGCGCGCGAAGAGGATCGCGCGCGAGCTCGTGGTGCCTTGATCCAGCGCGAGAAGGTGACTCATCCGCCCCTCAGTACTTGGCTCGAATCCACGTGCGGAACTCCTCGTCGAGCTCCGCCGGCAGCCACTCGTAGATCTCCTGGATGGCGGCCATCGTGTCCTTGTCCGTCCGCTTCAGCACCTTCATGAACAGCCGGAACTTCTCCGGGTCGTAGTTGATGAGGAAGGTGACATAGGCGCGTCCGTACGCGGCGTCCCGCCATGTACGCGAGGCCAGATCCTTGCCGTGGAATTCGACGAGCGAAAGGAAATCCCCTTTCGCGACTTCCTTCTTCGTCTGCTTGCGCCAGCTGTCGCCGTCCTTGAACGGGTCGTCCGGCGGGATCTCGACGAAGGAGAAGTTCTTGTTCGACTTGTAGAAGTCGTACTCCATGAAGGACCGGAAGCCTTCCTGCAGCCAGGCCGGCGTGAGCTTCATCCGCTCGAACTTCACGAGGATGAGCGAGGCGATCCCCCACACGGCGCGCTGTTCGAGATCCTCGTCCGGCTTCTCGTCATGGCGCGTCGCGAACACGGCGAGGTCGGAGCGAATGCGCGTGAAGCCCGCGCCTTCGCCGAGGCTCATGTCGAACTTACGACGCATCTGGTCGAGCGAGTCGTTGTCCTTGTGCAGATACAGGGTGTGCTTCGGCTTGTGCAGCTCGTCGTCGGGATCGACGTCGAAGATCTCGCAGTAGCGGGCGTAGACCTTGTTCATCAGCTCGAGGTAGCGTCGCGCCGCCTTGACCTGATCACAACGCTTGCCCATCACGCGCACCTTGCGCAGCTCGTTGTAGACGACGAAGTGCGTGCCCTCGACGGCGACGACCTTGTTGCCCGTCGTCTTCTCGAACTCCTCGACCTTGGCGAGCCACGCTTCGTGCTCGTCGCGAATCGCGTTGTACTCGCGCTCGGCCTCCGGGGTCGGCTGTCGCTTGCAGACCGAGAAGCCGACGCCGAGGTCGGGATCGTTCCGGTAGTAGTGGGAGTCGTGCACGACCCCTTCCGGAAGCGGATCGTTCTTCGAGGGGACCTTGCCCGTGCCTTTGCAGATATGGCAGACGCGCTTCTTGTCCTGCGCGACCGCGTCGGCACCGAGTGCGACCGCGATCAGGAGAGGTAGCGTGAGAACGAGAAGGGGGTGAAGGGTCTCTTTCCGCCCCCGGACCGGACGGTACAGCATGGATGGCTCCTTCCTCATCAGGTTCCTCTGTCGGGCGCTCCCACCCGCCCCGCGGCATCGCTGCCACCGGGGCGCGCCATCATAACCGATTCCGGTGGCCGGAGAAACGGCGAGTCTGCCGGCGGATCAGACCGGCAGGATGATCTCGGTCGCTCGCCAGCAGTACCACGCGGCCACGGAACGGAACGGCGCGAACGGCTCTCCGAGCCCGATGAGCTCTTTCGGCGAGGGCATCTCGTCCATTCCGTACCAACGAGCGTAGCCTTTCCGCACCCCGAGGTCGTCGACGGGCCACACGTCCGGGCGGCCCAGCCGGAAGATCAGGAACATCTCGACCGTCCATCGGCCGACGCCCCGGACCGCGACCAGTCGCTCGATGATCTCCTCGTCGCTCATCCCGACCAGCTCGGGAAACGGCGGCACGGTGCCGTCCTCGGAGCGGGCGGCCAGGTCCCGGACCGCCGCGATCTTCGGGCGCGACAAACCCGCGGAGCGCAGCGTCTCGTCCTTCGCGCGCGCGATCTCGCGAGGAGTCGGGTACCGCGACGCGTCGAACAGCGCCAGCACGCGATCGAGGATCGTCTGCGCCGCGCGTCCGCTCAGCTGCTGGAACACGATCGCCCGGAAGAGCGCCTCGTACGCGCCGCCCTCGCGACTGAGCGGCATCCGGAACGGTCCGACCGTCTCGATCAGCGACGCCATCGTCGGGCAAGCGTCCGAGACGTAGCGCACCGCCTTCGGCCGGCTCCAGGGGATCTCGAGTGCCACGCCTTCGATGCCGAGCAGGCGCGCCTTGGTTCGAACGCCCCCATCGGCCGAGAATCCGCCCGGCTTGCCGTCCGACGTTAGCACCCGGTGGCACGGGACGATCACCGGAATCGGGTTCCGGGCCATGGCCTGGCCGACGGCCCGCGCTCCACCCGGCAGGCCCGCGGCCTCGGCGAGCTCGCCGTAGCTCATGGTCCGGCCCCGGGGGATGCGGCGCGCGGCGTCGTAGATCTTCCGGTGGGCGGGCGGCACCGTCTCGAGGTCGAGGGGCAGGCGGCCGAAGCGCG
>CAZQZX010000184.1:0-14468 GCA_964597885.1 uncultured Planctomycetota bacterium
CCCCATGAAGCGCTTGATCGAGAAGATCGTGTTCTGCGGGTTCGTGACGGCCTGACGGCGCGCGATGTCGCCCACCAGGCGCTCGTCCTGATCCGTGAACGCGACGACCGACGGCGTGACGCGCTTGCCCTCGGCATTCTCGATCACCGTCGCCGAGCTGCCCTCCATGACGGCGACGACCGAGTTGGTCGTCCCGAGATCGATCCCGATGATCTTGGACATCCGTGAAACCTCCCTGGAAGCTTGAGGCCGGCCCGGACGCGACAGGTGCGAGGGCGACCCTTGGCTGTTGTTGTGTGTTCGTACCGGAAGCGTATGGGCAAATGGAATGCCCAACCTCGCCCCGATGAAGAACGGGCATAAGGTAGCTTTCGGTCAGGGGTTGTCAAACATCGCGGCCCCGGGGAGCGAATCCCGAGGATGTCAGTTTGGCAGGGTTCGTGAGGCCCGGGCCGGGAGCCTGCCAGAACGGCATGGTCGGATCGTCCGACGAGCCGTCGGAAAGCCGCTCAGCTCAGCTCGTACGACTTCAGCTTGCGGTACAGGGTCCGCTCGCCGATCCCGAGATGCTTGGCGGCCTGCTCGCGGTTGCCGTTCGTGAAGGCCAGCGCCCGCGCGATGGCTTCGCGCTCGAGCTCGTCGAGCCGCGGCGGCGGGCCGGTGGCCTCGCCCGGCGTCTCTCCGGGTCCCGAGGCCGTCGCGATCCGTGCCGGGACGTCGTCCACGTCGAGCATGGATCCCTGACTGAGCGTCACCATGCTCTCGATACAGTTCCGCAGCTCGCGGACATTGCCCGGCCATGCGTAACCGAGGAGGAGCTTGCGCGCGCGGGGCGTCACGCCCTCGACCGATTTCTCGAGACGGTTCGCGTGCTCGCGGACGAACGCGTCGATCAGGAGCGGGATGTCCGCCGGACGATCGCTGAGACGCGGGAGCTCGATCGTGACGACGTTGAGCCGGAAGAAGAGATCCTCGCGGAACCGCCCCTGGTCCACGAGCTCCTGCAGATTCTGGTTCGTGGCGGCGACGAGGCGCACGTTGACCGGGATCGCCGAGGTCGAGCCGACGCGGGAGATCTCGCGGCTCTCGATCACGCGGAGGAGCTTCACCTGGGTGGCGGGAGGCATGTCGCCGAGCTCGTCGAGGAAGAGCGTGCCGCCGTCGGCCGCCTCGAAGACACCCTGCCGGCGATGGGTCGCGCCCGTGAAGGCGCCCTTCTCGTGGCCGAAGAGCTCGGACTCGAGCACACCCTCGGCGAGCGCCGCGCAGTTCACCGCGACGAACGGCGAGCTCTTGCGGCGGCTGTTGTTGTGGATCGCCTTGGCGATCAGCTCTTTTCCGGTTCCGGACTGCCCCGTGATCAGCACGGTCGTGTCCGTCGGGGAGACGCGCTGGAGGATTCCGAAGTTTCGCCGCATCACCTCCGAATTGCCGATGATGCCCTCGAATCCGTACTTCCGATCCAGCTGACGCCGAAGATCGAGGTTCTTCTGGCGCTCCCGGCGAGCTTCGACCTGTCGCGCCACCACCGCGCGCAGCAGCTGGATGTTGACCGGCTTCTCGAGGTAATGAGACGCCCCGTGCTGCATGGCTTCGACAACGTTCGGGATCGAGCCGTGGCCGGTGATCATGATCACCTGCGCGTCGGCGTCCCGCTCCTTCACGCGCTTGAGGATCTCGAGGCCGTCGAGGTCATGCATGACGAGGTCGGTCAGCACGATGTCGATCGACCGCTCGAGGAAGACCTTCTGGCCCTCCTCACCGGACGTGGCGATGTGGCACCGGTAGCCGTCGATCTCGAGGGCTTCGCCGAGGGCCTCGGCATGATTGCGATCGTCGTCGATGATGAGGATGTGGGTGTCGAGCATCGAAAGAGTCCGTGCGCTCAGCCGGCCAGCGGCAGCAGGATGTTCACGATCGTCCCCCTTCCGACCTCGCTGTGCAGCTGGATCGAGCCGTCGAACTCCTCGATGAAGCGCTTCGCCGTCGGAAGTCCGAGCCCCGTTCCGCGTCGCTTCGTCGAGTAGTACACGTCGAAGACCTTGTCGAGCTGCTCGGGCGGGATTCCCTGGCCCGTATCGACGAGCCGGACCCGGACCTGCGATTCGTCCGACAGCACCGTGGTCGTGACCATCAGCTCGCCTCCGGATTCCTCCATCGCGTGCTGCGCGTTGATCACGAGGTTGAGCAGGGCCTGCTTGAACAGGTTCGGCTCGACGCGGCATCGAGGCGAGGCCGCATCTCCCTGGAAGCGGATCCGCACGTCGTACTTCTCCGCTTCCGGTTCGACGAAGTCGAGGACCGACTGGATGACCTCGTTGAGGTCGACTTCCTCGAGCTCCCGCTCGGCTCCGCGGGCGTAACGCAGGAACTCGTTGAGGATGCCCTCGAGACGATTGACCTCTTTGAGCATGAGGTCGATCTTCTGCGCGGTTCGCCGCTCGCGCGGCTCCTCCGCGCGGCCGGCCCAGTCCTCCTTGAGGAGCTGCAGCGTGACCATCATCGTGCTGAGGGGGTTCTTGATCTCGTGCGCGAGGCCGCCCGCGAGGCGCCCGAGAAAGGCGAGTCGATCCGATTCCTTGGCCGTGTCAGACATGCGCCGACCTTCGCGAAGGTCTTGGCAGGATTCGTGTTCGGTTGACAGGCCCCATACGAGAAGGTTCAATCCCATATTTGCTGTAGACTGTCAAATCACGCGGGAGCCTCGATGGGGAGCCAGGTCGTCCGGGTCGATCCAACCTCGATTCACCCGGAAAGCATCGAGCGGGCGGCACGATGCATCCGCGAAGGCGGTCTCGTCGCCTTTCCTACCGAAACCGTTTACGGGATCGCCGTGCGCGCGGACGACTCCGCCGCGGTCGAGCGTCTCGTCTCTCTGAAGCAGCGCTCCGAGCGCAAGCCGATGGCGTACTACATCGGCGAGCTTTCCGACCTCGATCGCTTCGTTCCGACGCTCCCCGCAATCGCGCGGCGTCTGGCCGAGCGTTACTGGCCCGGCCCCCTGATGCTCGTCGTCCCGGATGCCTCCGGGAAGACCGTCGGCGTACGCTTTCCCGCGAACCCGATCGCCCGCGCCCTGCTGAGCGGCGCCGAGACGTCGGTCCTGGCGACCAGCGCCAACCTCTCTTCGCAGAAGGAATGCCTCACCGGCGACGAGGTCGCCGAGGTGTTCGGTGAGGGCCTCGACCTGATCCTCGACGGCGGTCCGGCCGATCTCTCCGAAGCGTCCACGATCGTCGAAGTGACGGATCAGGGCTGGCGGGTGCTGCGCGAAGGGTTCATCGACGCTACCGCCATTCGCGACGTCGTCACCACGAACCTCCTGTTCGTCTGCTCGGGGAACACGTGCCGGAGCCCGATGGCGAGCGCGCTGTTCAAGGCTCTGCTGGTCCGGCGGCTCGGCCTGCAGGACGAGAGCGAGCTCGAGACCGCGGGATACCGAATCGAGTCCGCCGGCACGATGGCCTTTCCGGGGGGCATCGCGTCCTCGGGAGCGCGGGAAGTCATGGGCGAGCGCGGAATCGACCTCGAAGGCCACACGACCTCGCCCCTCAGCCTCGCGGCGCTCGATTCGGCCGACCTGATCCTCGCGATGACCGAGGAGCAGGCGCGCGCGATCGCGTCCGTGGATCCGCGCAGCGCCGCCCGCACCCACCTGCTCGACCCGACGGGACACAACACGCTCGACCCCTACGGCGGGTCGACCGACCTCTATCGCAAGACGGCCGCGCAGATCGAGAGTCACCTCGAGGTCTGGGCGGACCGGCTGCTGTCCGAACCCCTCACGGATCCGTCCTGATGGCGGAAAGCGAACCGGCTCCGTCCACCCGCGACGCCCTCGTCCGTCCGCCGGCCTGCGCCACGACGGGCATCGGCGATCTGCCCCATACCGACGCGCGCGAAGCGGTCTCGGCGGTGTTCGACCGACATCCGGATCTCCCCTACTGGCCGCAGCTCCCCAAGCGCTCGGCACGTGAGGGCATGATCGGACAGTTCCTCGGACGCTTTCCGTTCCTCCAGTACCGTCGTCCCACGCCCCGGCTCTCGGTCGAGGGCGACTCCCCCGAGATGAAGGACGTCCTCGAACGGATCGCCGCCGGCGACCCCGAGATGGCGCCACCTCCGCTCGGGATCGCCGAAGCCGGCGGATGGCACGCGCTCCTCGAACACATCGAGGGGCTGCCCGCGGAGGATCGACCGGCCGTCGTGAAGGGACAGTTGACCGGGCCGGTGTCCGGTACGTCGCTCGCCTGCGATGTTCGCGGCACGTCCTTGATGCAGTTCCCCGGATACCTCACGGCGATCTCCACGTACCTCGGAGGCATCGGGGTCCACCAGTGCGAGACGCTCCGGGAGCTCGGCTGCCAGCCGCTCATCGTTCTCGACGAGCCGATGCTTCACGGCGTCAATCCCGAGGAGGACGAAGCCGCGATCGAGGCCATGGTGACCACGATCAGCGCTCTGCTCGAACGCCTTCGCGCGGCGGGAGCGCTCACGGCCATTCACTGCGGAGGCGCGATGGCGTGGCCGCTGTATTTCAAGCTGCCGGTCGACTGGATCAGCTTCGACGTCCCGCTCGCGCTGGAATCGTTGCGGGGGCACGCCGATTCCCTCCTGGCATGGATCGCGGCCGGACGCGGGCTTTCGCTCGGCGTCGTCCCCACCAGCCGATTCGAGGACGACTACGATCCCGAGGCTGAAGCCGATCGCATCGTCGAACAGCTCACCGCGTTCCTCGGGAGCTTCACGGACGTGAGGACGCTGCTCGGGCGGGCGATCATCTCCGCAGCGAGCGGGACGATGACGCAGCCGATCGAGAAGGACGAACGCATCGCGACCGCGGTCGACCAGGTGGCGCGCCGACTGCGCGAGAGCGCGGCCGACTGACAACTGACAGCAGGGCTCGAGGGCCCGCTGGCGCTAGTCGATCCCGGGGGCCCCCAGGCTCGGGCCCTCTCCGGCTTCCGGTAGCACGAGCGAGAGGATCGCCGCGTCGAAGACCTCGTCCATCGTCGCGACCAGGTGGAAGTCGATGCCCTTGCGCACGTTCTCGGGAACCTCGGAGAGATCCTTCTCGTTCGCGCGCGGCAGGATGACGTTCGAGATGCCCGATCGTCGCGCCGCGAGGACCTTCTCCCGTACGCCGCCGATCGCGAGCACTTGCCCCCGGAGCGTGATCTCGCCCGTCATCGCGACGTCGTGCCGGACGGGTCGTCGGCTCAGGAGCGAAGCCAGCGCCATCGTCACCGTGATCCCCGCAGACGGTCCGTCCTTGGGAATGGCTCCGTCGGGGAAATGAACGTGGATGTCGCGGGTGCGGAAGACCTCGGGATCGATCTGCAGGATCTCGGCTCGCGATCGCACGTAGCTGTGGGCGGCCTTCACCGACTCCTGAAGCACTTCACCGAGCCGGCCCGTGACGATGAGCTTGCCGTCGCCCTGCATGCCGAGCGTCTCGATGGTCAGGATATCTCCACCGGTCGGCGTCCACGCGAGTCCCGTGGCGACTCCGACCTGGGATTCCCGACGTGACTCTTCGGGTACGATCTCGGGCGGCCCGAGGTACTTCTCGAGCGATTGCGGTCGTACCGTGCGCGGTACAGTTCGCCCCATGAGGCTCGCGGTCGCGATCTTGCGGTAGATCGTGTCGGTCTTGCGTCGCAGCTCGCGCAGGCCGGGCTCCCTCGTGTACTCCCGGATGACGCGCATCCAGGTCGACGGTGAGAGCTTCGGCGTGTCGGCGGGGAGGCCCGTCTTCTCGATCGCGCGCGGCGTCAGGTAACGCGTTGCGATCGCGATCTTCTCTTCTTCCGTGTAACCAGTGAGACGGAGGACCTCCATCCGGTCGAGCAACGGTCCGGGGATCCCGTCGAGCATGTTCGCCGTCGCCAGGAACGTGACCCTCGAGAGGTCGAACGGCAGCCCCAGGTAGTGGTCGACGAAGTCCTTGTTCTGCTCCGGATCGAGCACCTCGAGGAGCGCGGCTGCGGGATCGCCGCGCCAGCCCTTCCCCATCTTGTCGATCTCGTCGATCATGACGACCGGGTTGCTCGTCTCCAGTCGAGCGATCGCCTGGACAATCTTGCCGGGCATCGCGCCCACGTACGTGCGTCGATGGCCGCGGATCTCGGCCTCGTCGGTCACTCCGCCCACACTGAGCCGGTGGAACTTCCGGCCCATGGCGTGCGCGATGGCCTGACCGAGAGACGTCTTCCCGGTTCCGGGCGGCCCCGCGAAGCAGAGCACCGTTCCCTCGGCGCGTCCCGTGAGGTGGCGGACCGCGAGATGCTCGAGGATCCGCTCCTTGACCTTCTGCAGGCCGTAGTGGTTCTCTTCGAGGACGTCCCGGACGCGCGTCAGATCGAACTCGCTCGGATCGGTGTGATTCCACGGAAGCTCGAGAAGCCACCGCGTGTAGTTTCGGATGTTGTCGAACTCGGCGGATGCGGTATCGACACCACGAAGCCGCTCGCATTCCTTCTCGAGCGCTTCGCGCACGGCGGCCGGCACTTCTTTCTCGTCGGCCTGTTCGAGGATTCGATCGGCCTCGGAGGAAGGCGACCTGTGTACACCGAGCTCGCGCTGGATCTCCTTGAGCTGCCGACGCAGGTAGTACTCGCGGCGCTCTCGCTCGATCTCGATATCGGTTCGCTTCTTCACGTCCGACGCGACCTCGGCGTTCTCGAGGTCGGCCTGAAGGAGATCGCGCACCCGGTCGAGACGCTCCGAGATGTCGAGCGACTCGAGGATCTTGCGCTTCTCCTCGAGTGGGTAATAGCCGAGCTTGGCCGCGAGGTCCGCGAACTCGCCGGGCTCGTCGAGGTTCATCTTCAGAACGTTGAAGACGCCCTTGGCGTATCGCGGATCCTTCCCCTCGAGCGCTTCGTAGAGCTCGAGGATCTCGAAGATCTTCTGGTTGTTCTCGAGGCGGTTCCCCGACTCTTCGTCGACGGGTCGCACCGAACCTCGGAAGTACGGATCGAAACCGGTGATGTCGTCGACCCGCAGCCGATGCAGGGCCTCGACGGTCAGGCGCATCCCGCCGCCCGTGTAAAGCGTGCTGATGACGCGCGCCGCGACGCCGGTCCGTCCGAGGTGGTCGGGCGTCATCTGGTCGGTGTCGCTCTCCGACGCGGGCACGAGAACGAGGATGCCGTTCTCGCCGATCTCTTCGACCAGCGAACAGTTCCTCTTCGAGTGCACCTGAAGCGTGGTGGCTTCCTTCGGGAAGACGACCATGCTGGTCAGAGGGAGCACGGGGAGCTCCTGAGGGGGTGCGGTCTTGCCGGACACCGTATCGACCTCCGCGCTGGATGACGGGCTCGGGCGCGGGGCTATCCGCGCGCCCTTACCAGAATAGGATCTCCCGGACCTCTACGGAGTCCGGAGATTCCACCTCATCCATGAATTCGATCGAAAGCGCGCGGATCTTGAGAGAGTCCGGAAGCGCGAGCCTGTGGGGCCCTGGGCGTAAGGGGGCCTCGAGCGTGTACCTCTTCGGGCCTTCCGGCGTCTCGATGCGGACGGCAAGCGGGACCGGATCGCCCTTTCCGGGGGCCACGCCGAGCAGGATTCCGAGGGCCCGCGCAGACGTCGCGGACCGGAGCTCGAGGTCGAGCGTCCGCCCTCGCCGCAGCTTCATCCCGGTGGATGGATCGCCGTCCGCCATCGGGCGCCCGAGGTCCGTCGGGCGCAGGCGCGCCGCCTCGCGGAACGCACGCGTGAGGCGCGACGACGCCTCGAACATGCCTTCCGTGAAGTAGGCGCCGAGCACTTCCTCGTAGAGCGCCTCGCCCCGCGGATACTCGCGGAAGCCGCGTTTGAGCGTCCGGTCGAACGGCGGGATCCAATCCGCGAGCCCCTGGACCCGAGACGGAACGAATCTCTCCCCCGAGGGATACCCGCCGGCGTCCACCGCGATGGCCTCGCGCATCAGCGCGTACAGGCGGTCGACCACGACGAGGTCGAACGGCGGCTCCTCGGTCTTGCCGTCGGCCTTGCGTCCGTCGCCATGGGCTTCGAGCGAGAGATGACCGACGCGAACACGCCCGTCGATGGGTGCGAACGCGGTCGCCGCTTCGGCCGCCCACCCGGGCTGCCGCAGGGAGTCGTCCCCCTTCTCGTACTTCGGAGCCAGGAGCACGAAGTCGTACTTTCCGGGCCCGAACTTCTCGATGGCTTTCAGCACCTCGGGAGGCGCGTCCTGCTTGGTCTTCTTGCGATCGTCGGGGGGATCTCCGAGCAACCACATGCCGCGGGATCGCCGCTGCCGGCGAAGATCGTCGATGCGGGTGGTCAGGCTCTCGACCTTGAACTCGGGGCGAACCCTTCCGCGAGACCAGCGGAACACCAGGGCCGCGGCCCGCTCGAGGGCGGCGCGAAGATGGTTGCGATCCTCCGCCGTCCAGGTCGTGCGGATGCGGACGGTCTCGAGGCTCTTCTCATAGACGCGTCGCGCGAGCTCGGGATCCTTTCGGTCCTTTACCTTGTACGCGAGCGCGCGGTACTTCTCGTCATTGCGGCGCGTTATCGAGCCGTCGAGATTGCACGTGACGACGAGGACGCGGATCGAGTGCGCACGGTCCGCGAGCCGATTGGCGTCGATCTCCTGCTGCAGCTGACGCAGGTAGTCGCGCGCTTCGTCGCGCTCGTCCTTCGTGGCCACGAGACCGTGGTCGAGCACGAGCGAGAAGTGGCGCGACGCCTCCTCGAAGCTCTGACGCCGACGTTGCGGGTCCGTCTCGAACACCGCACGCCCGACCGAGACCTTCCCGTCGACGATGGCCCGCGACGCGGGACTGTCGACGTCTTCTTCCGCAGACGCGGTCGGCATAGCGATCAGCCACAAAACGAAGATCCGGGCGAGACGCACGATCAACCTCCCTTACCCGGAAGCTCGGTCGTGCGCTCGGACTCCTTCTCCTCGGGGCGCTCGAGCACCCACGAGACCTTCTGTTCGAGAAGGTTGTCGTCGTCCTTCAGGACCCAGTCGGTCGTGTCGCGAACCGTGGCGGAGAGCACGCCGCGATAACCGCGCGCGATCTTGAGCTCGTCGAAGTCGACCAGAAGGCTCTCGTGCACTCCGTCCTTCTCGACCTTTCGCTCGCGGTCACCGGGCGCCGGCTGACCGTTGAACGTCCACGTGACCTCGAGGACCCGACTGGCCGGTTTGAGCACGACCAGCTCGTAGCGCAGCTTCTCGCCGGGGAGAATGATGCGCGTTCCGGGCTCGGGCGTGACCTTCTCGATCGGGCGGACGTAACGGTAGATCGTGCGCACCATCTGCTCCCGGCAGACGACACACAATTCGTTCCCGGAGTTCATGAGGCAGCCCGAGTCGGTCGGACGGTACGCTCCCTCCGCCCCGCCGGCCCCGCCGCGATACATCCCGACGCCCGGAGTCTTCGCGTCGAGCCAGTGCTTCCACGGCGAGAGCTCGGGATCCGGGCTGTTGGCGATGTTCCACCCGCGAGGAGCGCCGCCGAGATTCGGCGTGTCGCTCACCTGGGTGTTGTACTCGTCGAGCAGGCCCGCGAAGCTGTGACCGAACTCGTGGTAGGCGGTCCCCGTCGATGCATGCGCGAAAGCCGAGATCCGTCCGCCGCCTGTTCCGAGACCACCGCGCTTCACCATGACCATCGCGTTGTCCCACGGGACCTCGTGGCGCGCGAGCATCGAGCGAACCAGCCCGTGGTCGACCGTCACCTGTCCCTGCGACGCTCCGGACCACTTGCCGCCGAGCGCCGTCGAGTAGTCCTGCGTGTGATTGTCGACGCCGGACTCCTTGGAGCTCGTGTGACCGCGATAGAAATTGAAGTAGCTCCCGTACTCGGCGAACACCTCGCGCTCGAGCAAGAATTCGACGAGGCGCTCGGTGGCCCGTCGGAACGAGCTCTGAGCTCGATCGTCGAGCTGGTAGCCGTCCCCGAGGATGACGACATCGACGCGATTCTTCGAGGGGCCGCTCTCATGGATCGGCTCGAGCAACAAGAACGCATTGTCTTCCACGATCTCCGCCGAAGCGCGGCCGATGTTCGTGTTCGGATCGAGGAACGCGACCTTGCGAAACATCGCCCGCGCCATCTCGAAGAACCCTTTGCGCTGCAGCCAGCGCGCCTTCTCAAAGATCGAATCGGCCCGCTCGAACTGTTCGTCGTCCGCCGCCTGCCGCGCGAGGAGCCAGGCTTCCGCGTTGCGCACCAGGATGCGCTCGCGCTCCGCCGGGAGAACGAAGCGATCGAGGAACCACTCGAAGCGCGCGTCGCCTTCCTCGTCGAGCGCCTCGCGAAGGACCGCGTGCACCTGCGGCTCGAGCTCGGCATGCTGTTCGAGCAGGCCGTGAAGGAACTCGTGGGCCTCGTCGTCCTTCCCGAAGCGGAAGCAGTAGCGGGCGAGGTCGAGCCGCAGCGCCGGGGTGTCGGCCACTCGATCGAGAAGGGTCACGCGGTCGTCGATCGCGACCTGCGGCCACGGCCAGGAGATCGGCGCGATCTTCACGTTGGGAGCGCTCGTCAGCGTGAGCACCAGCGACTCGTCCTCGACGGCCGTCACGCGATACTCGAGCCGCGGGCCGAACGACACCTCGAGGGCCGGCGTCTGCCCCTCCTCCACGTAGCGCGTCAACCGATCGAAGAGACGCGTCTCGGGAGTCGGGGGCTCGGCGAACGCCGTCGCCGCGGACGCGATCGTGAGCCACACGAAGATGGCGCCGACCCGGCCACGCCGGATCGGCCTCTCCAGTGCCGGGGTCGGTCCAGAGCTGACGGCGCGCTTGCGCTTGCGATGGAACATGGTTTCGCTGCCTCGGGATTCCTCGGGTTCCAGGACCCTGCCATTATAAAGAGCCAGGTGAGGCATTTGCTAGAATCGCCCGCTTGGCACGCGGGGAGGCCCGAATCCTTCCCGCCTCGGAACCACCAGAACGTCTAGGACGAGGGAGTGAATCGTGGGCCTACTCGACGGAAAGAAGGGCGTGATCTTCGGGGTTGCCAACGAACGAAGCATCGCGTGGTCGATCGCGCAGGCGCTGGCCGATGCGGGAGCCACTCTCGGATTCACCTACCAGGGACCGGCGCTGCTCAAGCGCGTGGGCCCTCTCGCCGAACGCGTGAACGCCCCGCTCCTCGCCGAGTGCGACGTTACCGATGACGCGAGCCTCGACCAGATGGCGAAGGAAGTCGAGTCGAAGCTCGGCAAGATCGACTTCTTCGTCCACTCCGTCGCCTACGCCAACCGCGAGGCACTCCAGGGAGCCTACTACCCGGTCAGCCGGGCTGATTTCCTCCAGGCCATGGAGATCAGCGTGTACTCCCTCGCCGCGGTGACGCAGCGCATGGAACCGCTGATGAACGACGGCGGGAGCATCATTACGCTCACGTACTACGGCTCGGTCAAGGCCGTCCCGAACTACAACGTGATGGGTGTGGCGAAGGCCGGGCTCGAAGCTTCGGTTCGATACATCGCCAACGACGTCGGACCGCGCGGCATCCGCTGCAACGCGATCTCGGCCGGCCCGCTCCGCACGCTCGCCGCGTCGGCGATCCCGGACTTCGCGAAGATGATGGAGGAGAACGCCGAGCGCTCGCCGCTCAAGCGCAACCTCGAGCACGCCGACGTGGGACGCTCGGCGCTGTACTTCATCTCGGATCTGTCTTCGGGCGTGACCGGTGAGATCCACTACGTCGACTGCGGGTACAACGTCGTCGGATTCTGAGCCGCGCGACGCTCAGCTTCGCCAGACCCGCGGCGCGAACAGGACGAGCACGCAGTACAGCTCGAGCCGCCCGAGGAGCATCAGCAAGCACAAGAGCGCCTTCGTGGGCTGACTGAACCAGGCGAAGTTCTCCATCGGTCCGACGGCGCCGAGCCCCGGTCCGATGTTCCCGAGCGTGGCCGCGACGCTCGAGGCCGCTGTCACCAGATCGATCGGGTCCTCGACATCGGCGGGCTGAGCGACACTTTCGACGACGAGCACGGCCAGCGTCCCGACGACGAAGATCGTCACGAACAGCAGAAGGAAGCCCACGACATTGTCCACCAGCGTGGGTTCGACCGCCTTGCCCTCGAGTCGTATCGGGTACACCGCGTGAGGCCGGATGATCCTCCAGATCTCCCGCAGCCCGAACTTGAAGAGGACCATCACGCGGCCGACCTTCATCGAGCCTCCGGTCGAGCCGCTGCACCCGCCGACGAACATCATCACGAGCAGCAGCAGCCGACAGAAATCGGGCCACGCGTCGAAGTCCGCCGTGCCATACCCCGTCGTCGTCACGATGGAGACGGCCTGAAAGCTCGCGTGCCGAATCGTCGTCTCGAGGCTGTCGTAGCTCGCGTCGCGCTGGCCGTCCCGGAACGCCTCGGACGGAGATAGCGCCAGGAAGAGCGTGAGCAGCGCCGTCACCGCGAGGAGGAGCCCGAGGTAGAAGCGAAGCTCGCCGTTTCGGTGCACGATGCGGAAGCGTCCGGCCAGAAGATGGAAATGCAGCACGAAGTTGCAGCCGGCGAGGAACATGAAGACGATCAGCACCCAGTCGACGTACGCGCTGTCGTAATGGCCGATGCTCGCGTTCTTCGTCGAGAAGCCACCTGTGGCCATCGTCCCGAAGGTATGGCAGGCCGCGTCGAACAGATCCATCGGCCCGAGCATCAGCGCGAGGATCTCGAGGAGCGTCAGCAACAGATAGACCTTCCACAACATCTTCGCGGTCTCGGCGATCCGGGGTGTGAGACGCTCTCCGGCGATCCCGGGAACTTCCGCTTTGAAGAGCTGCGCACCACCGGCGCCCAGCGCGGGAAGAATCGCCACCGCGAGCAGCACGATTCCCATGCCGCCGAGCCAGTGCGAGAAGCTCCGCCAGAAGAGGAGCCCCTTGGGTAGCGCCTCCACATCGGTGAGGATGGTGGCGCCGGTCGTCGTGAAGCCGCTGATCGTCTCGAAATACGCGTCGATGAACGAGGAGCACGTTCCGTAGATCAGGAACGGCAGGCAGCCGAACGCGGCGACGGTCGCCCATCCGAGACTGACGATCGCGAATCCTTCCGTGTGCCCGATGTCGTGTCGCCGCCGCCTCGTGGATGCGCGCAAGGCAAAGCCGGTCAGGGCCGTGGTGATGAGTGTCAGGCCGAACGCCATCACCTCGTCCCCTCGAGCCTCGGGCGGATCCGCCAGTGAAACGAGCAGCGGGACGAACATGCATCCGGCGAGAACGAGCAGGATGTTCCCGATCGCGAAGATGACGACGGATTTGTTCACGCTGCGGGGCCCTCCCCGGCCCCCCTGAAGGCTAGGCGCTGAAGAGTCGTTCCACCTTGTCGATGGCGCGCGTGAGCGCGAAGACGATCACGGATTCGCCGGCCTTGATCACCGAATTGCCGTCGGGGATCAGCATCGAGCCGTCGCGGTTGATCGCGCCGATGATGCTTCCGCTCGGCAGCCGCACGGTCGAGAGCGCCTTGCCGACGATCTTCGAGCCCTTCTTCGCGACCAGCTCGAGCGCCTCCGCCTTGTCCTCCCGGAGGCTGACGACCGAAAGCAGATGGCCTCGGATGACGTAGCGCAGGATCTCTCCCACGGTCAGGAGCCGCGCGTTCATCACGACGTCGACGCCGATCGATCCGATGACGGGAACGAAGTCGGGCTCGTTCGTGAGCACGAGAGTCCGCCGGGCGCCGTGCTTCTTCGCGAACAGCGCCGACAGCAGGTTCATGTCATCGCGATCCGAGAGCCCCATGAAGAAATCGGCGTGCTTGATGCGCGCTTCCTTCAGGACGTCCGGGTCGGTGGGCTCGCCGCACAGGACAAGCCCGCGCGGAATTCGAGCGCAGACCATCTCGGCACGGGCCTGATCCGGCTCGATCACGACCAGGTTGTCGACTTCCTTTCCGAGACGCTTCGCGAGCATCAGCGTGAGGTCGTCCGATCCGTAGAGCACGATCGAGGGGGCGTCGCCGCCGCCCTTCTGGATCATGCCCGCCACCGTCTGCAGGTAGTCCTTGGCGACGAGCACGAAGATGTCGTCCCCGGCCCGGATCTCGTCCTTGCCCTTCGGGATGATCAGCTCCTCGTCGCGCGCGATCGCCACGATGAGGAACGCATCCCGGTCCGCGCCGAGCCGGAACTGCGAGAGCTTCTTGCCCGCGACGAGCGACTCCTCGGTCACGTGGAAGCCGCGGAGCAGGATCTCGCCGTCCGCGAAGTCGGCCACGTCGGTGGCGCCGGGCGTCTGGATGATCTTCACGATCGATTCCAGGGTGATCTCGACGGGATTGACGAGGCAGTCGATGCCGAGAGCGTTGCGGTCGAGCAGCGACTGCTCGTGCGAGTACTCGGCGTTGCGCACGCGCGCGACGGTATTCGGCACGCCGAAGCTCTTGGCGATCGCGCAGACGATGACGTTCAGCTCGTCTCGATCGGTAACCGCGCCGACGTCTCCGCCAACGACCTGCTGGAGTTTTGGGAGGACGACCCG
>CAZQZX010000185.1:0-14338 GCA_964597885.1 uncultured Planctomycetota bacterium
CCTCGACCTCAACATCATCCTGTTCAACAACCGGATCTACGGCCTGACGAAGGGCCAGTACTCGCCGACTTCCGAGTTCGGCAAGAAGACCAAGTCGAGCCCCCTCGGCGCGCTCGACTACCCGCTCAACCCGATCAAGGTGGCGCTCGCTGCCGAGGCGACATGGGTGGGGCGGTCGATCGACGTCGACGCGAAGCATCTCTCGGAGATGATCACGCTCATGGCGGCGCACAAGGGCGTGTCGTTCCTCGAGGTCTACCAGAACTGCAATATCTTCAACGATAAGGCGTTCGAAGACTTCACGGCGCGCGAGTACCGCGCGGATCGAACCGTGCACCTCGAGCACGGCAAGCCCGTCGTGTTCGGTGCCGAGAAGAACCGCGGCATTTGCCTGAACGCCGCCGGCCTTCCCGAGGTGGTCGAGCTCGGCGACGGGGTCAGCGAAAGCGACCTCCTCGAGCACGACGCCGCCAACCCGAACTCGGGTGTGGCCTTCACGCTTTCCGAGATGACGTTCCCCGAGTTCCCGGTCCCCATCGGTGTCTTCCGCGACATCGAGCGACCCACCTACGAAGATCTCGCCGTGAAGCAGATCGAGGACGCGATGCAGAAGCAGGGCACGCCGGACCTCGCCGATCTCCTCCACAAGGCGGACACGTGGGAGGTCGAGTAGGGGGAGGTCGAGTAGGGGGAGGTCGAGTAGGGGAAGGCCAGTAGGCGAAGTCGAGTAGGGGGCAGAGAACCCGGACGGACCTGACTTGACTTCCGTGTGCCCTCGATTAGAATGAGATTCTAATTCTAGTTCGACACGGAGCTCGCCCTTGGTCGCTGTCGCCCGATCCTCGTCTTCGAAGAGCGTTCGCACTCCCCTGCAGGCACGGAGTGCCCGGACGCAGGAGCGGATCCTCGCGGCCGTCGAGAAGCTTCTCGAGACGACCCCGTTCGAGAAGATCACGGTGGCGGATATCGTGCGGCACGCGAAGTCGTCGGTCGGGTCGTTCTACGCGCGATTCGCCGACAAGGAAGCGCTGCTCGACGCGCTGTATCAGCGATACGACGCGCAGCTCGGGGCGCGGATCGACCGGGTGAAGGCCGAAGACCTGCGCGCGCTGCCGTTCGAAGAGCGCGCGGCCGCGTTCGTGAAGTTCAAGCTCCAGATGTTTCGCGAGCGGCAATGGCTGCTCCGCGCTCTTGGCCTCCATTCGCGCGCCCATCCCGAACGGGTGCTCGACGAGGACCTGCTCGAGCGGCGCGCGCAGAAGCTGAAGCGCGTCGCGTCGATGTTCGACGACTGTCACGATCAGATCGGACATCCCGATCCCGAGCGCGCGATCGGCTTCGCCATCTTTGCCGTGTCGGCCGTGTTTCGCGACAAGATCATCTTTCCCGGCCCGCATGCCGAGGTCACCGAAGCCTCGGATGCCGAGCTCCTCCAGGAAGCGACGCGGATGTTCCTCGGCTACCTGAAGGGAGCCTGACTCGGGTCGTCGCCAGTCCGTCGTCTTGAACCGGAGGGGTCCGGGCCATCCAGTGGATGGGAGACGAAGTCATGATGGGTAGCTTTGTGCGAACGGCCGCGGTCACCTGGATCGCGATCTCGAGTCTTCTCACGATGTCCGCGCGCGCCGAGGACGGCGAGCGTCCCGTGGGGGATCTTCGTTACGAGTCGCATACACTCACCGCGGAGGGCGGGGTCGAGATCCAGGCGCAGCGCGGTTCGCTGATCGTCCCGGAGAACCGAAGCCGTCCGGACGGGCGGCGGATCGAGCTCGTTTTCGCGCTTCTCAAGAGTCGAGCCGCCGAGCCGGGGCATCCGCTCGTGTACCTGCACGGCGGCCCGGGCGGATCGGCCACTCCCGCCGTCCGCAGCCCGTACCAGCTCGCGCTGTACAACGAGTTCCTCGACGAGCGGGACGTGATCCTGCTCGACCAGCGTGCGTGCGGAGAATCGTCTCCGAAATTCGTCTATCGCCCGGAAGAGCTGCCTTCGACCGAGATCTTCCGCAGCGAGGCGTCCCTGCGCGCGTCCGTGCGCGCCGCGCACGAGAAAGCCGCGGCGCGTTTCCGCGCGGAAGGCGTCGACTTCGACGCGTACGACTCGGTGGAGAGCGCCCACGACCTCGAGGACCTGCGGGTCGCGATCGGCGCCGAGAAGCTGAACCTACTCGGCTTCAGCTACGGCACGCACCTCGCGCAGGCGATGATCCGCACCCATCCGGAGAGCCTCGACAACGTCGTGATCTGCGGAGTCGAAGGGCTCGACATGACCTTCAAGTACCCGCTTCGGATGGACACGCAGTTCCGCAAGCTCGGGCTTCTGGTGGCGCGCGACCCCGAGCTCGGGAAGAAGATCCCCGATCTCGTGGCGTTGTTCGAGAGGGTGTGCGCGAAGCTCGACGAGAAGCCGATGGTCGTGAAGGTGCGTGGCGGCGGGAACCAGACGTTCCGGGTTCCGGTCGGGAGCTACCTGCTGAAGATGCTTCTTCGATTCGATATCGGCGACGCGAGCGATCTGCCGGTGTTTCCGCGGCTCCTCTACAGCATCGACCAGGGCGACCGCTCGGTGCTGACGTGGTTCGTCGGCAAGCGCCTGGCGCTGTTCGGTTCGATCAACGTCGCGTCGACCGTGATGGACGCGGCGTCGGGAGGCTCGCCGGCGCGTCTTCGGAGAATCGAGGACGAGGCCAGGGTGAGCCTGTTCGGCGACGTGATGAACTTTCCGACGATGGCCGTGAGGGATCTGTACGGCGATATCGATCTCGGGGATGCGTACCGCGCGCCGCTCGTTTCCGACATTCGCACGCTGTTCCTGAGTGGAAGCCTCGACTGGAACACGCCGCCGCAGCAGGCCGAAGAGGTCCGGTGGGGTTTCTCGCGGTCGACCCACCTCGTCGTCGAGAACGCCGGCCACGAACAGGTTCTCCCGCAGCCCGCGATTCGCGACGCGATCCGGCGATTCCTGGCCGGTGAAGCGGTCGGCGACGTGCACGTCGAGCTGCCGCCGCTCCGGTTCGTGCCGCTCGAGGGCCACGACCCCGAGCGATCGCATCCGGCGGTGCGTCCCTGAAAGCTCGGTGCGTCGCCGAAAGCGGGGGCGGAGCTACGCGTTGTCGGCTTCGACGGCTTCGATCAGGTCGGCGTAGATGCCGGGGAACGAGTACGCGACGCGGTTCCAGGAAGGGATGGGCTCGCTGACCTGGCCGGCCTGGATCTGATCCCACGCTTCGCCGATGAAGTTGACGAAGTGGTTCGCGGTGAGCTCTTCCTTGTGCCGCTCGAAGACGAGGTTGTTGATGGAGGCGTCGTCGGCGTACTTCTTGATAAAGAACCACGCGTTGTGCCGGTAGGTGTTCTGCAGCATCCGGATGAAGTCGTCGTTCAGGACGCAGCCGTTCGAGCGCATGTGGTTCAGGAAGAACTTCGCGATGTCGACCACCATCTTGTGGAGGCCTCCCGAAGCATCGTTCTCCGAGACGCTCTTGTGCTTGTGGTCGTAGTTGCGCGCGAGGTCGACCTGCGCGACCTTGCGTAGCGACGTCCGCTGGTAGATGTCCGAGAGCGTGCTGACCTCGAGCGCCCAGTCGTTCGCGACGTTGAGGCTTCGTCCGAGGCGCGTGGCGAAGCTGACCTCGCCGGCGAGCGGATAGCGGAAGCAGCGGTGGTAGCGGAAGAAGCCCTCGAGCTGCGTCTCGCCACGCTTGCGCATGAGATCGGCGAGGGTCTGCACGAAGGGCGCGACGAAGATGCGGGTCGCACGGCCCTTCATCTCCTGGTCCTCGAGCGAGATCCGCGCGTAGTAGCCCTTGCAGAACTCGAAGTCGTTGTTCGGGTTCGCGGTCGGCTCGATGAGGCGTCCGAGAAGCAGGCGGTCGTAGGTGACGATGTCACAGTCGTGCAGCGCGATGACGTCGCTCTGGCGCCGCGCGTAGATGTAGCCGAGCGTGATCCACACCGACTGGCCCTTGCCCGGGACGCCGGTGTCGATCTGGTGGCTCTCGATCTTGCGCATCACCTTCTGGACGCGCGGGCCGTCGACCCAGACCATCTTGACGTCGCGGTCGGGCTTGCGCAGCTGCCCGAAGAAATCGCACGCGCGCCGGAAGTGCTTCTCGTTGTCCGAGCCGTTGTACGCGATCACCACCTCGTGGAGGTAGTTCACGCGATTGATCTCGTTGACGATGTTCTGGAGGACGCCGGGCGTGTCGAGCTCGGAGTACAGCGACGGCAGCACGAGGCAGATCCGCATCGCGTCCGAGTAGCCCTCGAGCTTCCTCTCGAGGCTGTGGAGGTATTCCTCTACGTCGAAGATCTCGTAGAGGTTGTGCAGCGTCGCGATCGTCGAGTATTGATGGAACTCGCTCATCGGAACCTTTCCGCGGACCCTCCGCCCATTCGTGCTTCGCCAGTATGAAGCTCCGCCCACCCCTCGTGACGATCCCGCGGACCCGTCACGCTCCTCATCGACCTACGTCTCCCGCGTCTGGCCGAGAATCTAGATTCCCTCGGCAGAGAGTGTCAATTCCTTTTCCGGTAGGACCTTGCAATGATTGGGGTCGGTTAGCATAATTACGGCGCCCGAGGGCGGAGGCCGGCCGGCGTGCCCTCGGACCGAACGGAATCTGCGCGGTAGGGGGCCCCGAGACACGGTGGGAATGGAAGTCCCGTTCATGATCGGGCTGGTGATCGCCGTTCTGGTGATCTTCGCCACCGAGTTGATCGCCATCGACCTCGTGGCGCTCGGCATCCCCGTCGTGCTCATGCTGGCCGACGCCCTCACCCCGATGGAGCTCATCTCGTTCGAGCAGGCCGTCGCGGGCTTCGGCAATCCCGCCGTGGTCACGATCGCGATGATGTTCGTGCTCTCGGTCGGGCTCATGCGTACCGGGGCGGTGAACTTCCTCGGCGCGCGGATCCTCCAGATCTCGCGCGGGAACGCGCACCTCTCGATCGCCTGCACCATGGTCGCGGTGGCGACGCTTTCGGCCTTCATCAACAACACGCCGATCGTCGTGATCTTCCTGCCGATCGTGCTGAATCTCGCGCGCCAGTTCTCGATCAGCCCGTCCAAGCTCCTGATCCCGCTCTCGTTCGCGTCGATCTTCGGCGGGACGTGCACGCTGATCGGAACCTCGACGAACCTCGTCGTCGACAGCATGATGCCCACGAACGGGCTCGAGGAGATCGGCATGTTCGAGCTCCTGCCGATGGGGCTCGTCTTCGCGGGCGTGGGCGTGATCTACCTGCTCGCGGGCAAGGGGCTGCTCCCCAGCCGAACGACCGTCACGAGCTACACGGGCGGCGACCAGCTGCGCGAGTACGTCACCGAGGTCGAGGTCGGCCCCGGATCGCGACTGCTCGGCTGCCGGATCGCCGATACGTTCCTCGGGGAGGATCGCGGTGTGCGCGTGCTCGAGGTCATCCGCGGCGAGGAGATCCTGTGGCCGCCGCTCGATGACGTGCTGCTCGCCGAGGGCGATCTGCTGCTGGTCAAGGGCGACGTCAACAAGCTGCTGGATCTCGACGGTCGCGAGGGGCTCGCGCTGATTCCCGAGCTCGCCAGCGGCGATCTGCGCGTGAGCACGAGGGAGACGACGCTCGCCGAGCTCGTCGTCAGCCCGAACTCGCGTCTCATCGGACAGCGCGTGCGCGACGTCAAGTTCCACCAGATCTTCGACGTGGCCGTGATCGCCGTGCAGCGACGCGGCGTGCACCTGCGGCGCAAGGTGTCGCAGCTCGTGCTCCGCTTCGGCGACACGCTGCTCGTGCAAGGAAGCGTCGAGGCGCTGCAGGGCCTTCGCGAGAGTCCGGACTTCATCCTGCTCGAAGGCGTGGAGGAGACGGTGCTCCGTCCGCGAAAGGCGCCGATCGCGTTCGGCATCCTGCTGTCGATCGTCGTGCTCGCGGGCTTCAACGTGCTGCACATCCTGCCGCTCTCGATGGCAGGCGCGTTTCTGATGGTCGTCACTGGTTGCGTCTCCCTGCGCGAGGCCTATCGTGCGATCGACCTGCGCGTCGTGATGGTCATCGCGGGGACGCTCGCGCTCGGCTCGGCCATGACGGAGACCGGGACGGCGCAGGCGATCGTGGAATCGTTCCAGGGAGCGATCGCTCCGCTCGGGGCGGTGGGGGCGCTCTCGGGCGTGTATTTCCTGACGATGGTGCTCACTTCGGTCATCAGCAACACGGCGGCCGCCGTGCTGATGGTCCCGCTCGCCATCTCGGTCGCGGGGACCGTCGGGGCGACCGATCCGCGCCCGTTCGTGATCGCGGTCGCGTTCGGCGCGTCCGCCTGCTTCGCCACGCCGCTCGGATACCAGACGAATCTCTTCGTCTACGGCCCCGGCGGTTACCGATTCAGCGACTTCCTGCGGATCGGTGTTCCCCTGAACCTGCTGTTCTGGATCCTCGCCACGATCTTCATCCCGGTTTTCTGGCCCATCCGCTAGAGCTAGAGTAAAGGCCGCACCTCGTACAGCTCGCACCCTCAAGGAGCGTCCCATGTTTCGCCATCGCCTGACCCCGTATCTCTCGCTGCTGGTGTGCCTCCTGATCGCGATCGGATCAGCCGGGAATGCCCGGGCCCAGGATCCGCCGGCAGACCCCCAGAAGGCGGGCGCTCCCAAGGGCGAGGCGGAGAAGCAGGACCCGCCCGGGGCGGCGGGCGGCCAGAAGGAGGCGGCCGAGGGGCAAGGCGGTCAGAAGCCAGACGGCGGGGAAGCGGCCTCCGGTGGAACCGAAGAGAAGACCGAGGATGCGTCTTCCGCGAGCGAGGGGAAGCTGACGCTCGAGCAGATCGCGACGCGTCGAGAGGCGGTCAGCGCGGATCCGGCGGTGAAAGACCCTGCGTCCAAGGAGGCCCATCTCGCCGAGCTGAACCGTGCCGAGAACAGCTTGCGGACGGCTGCGTCCAAGGAGGCGGACGAGGCGCGGTTCAAGGCGCTGCTCGAAGGCGCCGAACAGCGCGCCGGTGAGATCCGGGCCGAGCTCGACCGGCTCCAGCAGGAGCCTTCGGTGGAACCCGACATTCCGGCGGACATGCCGCTCGATGCACTCGAGAAACAGGCTTCGGATGCGAACGACCGCCTCGAGGCCGCGACCGAAGCTCTGGACGAGGCCGAGGATTTTGAGCGCCGCCAGGCCAAGCGTCCCGGCGAGCTTCCGGCGCTGATCGCGGAGGGGAAGCGTAAGGTCGAGCAGGCCGAGGCGGAGCTCGAGGCGATCGACGAGAGCGTGGGAAGCGAAGCCGGTAGGCTGGCTCGGCGCACGCGTCTCGAAGCGACGATCGTCGCCGAGGAAGCGGCCATCGCAGCCGGCGAAGCGGAGCTCGCGTTCTGGAAGGGGCTGTCGTACGTCGAGAGCAGTGTGAAGCTCGCGCGTCTCGAGAAAGAGCGCACCGAGAAAGAAGCGCGTGCCTGGGCATCGGTGCTTGCCGCCCGTCGTAAGGAAGAGGCCGAGCGGGACGTCGGACGGGCCGGCATCCTCGTGCGCGGCGTCAACCGCGAGATTGCGGTCGTGGACCGGCTGGCGGAGGAGACGCTGCTGTACGCGACGCGAAGTACCGAAGTCGCTACGAAGACAGCCCTCATCGAGGAAGAGACGCGTTCGCTGCGGGCGAGGAGCGCCGAGCTCGACAAGGGATTCAAGGACCTGCGGAGCCGACTCGAGCGCATCGGGCTCGTCGGACAGATGGGGCGATTGCTGCGCCAGACCAAGCGCAGCCTCATGACGTCGCCGTCGACGGTGACGACGGTCGAGCGTGCGCAGGCCGGTCAGATCGAGATCGAGCGAATCACGATCACGGATCGCCTTCGCGAGCTCGATCGTTTCGAAGATCTGGTCGAGCAGTACGCTCTCGAGGTCTCGGAGGAGAAGCGTGCCGAGGCTCGGCCGCAGATTCGGCGGCTCCTGGATTCGTGGCGCGGACGCGAGGGATTCCTCCCCAAGCTGAGCGGCGGCTTCGAGGATCTCGTTCCGGCGCTGATGGATCATGCCGTCGCCCGGCAAGAGCTCGCGATCGTCGAGAAGAACTTCCGCAAGTACATCGACGAACGCATTCTCTGGGTGCGAAGCGGCAACCCGGCCGACCTCGTCAACACGGACAACCTCCGCAAGGAGCTCGCGTGGCTCTTCAGCCCCGAGAACTGGAAGGGGGCGGTCGATACGCTCGTCGCGGATGTGCGGGATCATCCGCTCATCAACATTCTGGCGTTCGTGGTGATCGCGGCCCTGTTCATCCTCCATCACGCGTTCCGCCGTCAGCTTCTGCGGATCTCGGAATCGGCGGACATGAAGTGGTCGTTCCGCCCGACGGTGGCGGTGCTGATTCTGACCATGCTGCTGTCGCTCGCCGGGCCGCTCGCGATCTTCATCGTGGCGTGGCGGATCCGGGATGTCACCGACGCGACCTCGTTCACGCTCGCGATTGCGGAGGGCCTTCGCAACTCGGCGTTCCTCCTGTTGCTCTTCTCGTTCTTCGGACGCGTGTGCCGTCCGAAGGGCCTCGCCGACTCGCATTTTCGATGGTCCTCGCGAAGCCTCGCGTACCTGCGCAAGCAGCTCCGGTGGTTCGTCGTGCTGATCCTTCCGGTCGTCTTCATCGTCACCACGACGGACGTGGCCGACGAGGCGCTCGAGTGGGACGACACGCTCGGGCCGCTCACGTTCTGCCTCGGCATGGTGGCGTACACGATCTTCGTGAGCCGGGTGCTGCGTCCCGAGGGGGACGTTCTGAAGGATCACCTCCTGCGGAATCGTTCCGGCTGGACGTACAAGCTCCGCCACTTCTGGTATCCGCTCGCGCTGCTGACCCCCGTCGCGCTTGGCGTGGCGGCCGGTCTCGGGTACTTCTACACCGCGCGGCAGCTCAACGCCCGCGTCGAGATGACGATCTGGTGGCTGGTCGGCCTGCTGGTCGTCGAGGCCATGATCCACCGCTGGATGCTCCTCGCGAAGAGGCGCCTCGCGGTCGAGCGCGCGAGACGTGTCCGGGCGGAGGCCGAAGCGAGTGAAGCCGCGAGGAGCGACGAGTCGCGGGAAGCGTTGATCGAGGTGAAGGACGTCCCCGCGATCGATTTCTCGACGATCAACGAGCAGACGCGACGGCTCGTCCGGATGATCGGATTCGGTGCGATGATCCTCGGCGGTTGGCTGATCTGGGCGGACGTGCTTCCGGCGCTGAGCGCTCTCGACATGATCGTGCTGTGGGGCGAGGGAACCGACAACCCGATGCATCTGGCCGATCTGCTGCTGGCCGGGCTGCTCTTCGGGCTGACGATCGCGGCGACGCGGAACATTCCCGGCCTGCTCGAGATCACGCTGCTGCAACGGATGAAGCTCCAGGCGGGAGAGCTCTACGCCGTGACCTCGATCGCGCGGTACATCATCATGATCGTGGGCCTGGTGCTGTCGTTCGGGAACCTCGGGATCGGGTGGTCGAAGCTCCAGTGGCTGGCCGCCGCGCTTTCGGTCGGGCTCGGCTTCGGCTTGCAGGAGATCGTTGCCAACTTCATCTCGGGCCTGATCCTTCTGGTGGAGCGTCCGATTCGCGTCGGAGACATGGTGACGGTAGGCACGACGACCGGCATGGTCACGAGAATCCGGATGCGCGCGACCACGATTATCGACTGGGATCGACGCGAGCTGATCGTGCCCAACAAGTCGTTCATCACGAGCGAGCTGATCAACTGGACGCTGTCGGATACGGTGAGCCGGATCGTCTTCCCGGTGGGCGTGGAGTACGGGTCGGACACCGAGCAGGTTCGGGACATCCTTCTCGGCGTCGCGCGGGACAACGAGTACGTGCTCGACGATCCGGCGCCGAGCGTCCTGTTCAAGACGTTCGGGGCGAGCTCGCTCGATATGGATCTGCGCATCTTCGTACCGGATCGCGACAACTACACGACGGTCGTGAACGGGATCAACACCGCGATCGACGAGGCGCTCCGCGCCGCGGGCATCGGCATTCCGTTCCCGCAGCGCGATGTGCACATCATCTCGAAGCCGGCCGCCGAGCTCTCCGGGAACGAGCTGCCGGGGGCGAAGGCTTCGGCTCCGGCGAAGCCTGCGCCATCGACCCCGCCGAAGGACGAGGGCTCCTCTTCCCAGGGCTCTTCTTCCCAGGGCAAGGGCCGGCGCAAGAAGGGAGGCCGGCGTTGAGGTCCCGGACTTCGCCCGTTCGTATCGCCGTCGTTGCGTCGGTGCTGGCTTGGGCCTCTCTGGTGGGGCTCGTCGGGTGCTCGCGTCCCGCGGCCTCGCCGCCGCGAAACGTCGTCCTGATCAGCATCGATACCTGCCGTCCCGATCACATGTCGGTGTACGGGTACGGACGCGAGACGACGCCGACCCTCGAGCGTCTTGCCGGGAACGGAACGCTGTTCACGAACGCGTTCTGCCAGGTGCCGGACACGACTCCCTCGCACGCGTCGATGCTCACCGGGCGCTACCCGTTCGTGCACGGGGCGGCCAACGGGATCCCGCTCGGAGACGACTTGCCGGTGCTCGGAGAGGTCCTGCGCTCTCGAGGCATGCGGACGGGGGCGTTCGTCTCGGGCTGGACGCTCACGGCCGAGGCGTGCGGGCTCGCGCGGGGTTTCGACACCTACGACGATACGATGACCGTCGCCGGTACCGAGACGGCTCGCCAGCCGAACGAACGGCTCGCCGCGCAGACTACCGAGCAGGCGCTCGAATGGCTGGGGCAGAGCGAGGACGACCCATACTTCCTGTTCGTCCACTACTTCGACCCGCACGGGCGCTATCTTCCACCGGCGCCGTACGATTCGATGTTCCCGCCGGCACGCCCCGGAGCGAGACGGCTACCGCTCGACAGCATCCCGGCGTACGCCCGCATCGGCAGGGAGACCGATGTCGATGTCTACATCGGGATGTACGACGGCGAGATCCGGTACGTCGACGATCAGATCGCACGCCTGCTCGAGGCGATCGAGGCCCGCGGCGAGCTCGAGGAGACGCTCGTGGTCGTGACCGCGGATCACGGGGAGAGCCTGACCGAGCACGGGATGATCTTCTCGCACGGCTTCCGGCTGTTCGACCCGTCGCTGCGGGTGCCGCTGATCGTCTCGTCCCCGGGATTCCTGCCGAAGGGCGGACGCGTCGAGTCCCTCGCGCGAACCGTCGATCTGGCACCGACGATTCTCGATGCCGTCGCGGGGGCCGCCGAGGGGGCGGATGCCCCCGACGACTGGCTTCCGGACGGCGAGAGCCTCCTCGGAGCGATCCGGGGTGAGGCGGACGACCGTTCGTTCATCATCGCGAAGACGACGAAGTCGCTGACGTACCGCCAGACGAAAATCGATCGAGCGGTCCACGATCACTACGCGATCCGCACGGAACGCTTCAAGTATCTACACAGCGAGGACGGGAAGACGCGGTTCCTGTTCGATCTCGGGGCGGATCCGGCGGAGATGCGCGACGTCGTGAAGGAGCGGGGCGAGGAAGCCGAGCGATTGCGCGGGGTCCTCGATCACGTTCTCGAGTCCGCGGACGTGGCCGCCGAGCCGTTCCTGGGTGCGATGGACGAGGCCGAGCGGGCGCAACTGCGGGAGCGGCTCGAGGCGCTCGGATACATCCGCTAGAGCCGGCAAAGACGCGAGTCGCCGGCATCCCAAGGCGGGGTATTTTTGGAGCTTACCTTGACCGTGAGTGCGCGGTTCGCTATGAAATGAGCGATCAGGCGGTTGTCCGGGAGCCTAGAGGGGGCTTGCCGGAGCCCTCGGTAGGAAACACTGCAAGGAGAGCGCGATGGCGTACGTGGTCACGCAGGTCTGTTACGATTGCAAGTATACGGACTGTGTAGAGGTTTGCCCGGTCGACTGCTTCTACCAGGACGACCACATGCTCTACATCCATCCGGACGAGTGCATCGACTGCGAGGCGTGCGTCCCGGAATGCCCGATCGAAGCGATCTTCTCCGATCAGGAAGTTCCTGATCAGTGGCAGTCGGACATCGAGCTGAACGCGCAGAAGGCGCCGGAGCTCGAGGTGCTGACCGAGAAGGCCGACACGCCGCTTGCCGATTCGTCCGGCAAGGAGTGCAAGAAGTCCTCCGAGCTGATGGACTAGCAGCCGGCGACTTCGACGGACGGATGTCCTCGAGGGCTTGGCGGCCCCGATGATGGGCCTCCTGGGAGACCTGGAAGCGGGTCTCTCGGACCGGCATCGGCCCGAGCTTTTCCATGCGCTCGAGCCACGCCACAGAGAGAGAACGAGAAACGGCCGTCGCGATGACTCGCGACGGCCGTTTTTTTTGTCTCTAGCGGGTCCCCCGGTCAGCGGCGCCGATCAGCGCAGCGACCGCAGCACGAAGTTCAGGATTCCCCCGTGGCGGTAGTAGTCGAGCTCGACCGGCGTGTCGATGCGCGTGACCGCCTCGAACTCGCGCGTCGAGCCGTCGGCGGCCGTCGCGGTCACCTGCAGCTTCTTGCCCGGCTGGAGATCGTCGGCGATTCCGCGGATCGTGTACGTCTCTTCGCCGTTCAGACCGAGGCTCTCGCGCCCTTCGCCCTCGGAGAACTGCAGCGGCAGCACACCCATGCCGATCAGGTTGCTGCGGTGGATACGTTCGAAGGACTCGGCGATGACCGCGTGGACGCCGAGCATGAACGTGCCCTTGGCCGCCCAGTCTCGAGACGACCCGGTGCCGTACTCCTTCCCGCCGATGACGACGAGCGGCGTGCCTTCTTCGCGGTAGCGCACGGCCGCGTCGTACAGGCTCATGAGCTCACCGTCCGGAAGGTAGCGCGTCACGCCTCCCTCGGTTCCGGGCGCGAGCAGGTTGCGCAGGCGAATGTTCGCGAACGTCCCGCGCATCATCACTTCGTGGTTCCCGCGTCGCGAGCCGTACGAGTTGAAGTCGCCGGGCTCGACGCCGTTCCCCACGAGATACGCCGCCGCCGGCGAGTCCTTCGCGATCGAGCCGGCGGGGGAGATGTGGTCGGTCGTCACCGTGTCGCCGAGGAACGCGAGCACCCGTGCGTTCTCGATGTCGCCGCGAGGCGTCGGCGTCTCCGCGAGATCCTGGAAGAAGCTCGGCTGGCGCACGTAGGTCGACGCGTCGTCCCATGCGTAGAGGTCGCCTTCCGGAACCGGAAGCGCCCGCCACTGGTCGTCGCCCTCGAAGACCTCGGCGTACTTGCTCCGATACATCTCGGACGTCACTGCAGATCCGACGGCGGACTGGATCTCTTCCTGGGTCGGCCAGATATCCTTCAGGAAGACGTCGTTCCCATCCTTGTCCTGCCCGATGGGGTCGTTGCGCAGGTCGATGTCCATGCGTCCGGCGAGGGCGTAGGCCACCACGAGCGGCGGCGACGCGAGATAGTTCGCGCGCGTGTCGGCGTGGATGCGTCCCTCGAAGTTTCGGTTGCCGGAGAGCACCGAGCACGCGACGAGGTCGTGCTCGCGGATCGCGGCGGAAATCGGCGCCGGGATCGGTCCGCTGTTGCCGATGCACGTCGTGCAGCCGTATCCGACGAGGTCGAATCCGAGCTCGTCGAGGGCGGGCGTCAGCCCCGCGCGATCGAGGTACTCGGTGACGACCTTCGACCCGGGCGCGAGACTCGTTTTTACCCAGGGCTTGCGCTCGAGCCCTTTCTCGACCGCCTTCTTCGCCAGCAGGCCGGCGCCGATCATGACCGAGGGGTTCGACGTGTTCGTGCAGCTCGTGATGGCGGCGATGACGATCGACCCGTTGCGCAGATCGAACTGCCGCTTTTCGCCGCCCTCGGCTTCGTCCTCGACTTCGACGGGAACCGCCGTTCCGTTGGCGCCGGGCTTGTAGCTCTCGAGCGTGTCCTTGAAGGCGTCACGGGCCGAGCGCAGCAGGATCTGGTCCTGCGGGCGCTTGGGTCCGGCGAGGCTCGATTCGACGGTCGACAGGTCGAGCTCGAGCGTGTCGCTGTACTCGGGCTCGGGCGACTCCGCCGTGTGCCACAGACCCTGGCGTTTGCAGTACTCTTCGACGAGCGACAGCTGTTCGTCGCTTCGTCCCGTCAGGGCGAGGTACCGCACCGTCTCCGCGTCGATCGGGAAGATCGCGCACGTCGATCCGAACTCGGGCGACATGTTGCCGAGCGTCGCGCGGTCGGCGAGCGATAGCGTCGAGAGGCCGGCGCCGTAGAACTCGACGAACTTGCCGACGACGCCCCGGTCGCGAAGCATCTTCGTCACCGTGAGCACGAGCGGGACCGTACCCGCAGGCGCACTGGGCGGTGACAGGCCAGTGATCGTCGGGGGGCCGCTTGCGTTCGTGATGTTGAAGAAGACGGCGATCTCGTTGGCAGTCGGACGCGCGATGATGACGTCCGAGTACCCATCGAGG
>CAZQZX010000186.1:0-4814 GCA_964597885.1 uncultured Planctomycetota bacterium
TCGTGCTCGGTGACGGCGCCCGGGTCCTGGGCTGCGTCTACGGCGGCGAGCTGTCGGCAGTGATCCTCCCCGAGCGCGAGATCGTGAGCGTCCCGGCCCGGCGACAGTACGTCGATCCGCTCGCGCCCCGGCCGAAGATACGGTAGCCGCCGAAGAGGTCGCGCGAACCGTATCCGCTATTCCCCGCCCGAAGCCTGCTCGGCGAGCTCCCGAAGATGGTCCGGCTCGAGGATCCAGTCGAGCGTGGCGCACTGCCCCCAGCGGAGCTCTTTCGTGCTGAGACGGCCGAGCGCGCCCGGTACGATCCGGAACGAGCCTTCGATCGTCCCCGAGACGAGCATCGACACGATCTCGCACAGGATCGGCTCGTGCCCGACGAGCAGCACGCAGGCCGGTGGCTTCCCGTCGGCGTTCACGTCACGGATCACCGCGGCGCCATCGCCGTAGACGACAAGCCCGTCGCAGGTCGTCACGTCGACGGCCGCTGCCTGCTCCGCGACGACCCGCTCCGCCGTCGCCATCGTACGGACAAAGGGGCTCGAGAAGACCGCGTCGAACTCGATACCGAGACCGCGGATCGCACGCCCCACGGAAGTGACCTCGTTCTCGCCGGCGTCCGTGAGCGGACGCTCTCGATCGGATCCCTTCCATCTGGAGGGCGGCTCCGACGCGCCATGTCGCAGGAAGTAGAGGTTCATGCCGCTATGGTAAGCTCTCGCGCGTCCCCGTTCCAATGCAAAGGGCTGTCGATGCCGGACCATCCGAAAAGTCGGACCCCCGACACGAGTCCCGGCGAGCCCGCTTCGGCCGCGTTCCGACGGATCCTCGCCGAGGAATGCAAGCGCTTGCGAGACGCGGCCGATGCCGCCGACGACGCCGACGCCGCGCCACCGACGCCCTTCTCCGACGAAGACGCCGTCCTCGAATCCGTCTCCCGGATCCACGCTCTGCTCCGCGCCGGCGGAGAGATCCTCGGCTCCCCGGCACGAGAGGCGTCCCGGCACGCCGCACGAATCGAAGGCGGGCTGCGGCCGAACGCTCCCGCCTCGCCCTGGAAGCCCCACGCGAAGTCGACCCGCACGGCCGGCTCGGGCTCACCCGCCGAGGCTCTCCGATCCCCGGACGGACGACGACTCCTCGAGCGACTGGATCGAATCGTCTCGGCCGATGGCCAAAGCCCGCGGGACTCGAGCGAGCCGGGCGGACCGCGCGCGGCCCGTCAGATCTTCGGGCGAGCCTGGCGCAAGCTGATGCGGAGGACGCGGAAGTACCGCTCCTCGATCCCGGACGAGGTGCTCGCCGTGGAGCGCGAAGGAGTCCGGCGACTGCGGCTGCTCGCGGAGGTCCTCGGCGAGCTGCTGCCTCCGAGCGCCCCGCGTTTCATCGCGCGAGCCCGGGAGCTCGAAGCCGGCCTCGCAGCGCTCGAAGCGAATCCGTCCGACGAAGCCCCCCGGGGACGAGAGCGCGAGGCCTGGGCTCAGTGGCGACAGTTCCGACGACGGTCGACCGAGCGCCTCGCCCGCGGCTGACGCTTCTCGACGTCGATACGCGTCGATCTCGAGATCGGAATCATCGACGCGGTCGACGATCCCTCGCGAAGAAGGCGACCGCCTTCACGAAGTCGTCGAAGGCCGGTTTCTTCGACGCACTCGTATCGCTCCGGACAATCCCTGCCGGCCCGAAGATCTCGGCGATGTTGTCCGCAAAGCAAAGCGGCATCCCCTCCGCGATCAGCCCGTCGATGAAGTACTGCATCCCCGCTTCGGTGTGATCGTTCAGCGTCCAGTTGCACGCCGTTCGGATGTGCGCCCGTCGGACATGCAGCTCACGAGCGAGACTGCGATAGACGCTCCGCTGGTTCGCGAGGCCGGCGTACCGTCCGAGCGTCCGCGGCGCATCGTTCCATCCCGTGGCCTGGCCGATCTCCTGGATGTTCACGAGCCGCCCCCCTGCGGCCTCGATCAGATCGTCGAGATAGCGCCCCACGCGAGAGGAGGGATCGCGACGACTCCCGGCCGTGTCGGCACGGTACAGCGGAAGAGGGAACCCCTCGAACGTGCAGCCCGGGTCGGCCTGGACGAAGTAGAAGTACGTGTTGAAGGCCGCGACATCGAGTAGCGGCATCAGCGCGGGAATCGCCGGATCCTGCGCCCCTGCAAATACCACCGTGCACGATAGTCGCGGCTCGAGCTCGTGCGCATGCTGGATCGCCGCCTCGATGAAACCACGGAACGAGGCCGCACGATCCGGATGAACCTCGTAGTACCCGCCCGGCTCGTTCGAGAGCGCGAGCACGAACATCCCGCGCGGAAGCATCAACGGGACGAGCGCGTCGAGCACGCGTGCGAACGCATCGGTGATCCGAGGATCGTCGAAGCGGACGCCCGCCTCGACCCAGTCCTCGATGTAGTCGGGCACGACGAGGCCCTCGGAGTCGATCACCACCAGGTTGCAGAAGTGGTGCCGGATGCCCCGCGCGGCCCGCGACTCCATCGCCTCGATGACGAGCTCGACGTCGAAGACTCCCGGCTCGGGCTCCACATCCCGCCAGTCGAACAGGTATCGCGCGGTGTCCATGCCCGCGTCCACCAGCTCGTCGTAGCGCGAGTCGACCGCCGCCGTCACGACCGGGTCGAACGCCTCGTAGGCTTCCTGCGTGTAGAGATGGAGCCGCTCCCCCGGCAAGAGCGGCATCGTCGAGGGATCCTCGCCCGCCCCGTGCACACTCCCCCCGGCCAGGCACACCCCGAGCACTCCGAGTAGCACCACCTGTCGAACGATCATCGAACGCACCTCCTGCCGAGCGCCCACGCCTGCCGCAGTCGCTTCACGGGGGCTTACCGCAAGACTCGCGAAGGAGTTTCAAGAAAGTTCGACGGGTCCGGGGCGACAGACCTTCGGCGAGCGTACCCCCGAACGCCTGCCGCCCCGTCGTTCTCGAGTGATCAGGGAAGGATCTCGAGGATGACGGCGTTCGTGGTGCTCAGCCCTCGCGGACTGACGGTGCCGTCATCGAAGAGAAGGGCCTGGAACGTGAGCACCGTCCCGGCCGGAAGCTGCGGAAGATCGAGCTCGGTCGAGGCTCGCGGCGGATTCGGGACGGGCTGCCCGTAGAAGCTGCTGGCTCCGACGCGGCCAGTGCGACCGAGGTTGTTGGCCACGATGACCGGCGCCGCGCCCTCGCTCAGCAGGAACGGGAAGCAGGAGGTGCCGATCTGGAACGGCAGGACGCTTCGCGTCGCGAAGCCCGGCTTTCCTTCGTGCGCGTGCAGGACGAACTTTCCATTGCCGGTATCGCTCTGTCGTTCGAGACGGATGCGGACTTCGTCGTTCGCCGTCGCCTGCACCGTGCGATCGAACCCGCCCGACGAGCTCTCGAGGAGAAGCGCATCCACAAGCACGCCTCCTGCGAGGTTGGTCGTCCCCACCGTGCACGTGCGTCGGCCGTAGACGAGATACGTTGCCGAGAGCCCCATGTTCGCGAAGGGCGACGACACGATGAAGTCGTCCACGCCGTCGCCGTTCATGTCCCCCGCTCCCCGGACCGAGCCGATTCCGCCGGGGGGACTTTCGCCGTAGAGGGTGAAGCCGTCGCCCCCGTCGAGAGTTGCCGGATCGAGAACGGCCGGATACGCCGAAGCCGAGCCGCACACGACGTACACGGCCCCGATATCCGAGGCATCTCCGGGATCGCCGAAGAAGGATCCGACCAGCAAGTCGTCGAGACCGTCCCCGTTCACGTCGCCCGCGGCGCCGACACTCGTACCCACGCGATCCCCGGTGCTGATCCCCGGTATCGTGAATCCGTCCGTACCATCGAGCGCCGAGAGATTCACCGACGCGGGAAAGCCTCCCTGCCGTCCGAACAGCACGAAGGCCGCGCCCGCAGATGCATTGCCCGCCGGCTGCGCATTCGCGGCCCCGATCACCAGATCCGACAGCCCGTCACCGTTGATATCGCCCGCGTCCGAGAGGATCGCCCCCGACGCGTCGAACGCGTCGTCCGTCGTGAGAACGCATCCGTTCGTTCCATTCAGCGTCGACAGCTCGAGCGTCGCCGGAAAGCCCTGATCGGTTCCGTAGACGATGTAAGTCTCGTTCGCGCTCGCGTCGTTCGGCTCATCCGGCCTCGCCGCGCCGATGGCGACGTCGTCGAAGCCGTCGCCGTTCACGTCACCAGCGCCCGACACCCAGATCCCCGAGCGGTCCCCGGCATCGACACCGTTCATCGTGAATCCGTTCGTACCGTCCAGATCCGACACGAAGATCGCGGCCGGGAAGGGCTGGGCCGATCCGAACACGACGTAGCTCTCGCCGGCTTCATCTCGCCCGCCGGGGTCCGCGCGATGAGCGCTCAGGAGGATGTCGTCGATCTGGTCGCCGTTCACGTCTCCGGCACGGGACACGCTGAACCCACAGTTATCCTGCGAGTCCGTGCCGTAGATCGTGAATCCGTCGGTTCCGTCGAGGCTCGACAGCTCGAGGGTGACGGGGAAGCCCGTGCTCGAGCCGAACACGATATACGCCTCGCCGACGCCCTGCACCTCGCCGAAGTCCGCGTTATGGGCCCCGATGAAGATGTCGTCGATACCATCACCGTTCACATCGCCCGCCGAGGAGACGCTGCCCCCCGAGAAATCCTTGACCCCGATCCCGTGCAGCTCGAATCCATTCGTTCCGTCGAGCGAGTCGAGCGGGAGGGTCGCCGGTATTCCCGAAGCCGACCCGAAGACGACGAAGGACTCCCCGGACTCGGCGATATGACCGAACGGCGAGCCGACGATCGCATCCGCGAAGCCGTCCGCGTTGACGTC
>CAZQZX010000186.1:4914-14221 GCA_964597885.1 uncultured Planctomycetota bacterium
TATGACCGAACGGCGAGCCGACGATCGCATCCGCGAAGCCGTCCGCGTTGACGTCTCCGACGCCGGCGGCGGCCGCGCCCGAGAAGCTCTCGAACCCGAGCATCACGAAGCCTCGGGTTCCGTCCATCCAATCGGCGACGTTCGCGTCCGCCGGAAACGAATCCGCGTAGGTCACGGCGCCTCGGAGCGCCAGCACCAGAAACCCGAGGACCACGGCCGTGGTGAAGAACCCTCTTCTCATCGTTGCCTCCTCTTGAGCCGGGGCGGGCAGGGCTCCGGGCTTCGCCAGTGCGCCCGAGTCGGAGAGTCCTCCCGCTTCCACACCACACGCCGACGAGACACAGCACCGGACACCGATTCTCGAGAAAACATCGGTCGCCTTTCCGCCCGCAGCCCGGGGCCCTGGAGAGCAGCGTCGAGCCCGAACGGGAATCGTATCCGTTCCAGAGACTTACAGACGCCACGCCGCACCGCCACGGTCCATCCGGCCCCATCGCGCCTCGCGTCTGATATCCTGGCCCCGTCGCACGGGTCGCACCCCGCTCGCCGGGAGCCGGGCAACCCGGGCACAGGCAGAAGGGTAAAGGGAGAGAGCACATGAGAACCACAGCAGGAATCCTGGTTGCCAGCGTTATCACCCTACTCGCGCTCGCCACGAGTCCCGCCGAGGCCCAGGTGGCCTCCGCGCTGATCCAGGAGGACGCCGAGCTTCCGGGATCCTCGGGAGCGATCATCTCGGGCATCAACAACACGGGCGTGAACGGGGTCGGCGGGTATGCGTTCACCGTCACCACGGATGGGAGCGTCAGCCGCGTCTGGGGAGCCGCGAACGGCGGCGCCGGAACGTTGCTGCGAAGCGAAGGGGTCGTCGGCCCGCTGACGCAGACGTCCTTCGAGAGCTTCTTCGGCTACAGCGACGCCGGCGAGATCTGCTACAGCGCGAGCTCGGACGAGTCCGGCGGAAGCACCGGCCTCGACGGCGTCTGGATCGATGACACGGTGATCCTGAACGAGGAAGACCCGATCACGGCCCTCCCCGGTCAGTTCTCGACGTTCAACAGCCGTCCGGGCATCACGCGAGGCGGCGCCCCGTACTGGATCGGCGGTTATTCCGATACGCAGGGCGGATCGACGCAGGCCCGCGCCATCTTCTACGGAAACAGCGCGACGGTCCTCATCACCGACGGAGATACCATCACCGGCGTCGCCGAGCCCGTCGGGTCCGGTTCGGCGATCGACTTCGACGTGCGTCTGACGGACGCGGGCGGAGTGGTCCACTGGATCGACCTGATCAGCGTCGATGCGGCCACGTCGATGGACGGTGTCGTCGTCATCGACGGCGCGGCGCTCTTCGTCGAGGGCCTCGTCACGCGCGAAGGCTCGCCCGTTCCCGAGAAGGCCGGCGGCCTGCCGGCCGAGAACTGGGACAACTTCGACTTCTTCGGCATCACGCCGGACGGCACCTACCTCGTCACGGGCGACACCGACGGCGACACCTCGATGGACGAGTTCGTGCTGACCGACGACGTGATCGTGCTTCGCGAAGGCGCGATGCTCGTTCGCGACGGCTCCATGTTCACGATCTCGGGCAGCATCGAAGGCGGCTACATGAACCACGATGCCGACTGGGCCGTGATCTGGGACGTCGACGACGAGAGCGACGTGAACCTCGAAGCGCTGATCCTGAACGGTGAGCTGCTGCTCATCGAAGGAGACGCGGTCGACTGGAACAACGACGGCGTGATCGACGGCGGCGACAACGGCGCGGTCATCGAGAACTTCACCGGCATCACGGCGCTGACGCTCTCGGACCGCGCGCCCGACAACATCGTCAACATCTACTTCACGGCGGATGTCGGTGTCGGCGGAGCAACGCTCGAAGGCGCGTTCTGCCTCCCGATCCAGGTGGCGCCGGTCGTCGAGAGCTGCGGCGAAGGCGGCGTGGACGCGGGCTGCGGCTTCCCGACGGACGTCCTTTTCGTCAACGGTCTCTCGGGCAACGAAGACCGCATCATCGACACGTTCGATCAGAGCACCGCGCTCAGCTTCCAGATCACCGAAGCTCCGTCGCGGAGCGGTGACAAGGAATCGAGCGGCGCGTGCATCTACGTCTGGTCCGGCGCGCCAGAAGCGGGCGACATCGTCGCGGTTCCGAAGGAGCTCGGGTCGATGTGCTTCGGCCCGCTCGAGCTCGCCACCCAGACGCCGCTGCGTACATTCAACGGCCTCGGGTTTGTCGGCCGTCTCGGCCCGCACGACTCGCCGTTCCCGCCGCCCGTCATTCCGGCCGGCGAGATCCTCGAGTTCGCGTCGCGACCCGCGGGCACCGGCCAGCCGATGACGGTCACCCTGCAGGGCTTCGTCGAAGACAACTGCTCGCAGGGAACCCAGCCGTACAGCGTCACGAACGGCATCACGCTGATCATTCCCTGATTCGCAGAAGCATTCTTCCCAGAGCGCGCGGGGTCGTCTCACGACGGCGTCGCGCGCTTTTTTCGTCGGGAAACCGCCTCGGCGCCCACTACCGCCCGCACCCCAACGCCCCCCGCCCGGGGTTGACCCGCGCACACCCACCCGCTTACACTCGATCCCACTGCTCGGGCACGCGCCGCCGCGGAAGAAGCGCCACATCTGGAGGAAGCGCTCATGATCGAGTCCGGAACCGCACGCCGCTGGACCGCCTTCGTTCTTCTCGCGATCTTCCTTCTTGTCACGATTGCCGGGGGGACCGTCCGAGCCCAGACGCCGGTGAAGCTCGGCGAAGTCCGGCTCGGCAATTCGATCGACTCCTGCCGCGGCATCGAAGTCGCCACGGTCGGCGAGCAGACCTTTGCCTTCGCGTCGATCCACAAAGGCGCCGTCCAGTACGTGGTCGACGTCACCGACCCGACGCAGCCGACCACCTGCACGACGATCGACCCTCCCCTGAACGATCAGTGGAACGACCCCCTGCTCGCGAACGGGTATCTGTTCACGGGACACCGCTTCGGCGGCCTGAACATGATCGACGTGAGCGACCCGTGCAACCCGCAGGTCGTGAGCACCACGGGAACGAACTACCACTTCAAGGGCCTCACGTTTCACGAGATCCTCGGGACGCCCTACCTCTTCGAGAGCGAGCACTGCGCCAATCAGCGCGGTGGCGGCCTTCGCGTGTACGACCTGACGCTCGGATTTCTCGGCTGGGTCGGCGCCGCCCTCGACCCGAACTGGGACGGCGGCGACCTCAAGGTCACCAAGGATCTCTTCGCCTACCAGCTCGATCCCGGTAGACGCGTGAGCGGCCTCGAGCCCGTCCAGCTCAACGTCTACGACGTCGCGATCGCCGACGCGCCGAAGCGACTGGGCCGCTACTCACTCGGGAACGATGTCGCGAACCAGTCCTCGGCCTACGACCTCGTCCTCTCCGCCGACGAACGGTGGGTCCTCACCGGCAACGGCCTCGACGGCCTCCACGTCGTCGACATCTCGAAGCGCAACTCCCCGGTCGTGACCCGCACGTTCCGCCGACAGGGCATCAGCATCGAAGGCCTCGAGTTCCTGGACGACGAGAAGACGACGCTGATCGTCACGTACCGCAAGCGCAACGGCAATCGCGCCCTTGCCGCGGGGGACGTCACCAACCTCCCGCAGATGTCTCAGGTGTGGCTCGGCGTCGCCGAAGCCCCCTCCATCACCGACGTGTACGCCCACGACGGCGTGCTGTACGTCGCCACCCGCGACTCGGGGATCTATCCGGAGCTGGAGATCTGGCGGTAGTCGTACGGACGACCGGCTTCCCCACCGCGCGATCGGCCTCAGCGTCAGAAAAAGCTGCAAAAGGCATATGAGATCTCCCGCGATCGCCGTATCCAAGCAGACCGTGGGGACTCTTCCCCGCCACCAGAATGGAGCGTTCACCGATGGCGACCGAAGAAAAGCTCGACCTGTTCAAGGAACACAAGGATGAGTACGCGGCGAAGCGCAAGCCGCTGATTCTCACCCCCTCGAAGGCCTGCTACCTGACGATCGAAGGCAAGGGCTCTCCGGAGGAGCACTTCCCTGACGCGGCCGGTGCGCTGTATGCCATCGCCTACCCCATCAAGATGGGCCGCAAGAAGGCCGGCCTCGGCGACTACACGATCTGCAAGCTCGAGGGCCAGTACTGGGGCAAGACCAAGGGCGGCGACTTCAGCCAGCTGCCGAAAGACGAGTGGAACTGGAAGCTCCTGATCCGAACGCCCGACTTCATCACCGAGGACGACGTGCGGGAAGCGGCCGAGGCCGCGAAGGAGAAGGGCAAGACCGAGCCCGTGGAGCGCGTCCGCCTCGAGACGATCGACGAGGGGCCGTGCGTGCAGCAGCTCCACGTCGGCCCGTACGGCGAGCTCGCCTCGACGATCGCGAGCATGCAGGAGCACGCGGCGAGCGAGGGCCTCGCGTTCTCGGGCCTGTACCACGAGATCTACCTGTCCGATCCGCGGAAGACGGCGCCCGAGAAGCTACGAACGCTGGTTCGCATTCCCGTCGCGTAGCGCCCGAGACGCCGCTCAGCCGGCGACGATCGAGATCGACAGCCCGTCGCGCTGATCGAGGATCGTCGACGCGGCGATGCGAGGGTCTTCGGCAAGGCGCCTCGTGAACTCGCGCATCGCGTCGACCTCGGGGCTGCCGTCGGGCCGGACCACGCGGCCGCGCAGCATCGTGTTGTCGCCGAGGATCGCTCCGCCGGGTCGCACGAGCCGGAGCGCGTGATCGAGATACGCGGGGTACTCGACCTTCGCCGCATCGAGGAACGCGAGGTCGAACGCCCCGTCCGCATCCATTGCGGCAAGGGACTCGAGGGCCGGCCCCACCCGAATGTCCACCGAGGTCTCTCCGAGGTTCGCCGCCGCGAAGTGCTGACGCGCCACGTCGGCGTGGGCCGGATCGGCTTCGAGCGTCACGAGCTGCCCGCCGGGCACCAGCCCCCGCGCGATCCAGATGCCGCTGTAGCCGGCGAGGGTTCCGACCTCGAGCGCCCGGCGCGCTCCGACCGCCCGCGTCATCATCTCGAGCAAGCGCCCGACCTCGGCGTCGACCGCGATATCCGGAAGACCGGCGGCGCGCGCCGCGTCTCCGATGCCCGCGAGCACGGGGTCTTCGATGGCGAAACGCTCGCGAATGTAGGCGCTTCGTTCCTCCGGCGTCGGCGTCTCGTGACTCATGTCGCGTTCAGCCGATCTGAAGGACAATTGCATTCGTGACGCTCGCCGGCCGGTCGGCGGACGACCCGTCGTCGAACAGAATCCCCTGCAGCGTCGCGGTCGCCGCTCGCCCCGATCCTTGCGGCGCGTTGAGCACGTTCGAAGGCGCCGGCGTCGAGGGGAAGCTCGGCGACCCGAGCTGCGGGAAGCTCCCGACGTTGTTCCAGATCTTGAAAGGCTGCGGCATCCCGCCGGTCAGCGCGAACGGGAAGCAGATGTTGCCGAGATTCAGGGGCAGAGGCGAAACCGTCCCCGCACTCGGCTGCGCGAGCCACAGGTACAGCACGAACGGTCCCGGACTCGGGCCGGAAGGGCTCGCCTCCATGTCGACCGAGATCGCCTCGCCGATCGCCACGGGTACGACACGCATCCCGTCGCCAACGCTGCCGTTCAGCCGAAGCACATCCGTCGGCACCGGACTCGCGCCCGCGTTCACGCGACTCAGTCGGCACGCGACCTCGGGCGCCGTCACGTAATCGATGACGAGGCGCGGACGCAGGTTCGAATCGGGGTTGTCCACCGATCCGAAGCGTCGCGCCTTCCAAGCAACCTCGGCGATCTCGTCGCCCTTGATGAGCCAGCCGTCGTTCGACATCGGTGCATCGAGCCAGCTCTGCACATCCGCGATCATCCCCGTCGAGCTGAACGTCGCGAGCTGTCCGACGGTGTTGGTCACGGTCGCCTGCGCCGACGCGACCGTCTCGAAGTCGCCGCCCGGCATCTCCCAGGGCGTGTTCGGCGTGCTCGCCTGCGTCCACGTCGGGTCGTTCGCGGTAGCGGAGCCGCCCCGCCCGCCTCCACCCGGGCCCGCCGGGGGAACGGACGTGCCGTTGCCCCAGGCCGTGGTCACGCGGTGCACGAAAAAGTCGCGCATCGCGACGTCGCGCGCCTGGGTCACCGTGAGCTCGAGCTTCGCACCGACCACCGTCGCTCCCGCCGGAAGCGCGCCGGCCACGTCAAAGTGCAGGAGCGCGCGCCGGATTCGCTCGGGCATCGCGAGGAAGCTCATCCCCGCGTACAGGCCGGGACCGAGCGCGTTGCTCGTCTCGCCGCCCTGCGGCCAGGGATGTTCGAAGACCGTGTTGTCGCGGGTCGGTTTCAGCGTGGCCGTCTGCTGACCGAGACCGGGCGCAGCGAAGGCGAACGCCACCAGCAAGAGAACCGACGTGAAGCGAATCGGATGCAGGGAAACCATCATCGAGCAGCTCCTTTCTGCCGAAGCACCGCCCACCCTACGGGAAACGGCAGGTTCACGCAACACTACCGCCAGGCGCCGTCCAGGACGACCCCGCCGTCGCGATCGCCCGGGACGCCGGGCGGACGTGCATTCGCCGCAGGTCGCGATCAGAGGGTAGAATGAGGCCTTCGAGAGGAAAGGAGCGGCGATGATCCGCGTGGTGGGCTACACCAAGGTCTACGAGAAGCATCTCGCTGTGGACGATCTGTCGTTCGAGGTCGACGGCGGCGAGATCCTCGGGCTGGTCGGCCCGAACGGCGCCGGCAAGACCACGACCCTGAGGGCGCTCTCGGGCATCCTCACCCCGAGCGGGGGCGAGCTGACCATCGACGGGTACGACGTGGTTCGTAAGCCCATCGAGGCGAAGCGGCGTCTCGCGATCATCCCCGACGACCCACCGCTGTTCGAGAGCCTCACCGTCTGGGAGCATCTCGATCTGACGGCGCGGCTTTACGGGGTGCGCGATTGGGAAGCACCGGCCACCCGATGGCTCGAGCGATTCGAGCTCGCCGAGCAGCGCCGCAAGATGGCCGACCAGCTCTCGCGCGGAATGCGCCAGAAGGTCGCCGTCGCGTGCGCGCTCCTTCACGAGCCGTCGGCGTTGTTCCTCGACGAGCCGCTCACCGGGCTCGACCCGCGCGGCATCCGCACGCTCTACGAAGCCCTCGAGGAGACGGCCGCGCGCGGGGCCGCGATCGTCGTGAGCTCGCACCTGCTCGGACAGATCGAGCCGCTGTGCAGCAAGTTCCTCATCCTGTCGAAGGGACAGCGCATCGCCTACGGGTCCAAGGACGAGATCCGGGCCGCCGTCACGTCGCGCGAGGACGCCTCGCTGGAGGAGATCTTCTTCGAGGCCACCGAGGGCAACGGGCACGGGTCGGCATCCGCCGAACGCCTTCCGCTGCCCGAGAGCGCGGCTCCGCCCGAGCTTCCGCGACCCGCGGCGGCAACCGACGACGTCCAGGCCACGCCCCCCTCGGCGGGGGATCCGTCCTGATGCAGAACGCGGGGCTGCGGTACCTGCTCATCCGCGGGGCGCTCGCGAAGTTCCGGCAGATCCGCCGGCGCTTCTCGGGGCCGAAGGGCGCGTTCCTCGCGCTCGGGATCGGCTTCCTGCTCGTGATCGTCATCGTCCCGCAGATGATCCAGTACGTGATCAACCGCGATTCGCCTCGCCTGCTCTCGATCGAGTCCAACGTACGCGAGTGGGTGCCGGGCGCGCTGTTCCTCGGCATCCTGCTGCTCGGCGTATCGCGCGGCGCCCTGTACTTCCGTCCCGCCGAGGTGCACTTCCTGTTCGCGGCTCCCATCGGGCGGCGTCAGCTCCTGCTCTACAACGTCATCTCGAGGCTGCGCCTGCAGCTCCTCTCCGCGCTCTGGTTCACGATCTTCATCGCACCCTATGCGCAGCTGTGGTACGCGGCGTTCTTCGCGGCGTTCCTCGGGCTCGCTTTCCTGCAGATGACGGCCCAGTCGGGCGGCCTGTTGATGGCCGCGATCGGCGAGCGGCTCGTGCGCCCGGTACGGTTCGCGCTGCTCGGCGGAATCGCGGTTGCGGCCATCGGGTCCTACTTCGCGATGCGAGCGAGCCTCGCCGGCGAGGCCACCGGCGCCGAGATCCTCGCCGCGATCTTCGACCACCCGATCATGCAGACGGTGTCGTGGATCACGCGGCCGTTCGTCGAGGTGTTTCTCGCCGCCTCCCCGCTCGAGCTTCTGAAATGGATCACCGTCGGAGTCGCGATCCTCGGTGTCGAGCTCGCCTTGATGCTCGTACTCGACGTCGCGTACGTCGAGGGGGCGATGGCGCAGGGCCGACGGGTGCAGGCCGCCATGAAGCGGATGCGATCGGGCGGCGGCGCCTTCGCGGCGTACGGCTCGACGCGCGCCGGCTTCCGGCTACCCACGTTCCCCTACCTCGGCGGCATCGGCCCCATCGCGTGGCGGCAGTGCCAGGAGATGACGCGCAACATCCGCGGCGTCCTCATGATGGGCTTCACGATGTTCCTGTGGCTCGGCGTGCTGCTCGTCGTCCCCACCGTTCGTGGCGGCGGCTTCGACGACATGGACGACAAGGTCGTGCAGATGGCGCTGGTGATGAGCCTGTTCATGACCTCGATGCTCACCATCAACTTCCCGTTCGACTTCCGCCGCGACCTCGATCGCATGGCGTATCTGAAGTCCATCCCCGTGCCGTCGCCCGCGATCGCGGCCGGCCAGATCGTGCCCACGGCGTTCCTGCTCCTGTTCTGGCAGAGCATCGCGCTCGTGGTGCTGACCGCCAGCACCGGGCGCATCGGGACCGAGCAGTTCCTCGCGATGCTGTTCCTGCTTCCGCTTCTGAACTGGGCCGTCGCGGCCATCGACAACGGGACGTTCCTGCTGCTCCCCTATCGCATCGCGGTGCGCGACCCCGGGAACCTCCCGTTCATGGGTCGGCTCATGCTCGTGATGGCGCTGAAGATGATCGTGCTGATGGTCGTCGTCGGCGTCGCGGCCGGCGCAGCCGCGCTCGTGTGGTTCTTCGTCCTGCCGTCGTGGCTCCTCGCCGGTCTCGCCGCCGCGGCCGTGCTCCTCGCCGCCGACATCCCGCTCACGCTCTACGTTGCCGCCGCCTGGGAAAAGTTCGACATCGCGACCGACATCCCCGAATGACGGCGACCTAGTCGACCACCCGCCGCCCGGCCTCATCGAGAAGCACGCGCACCTTCGCGCTCCGCGCATCGTCCTCGGCAATCGCGTCCAGGGCTTCCTTCGCGACGTCACGATTGGCCTCGAGAGCGAGAACGGCACGCGCGCCGACGTCGAGCGGTTGCTCGTCGTCCAGCAGCAGACGGACGAGTCG
>CAZQZX010000187.1:0-14198 GCA_964597885.1 uncultured Planctomycetota bacterium
GTCCGAGATCGCGATCCCCAGCTCGAGCTCAGCCAGGGCGAGCTCCTCGAGGGCCCGCCGCTCGATATCGGAGGTCGCTTCCAGCGATCGATTGTAGAGCAGCTTGCCGAGCTCGCAGTGGGTGCGCGAGCTCTCGGGCGAGGTCCGGATCCCGCTCTCGTAGAGCGTCTCGCTGCTGTGCCAGTCGGCGTTGCGAACGATCGAGCGGATCCCGAGGGGAAGAGCGAGCACGATGCCCAGGCCCACGACCACGCCCGTCCGACTCGACGCGACGCGATCGAGCAAGGCCGCGACGAGGAGCACCGCCCCCACGGACGGCAGGTACAGGATGCGCTCCGCCTGCAGGATGCCGATCGGGAAGAACACGTTCGACACCGGCGCGAGCGCGATCAGGAACCACCCCGCTCCGGCCGCGGCCAGCGGGATGCGGCTCCGTCCGAACAGCGCGAGCGCGGCCAGCAAGACGGCGATCCCGATCCCCGCAAGGACGACCGGCGCGAGCGCGGACTCGACCAGCGGCACCTGCGCGTGCGAGTAGTCGTACGAGAGGACGTCCGGCCAGACGAGCAGACGGCCGTAGTTCGCGAACACCGCCACCGCCGTCCACACGCGCGTCGCCGCGGGTGCATGAGCCGCGGGATTGCTCACGAACGGGATCGATTCGACCGGGACGGTCAGCGCGCCCGTCACGACCGCCTTCAGAGAGACGAACGCGAGCGTCGTCGCCGCCGTGGCCGCCGCGACACGAACGATTCGATCCCTGGGCTCGCGCAGGATCCACGCCGTCCACACGTACAGCGGCGCGAAGACGACGGCGATCTCCTTCGAGAGAAGTCCGAGGAAAACGAGCCCGCACACCGTCCCGATGCGCGCCGGCCCGAACCGCGTATCGGGTGACGGAGGGAGCGCCAGCCGGAGCGCCAGCAGCACGGCCCCCGCGGCGAGAAGCTCGGCGCGACCGACGATACCGGCGACGGCCTCGACATGGACGGGGTGCACCGCGAAGAGGAGACCGGACACGAACGCCGCCGGCTCACTCGAGACCAGACGGCGAGCGAGCCCGAAGACGAGCACCGTCACGCCGGCGTGCAGCAGCACGTTGACGAGGTGGAAGAAGAACGGCGCCGCGCCGTGGATCGTCCACTGGAGCGCGAACGTGAGCAGGGTGAACGGACGGTAGAGCCCCGATCCCGCGTCACCCCAGTAGGGGGTGCTCACGAGATCGACGAAGCTGCCGAGCCCGTGGACACGAGGGTTCTCGAGAACGATCCACCGATCGTCGTAGGTATAGCCGGCCCCGAAGGTGTTGGCGAAAACAGCGACGGCGACGAGCAGGAGCACGACGGCGCGAGCGGCCGGAGTCGAGGAGCTCTCCGAGTTCGGTCGTGCTTCCGGGCTCAATGCGAATCCGTCGTTACTTCACCTTTTCCCAGAACTCGGGCGGCATGTCGTGCGCGATCTTCAGGGCACCGTTCGCTCCCGCGTAGACGGGCTCATCGACCTGCAGCACGCGCCCCTCACCCAGTCGCTCGTGCATCTCGCGCTCGACCGCCGGCGCGAGGCCGATGACCTGGCTACCGCCACCGCCGAGGACGACGTTGTTCTTGAGATGCGACTGGAACTCGGGATCGAACGAAGCGACCAGCTCACCGAGCGCCTCGACGATCGGCGGCACCATCGCGCGGCACGCCGTGCGGAGCTCCTCGGTGATGTCGAAGGAGGTCGGCTTACCCTTGACCGGGAAGTCGACGATGACCGGATCGGCCGCCTCGCCGACGAAGCCGTGCTTCTCCTTGACCTGCTTCACCATGTTGAGGGTGAACTGAGCGCCTTCGCACTTCCGCTTCAGCGCGTCGAACAGGAGCTGGTCGACGTAGTCGCCCGCGGTCTCGAGCGTGATCTGGTCCTTCTCTTCCGGCATCGTTCCGTGCATTCGGCACAGGTCGACGGTACCGGCACCGATGTCGATGACCAGCATGCCGTCGAGACGGTCGATGCCGTACGCGACCGCGAACGGCTCGGAGCAGATCATGACCGAGTTGACCATCGGCTCGGCCGCGTCGAAGATCGCCTTCTGGTTGTTGATGCTCGACTGCGCCGGGCAGCCGATCACCGCGTAGACGAGCTCGTCCGAGCGCGGCTTGGCGCGACGGATCGCTTCCTGGATGATGTCGGAAGCGGCGCGCAGGTTCGCTTCGGCGTCGGCGGCATCCGCCGTCGAGCCGTTGTCGGAGTGCTTGATGATGCCCTTCTCGAGCGGGCGGTAGAAGTTCAGCGAGAGCCGCTTCTCGAACGCTTCTTCACCGAACAGCTTGTCCTTGCGGAGAAGCTTCTGCGAGACGACGTCCTTTGGATAGCCGACGACGCTCGGGAAGAATTCGCGGACGCCGTTGCTGGCCGCGATGGCACTACGCGAGGTGCCGAGGTCGATGCCGACGTAGAGAACGCCCTCTTGCTGGCCGTGTCCCTGGGACAGGTCCTGGGCTTCGGTGGTTTCGTCGGTCTGTTGCGGAGTGGTTTGCTCTTCCATGTCGCAGCCCTCGAAGTGTCTTCGCAGGGATCCGATTCGGCGCCGCTATCCGATGCGGCTGCCGCGTCAGCGGATCTGTTCCTTGATGTCCTTGTTCAGCCGGAAGATTTCTTCCAGCATCGATTTCTTCTTCTCGTAGGCGCCGTCGTCGGTGCGGAGGCCCTGGGCCGATCGGTAGATCGACGCGACCCCGGTCTCTTCCGGACCGCTCGCCTCGGCCCTCGAAAGGGCATCTTCGGCGCTCGCGAGGGATTCTCGCATTTTCTGGACGCGTCGTTCCAACGTCTCGATCCGGCGCTCGCCCTCCTCGGCGTACCGCGCGCGGATTTCCTCGAGCGTCGTCCCGAAAACGTCGTCGAGATCCCTGCCGAGCCCTTCGACCATTTCCTCTAGGAACTTGACCAGGCGGTCGTCCGCGTCGGGTCCCAGGGTCGAGACCCGCTTGTCGAGGGTGTGCCGCAGGACCTGCTGGAGCCGATCCCGGTAGCCCAGCTCGTCCTCCCCGATGGGGATTTCGGTCCAGAATCCGCGCTCGTCCTCGAGGAAGCTGCCCTCGCGCTCGATCTGGCTCTCCAGGACGTCTCGGTGGATCTCGAGGGACTGCTGCTCCTTCTGGAGGTCCTCGGCGATCTCCTTGTAGGCGTCCCGCTCCTTCATCATGTTGAGGAACGCCTGGCGGCCCTCCTCGGACAGCCCCTCCATGTCTCCCTGGCTGAGCTTGATGCCGTAATCGCGCAGCACCTGCTCCACGGCCATCGCCACCAGGTCCCCTAGCTGATTGGACTTGAAGACGGAGACCCGCTTCACGCCCCGCTGTTTGAGGCTGGAGAGATCCGTACCGAGCGAGCGCTCGCGGATGAGCCGATAGATCTTTTCGGCGATCGAGTTCATCGAGGCCTCGAATCAGGACCGGCCACCCCGGTCGGCCGTGGGGCCGAGGGCGCCGGGTCGCGGTCGGTCGTATTTTTCGGAAGTCGTGCGACTTTCCGTAAAGGAGTTTTTTCAGCTATACTTCGGGACTGACGATATCGAATCGGGGGAAGGGTTACGGCTCCCCCAGCCACGACAGTCTCACGGTAGTGTTCAGCATGGGTTCGCGACGCGGCTTCCGCATCATGGGCAAACGAAGATCGATCGAGGATGAGGCTCTCCCCGGCGAGGAGGAATTCGTCGTTCTGGTCGACGAGTCCGTCGATCCCCGGGTGGTCGCCTACCACGATCCGCAGTCGCCGGCCGCCGAGCAGTTCCGAGCGTTCCGCACCTCGCTGCTCGCGACCCTCGGCAGCACCGATCCCCGCATTCTCACCGTGACGAGCGCTCTCGAAAAAGAGGGCAAGACGATCACGACCGCCAACCTCGGCGTCGTGCTCGCGGATCTCGCCGAGACCAAGGTCTGCCTCGTGGATGCCGATCTGCGATGCCCGACGCTCGGCTCGGTCTACTCGCTCCCCGAGAAGGCCGGCCTCGCCGACTACCTCGTGGACGGCGCCGATCTCAGCGAGGCGATCTCGTCGGTGTGCCTCGGCACACTCGACGTTCTGCCCGCCGGAACGGAACCCCGTCGCGCTATCGATCTTCTCGGTTCGGATCGGTTTCACGATCTCCTCCGCGAGCTGCGTTCGCGGTACCAGTTCGTTCTCATCGATACGCCTCCGACCTCGCTGTTCTCGGACAGCATCGTCGTCGGCGGCGCCTCGGATGGCACTCTTCTCGTCACGCGCCTGCGGTTCACCCCGCGATCCGTCGTCAATCAGACGGTGCAGCAGATCCGACAGGCTGGAGGAAGAGTCATCGGTGCGTTCTTGGTGGGAGCCGACGCCCAGTAGGAATCCTCGGCGAAGCCCCCGAGGAAGAGACTCCGGCGAGCTCCCTCGCTATCACGAGGGACTCCCATCTCAAGGGCGCCGCTCGGCGTCGTCGAGTTCCGCCGATGCCCGGCTCGGACGAGCCGGAAACACAGCGCACCTCGGACGAAGCCAGATCTTGATGCGGCTCGGACGAGCCAGATCTTGGCGCAGCCACCACACGCGGACCAACCGCTCTCCCTCCCCAGGGAGCAACGCCGAACGGTATCCCCTGCGCCAACTTGTTACCGGTTCGGTGTAATCTCCGTGCGATCCTGATTTTGCGTTTCTTCCCCGGAGGTCGTCAAGTAGTTTCCGATCGGAATGAGACGGTGTTCTCAAAGCCCGGCATCCACTTGCGTTGCCGCAACGCTAGAGAACGGCCGCCGCGAGATCGCAGACCGTTCGCGTGGCCGGGCCTTCGAGCTCGATCCATCCCGGGTGCGTGAAGGCGCCGGTTCGCTCGAGGTTCATCTCGATGACCGTGCCCCCCGAGGCGAGCACCGCGGCCGGGAAGCCCGCCACGGGGTAGACCTGGGCCGAGGTCCCGATCACGAGGAGGACGTCGCAGGATTGGATTCGGCCCGAGATCGCCTCCGCCTCGTGGATATCCTCCCCGAAGAGCACGACCGACGGCTTCAGAGCTCGATCGCAGGCCGGGCAGTACGGCACGGGGCCGGGCTCGAGGAGGCCCGGCTCGAACGGCCGCGTCCCCCCCGGGCACGCGACGCAGTGCAGCGTTCGGTGGTTACCGTGGACCTCGAGCACCTCGCGGCTCCCTGCAGCCTGGTGCAGACCGTCGACGTTCTGCGTGATCACGGCATCGAGCCGGCCGGCCCGCTCGAGAGCCGCGAGCGCGCGGTGCGCGGCATTCGGCTCGCAGCCTTCGATCGTCTTCCCGAGCGCCCGGAACAGCTGCCACGACTTCTCCGGCTCGGTGAGGAACACCTCGATCGTGGCGTAGTCCTCGGGCGGGAAGTCCGTCCAGAGCCCGTCGGGACTACGGAAGTCGGGAATCCCGCTCTCCACCGAGATGCCCGCTCCGGTCAGCGCCACCGGGTGGGCGGCGCCGGCGAGCGCCTCCGCCGCACGGGCGAGGTCGCTCACGCGTCCGCTTCCGTCTCCGCCTCGCCGAGCTCGAGAGCCCCGGGCACGACCGGGTCGAAGATCGCGATCTCCTCGAGCGGCTTTCGCCTGAGGTCCGGCACCTCGGCACCGCTCGCCGCGTAGCCGACCGGGAACAGGATGAACGGACGCTCGTTGTCCGGCCGGCCGAGGATCCGCGACAGGAAGCTCATCGGGCTCGGGGTGTGCGTGAGCGTGGAGAGCCCCATGCGATGCAGCGCGGCGATGAACATCCCGCTCGCGATGCCGACGCTCTCCTTGACGTAGTAGTTCTTGCGCTTGCTGCCGTCGTCCTCGAGCCCGAAGATCTCTTCGAACACGACCACGATCCAGGGGACCGTCTCGAGGAAGGGCTTCTGCCAGTCCGTCCCGAGCGGGGCGAGCGCTTCGAGCCAGTCCGCGGGCATCCGGTTCTGGTAGGACTCCTTCTCTTCTTTCTCGGCGGCGATGCGGATCTGGCGCTTGATGGCCGGATCGCTGACCGCCACGAATCGCCACGGCTGGCGATGGGCGCCCGACGGGGCCGTGCTCGCGGCGCGGATCGCGATCTCGATCAGCTCGCGCGGAACGGGATCCGCCGAGAAGTCTCGGATGCTGCGACGCTCGTCGAGCTCCGCCTCGAACGCGCGGCCGCGCGATGCCGACTCCTCGACGTCGAGTCGGGTGCGCTCATAGGGGACGAACTTGTACTGGCTCATGGGTCTCCTCGCTCGCGGCAGCGGTCCGGTCTCCCGCCCGTTTTCGATCTCCCGCTACCGAAGGCGCGAGTGTATCCGGTGGAACGTCCGGGAGCAACCGACGCCCCCGGCAGGCTCCATCAGGGCGCCAACCGTTCGACGTGCCACCCTCCCGACGTGCGCTCGTACCGAAAGCGATCGTGCAGCCGGCCGGGGCGCCCCTGCCAGAACTCGATCGACTGCGGCTCCACGCGGTAGCCGCCCCAGAACGCGGGCCTCGGCACCTCCGACGGGAACTCGGATTCGATCGCTCTCCATTCCTTCTCGAGAGCATCGCGAGACTCGACGGGCTCGCTCTGCCGCGAGATGCACGCGGCGAGCTGAGCAGGACGCGGGCGCGAGGCGAAGTACTCGTCCGACTCTTCGGGGCTCGTCCGGGTGACCGCTCCCTGGATCCGGACCTGACGATCGAGCTCCTTCCAGTGGATCGCGAGCGCGGCGCGCGGATTGTGGTCGAGCTCCCTCGCCTTGGCGCCCTCGTAGTTCGTATAGAACGCGAACCCACGCGGATCGATCCCCCGCAGCAGCACGATCCGCGCGCTCGGCATCCCGTCTTCGCCCGCGGTGGCGAGCGTCATCGCGTCGGGATCGCGGCGTACGATCTCTCGCGCCTCGCCGTACCATTCGAGGAAGAGCTCGATCGGGTCGTCCTTCAGATCGGAGCGGCGGAGCGGTCGGTCCTCGTACTCTCTTCTGGGGTGCACGGTTCGGGATCCTCTCGGTGGGCGGAACTGGAGGCGCGGCCGGCCTCGCGCGGACGGTCGGCCCGAAGTGTATCATCGTCCCGATGCACGATCGTGTCCTCGTCATCGGCGCGACGGGCGGCATCGGGGCGGCGGTCGCCCTCGAGCTGCTGGCGCGCGAACGAACCGTCCACGCCCTCGTTCGATCGGACGAGCGCGCCCGCGCCCGCCTCGGAACCGCCGAGCGCCTGCGCGTGTTCACGGGCGACGTCGAGGACTACGCCTCCCTCAGCCGGGCCTCCGAGGGATGCACCGCCATCGTGCACGCGGCGCGCTTCCCGCTTCACCAGTCGTATCCGCGCATGGAGACCTCGCTGAAGCTGGTGATCGCCGCGGCCGAGGCCCGCCATGCCCGGCTCGTGTTCCCGAGCAACGTCTACGGCTTCGGCGCACAGACGCACTTTCCGCTCGACGAGACCGCGCCCGAGATCCCGTGCTCGTCGATCGGCAAGCTGCAGGTCCGGCTCGAGCACGATCTCGAGCGGGCGAGCGAGAAGGCCCGGATCCGCACGCTCTTGATCCGCAGCGGGCACCTCTTCGGACCGACGGTGCGCAACCGCCTCGTCGATCCCCTCTTCGGCCACGCCGCGGCGGGCCGCCCCATGCGCTCGCTCGTCCGCCCCGGTGCCGCCCACGAGTGGGCCTACGCCCCCGACCTCGCCCGCGCCATCGCGGATCTCCTCGAGCGCGACGAACAGCTCGAGCCGTACGAGCGCGTCCACGTCCCCGGGCACGTCGCTCGACCGCACCGCGACTTCTGCCGGCAGATCGCCACGCTCGCCGGGCGTCCTCGACTCCCGGTGCTCGGTCGCTCCTGGCTCGCGATGCGCCTGGCGAGCCTCGTCTCGCCCTCCCTGCGGGAGCTCCGCGAGCTGCGGTACGTGTTCGAGGTCCTGGTATCGCTCGAGAGCCGCCGACTCCCCGTGCTGGTGCCCGATCACCGTCGGACGCCTCTCGAGGAAGCGATCGCATCCACCCTCTCGAGCTATCGCAGGTCGGATTCCGTGTCGACCCAGGATCCGTCCTGACCGCGACTTACGTCCGCCCCCCTTCGAATCGCGTCCATCTGTCAGGATTCGACTAGCGCTCTTGTCAAAAGTCGGTACACTTATTGGATGATTATTGTATAGGTCTTATATAAGACTTATACAGGAGACGCGAAATGGCAAACAAGATCGTGCGAACCTTCTCGGCTTCGCCGCGGGATATCGAGATGCTGGAGGCCCTGGCTCGCTACCACGGGTTCTCCAAGAGCGCCATGATCACCAGCTTGATCAAGAAGGAGTTCTGGCGCGTGTTCCCCGGTGGCACCGATTCGATCCGGCCCGAGGCCGGCGCGAGGGTCGACGAGCAGGGATCCCCATCGGAGGAATGAGAGACATGGCCACGCCTAGCCGAACGACGCCCCAGAGCGCGCCCACGACGCCCGCCGCCACCGTCCCCCCGCAGTGCGGAACGCCCGGCCAGGCCGAAGTCGACTGGAAGCCCCTTCAGGAGGAGATCCGCGCGCTCGCGGCCGAGAAGAACGCGGTCGTCCTCGCCCACAACTACCAGCTCGGCGAGATCCAGGACGTCGCGCACTTCGCCGGCGATTCGCTCGGCCTCGCGATCCAGGCCCAGAACACCGACGCCGAGAAGATCATCTTCTGCGGCGTTCACTTCATGGCCGAGTCCGCGAAGATCATGAACCCCGAGAAGCGCGTGTTCCTGCCCAATCTGGCGGCCGGATGCGCTCTCGCCGATTCCATCACGCCCGAGAGCCTCGAGGACTGGAAGGATCGCTACCCGGATCACACGGTCGTCACGTACATCAACTCCACCGCCGAGGTGAAGGCGCTCTCGCACATCTGCTGCACGTCGGCGAACGCCGCGAGCGTCATCCGCAGCATCGACAACGACAAGATCCTCTTCACGCCGGACCAGAACCTCGGCCGATGGGTCGCGGAGCAGGTCCCCGAGAAGGAGATCGTTCTCTACGACGGCTGCTGCCCCACGCACGATGTCCTTCGCGGCGTCAGCGTCGACAAGACGCGCGCGGAGCGCCCCGAGGCGATCGTCATCGCCCACCCCGAGTGCCGTCAGGACGTCGTCGACATCGCCGACGAGGTCTGCTCGACGAGCGCGATGATCGATCGCGTGGCGAAGTACCCCGACGCGAAGACGTTCATCATCGCGACCGAGTGGGGCATCATTCACCAGCTCAAGAAGCGGTACCCGGACAAGGAGTTCGTCACGGCGGACGGTTGCATCGGGTGTCGGCTGCACTGCCCGTACATGAAGATGATCGACCTGCCGATGGTCCTCGAGTCGCTGAAGGGCGAATTCCACGAGGTCCACGTGCCCGAGGACGTCTCGGCAGGTGCCCGGCAGTCGCTCGAGCGCATGCTCGCCGTCCCCCGGGACAACTGAGCCCCTGCAACGGCAACGTTGACAGGAAGTTGCGCGTGGGATATCCCTGAGAGGAGAGTAGGAGCCCTTTTCACGGGTCCTGGTAGCTATGCCTCCTGAGGGAACCCAGCGCGAAGCCGTCGTCCGTCCGGTCCGGGCCTCCTCGAAGCCCGTGCGGTACCGGCTGCCCGATGAGCCTCCGGCTTCACTTCCCCGTCCGTCGCTGCTCGGCCGCATCGACCGGGCGCTGGCCCGGCTTCTCGTTCGTACCGCGGCTCGCTTCTACCTGCGCAAACCGGATGTCGCCGAGCTCCTCACGTTCAAGATCCGTAGCCTCCGCGGCGTGCACGACGCCGTGCGCAACGAGCTCGCGTTCCGCCGCAAGAGCGACCGCGGCTATCGCCTCACGAGCGTGAACATCGAGATCACGAACGCGTGCAACCTCGGGTGCACGATGTGCCCCGTGAACACGACGATGAAGCGGCCCAAGCAGATGATGCCGTTCGATACGTTCCGGCGCATCCTCGACGAGAACCCCGGCCTCGAGTTCGTCCTCCCCTTCCAGTGGGGCGAGCCGATGCTCCACAAGGATTTCTACCGAATCGTCGCGCACGCCAGAGCCCGAGGCATCCCCGTTCTCGCGACGACTAACGGCACGTTCCTCGAGAGCGAAGAAGAATGCGAGCGGCTGGCGCGGGCCGGCCTCGAGCGCATCACGTTCTCTTCCGACGGCATCGGCGATACGCACACGAAGATCCGCGGCTACTCGTGGGAGAAGCTCAAGGCCAACGTCGAGCAGTTCCGTCGCGTCCGCGATCGCGTCGGCAGCACGACGCGCATCGATGTCTCCATGGTTATGATGGGCGAGACGACGGCCGATCTCGAGCGCTACCGCAACGCGTGGCGCGGCATCGCGGACCGCATCCAGGTGATCCCTCTCCTCACCGACGGCAAGCGCGAGCACGCGTGCCGCGAGCTGTGGCGCGGGAGCGTCGTGGTGCTCGCGGACGGCACCGTGACGACGTGCTGCGTCGACAGCGAGGGCGAGCTCGCGATCGGACACATCGACGACGGCCCGCTCGAATCGGTCTGGAACGGTCCGCGGATGCGCGAGCTCAGACGGCAGCATCGATCGCAGTCCTTCCCGGGCCCGTGCGCTTCGTGCGACGAGTACGAGCACGACGCCGTCAGCAAGAGGTTCCAGTAGTGGGCGCGCGCGAGCTCGCGCGCCTCGGAACGCGCATTCTCGGATCGAACTTCCGGGACCCGGCTCTGCCGTGGAAGCTCACGCTCATCCTCACGTACCGCTGTCAGCTCCGCTGCACGATGTGCGACATCTGGAAGCGACGCCCCGAAGGAGAGCTCGACGCGGACGAGCTACGCCGGTTCTTCCGCGCGAATCCCGGTTTCTCGTGGGTGAACGTCAGCGGCGGCGAGATCTTCCTGCGGCCCGACCTCGCGGACCTCTTCGACGCCATCCGGGAAGAGTGCCGCGATCTCTACCTGCTCGACTTCCCGACCCACGGCCAGCAGACCGATCGCATCGTCGATCACGTCGGTCGCCTCGTGGCTTCGCGGATACCGAGGCTGTACGTGACCGTCTCGATCGACGGCCCGCCCGCCCTCCACGACGAGATTCGCGGCGTCGACGGCGCCTTCGAGAAGGCGATCACGACGTTCGGCAAGCTCCGCGGCATCCGACGGCGCGGCTATCGACCGTTCCTCGGCATGACGCTTCAACCGAAGAACGCCGACGCCATTGAGGACACGATCGCCGCGGTGCAAGAACGGGTGCCCGAATTCGACGCGCGCGAGCTGCACGTCAACCTCGTGCACGAGTCGTCGCACTACTACGGCAACGACGGGGTCGCGACGCTCGACGCGGACGCGGCCCGTCGCGCGATGGATCGCGTACGGAAGCTCCGAGGCACGTCGCTCCATCCGGTGGCGCTCCTCGAGCGCCGCTACCAGCGCCTCGGCGCTCGATGGCTCGACGCCGAGCGCACGCCGCTCCCCTGCCACGCCGCGTCCTCGTCGATCTTCGTGGACTCGCTCGGCAACGTTCGCCCGTGCTCGATCTGGGATCGGCTGCTCGGAAACCTGCGCGATCACGACTACAGCCTCGCAAAGCTGTTCGAGGCCGCGGGTATCGCCGAAGTGCGACGCGACGCCCGTACCGGGAACTGCCCCAACTGCTGGACGCCCTGCGAGGCGTATCAGTCGATCCTGTCGAACCTCGTGCCGGGCGTGCGGCGCGGCGCGAAGTCGAACGGAACGAACGGGGCGAGCGGCCGATGAGGCGCCTCTATCGCGAGCAGATCGGCAAGCGCCTCCGGAAAGGCGACGTGGTCGGGCTCGCCCGTCACGCCCTGCGGTACGCGCGCCTGCGAGCGTCGTACGCCCTCGGCAAGCCTCTCGCCGGACCGATCCTCGGCACGTTCATCACGAACTACAGCTGCAACCTCCGCTGCAAGATGTGCGACCTTCCGCTCCGCGTGCCGCGCTACAAGAGCGAAGGGCTCGAGCCGCTCGGCACCGAGGAGATCGAACGCGTCCTCGACGACTTCGCCGCGCTCGGGACGATCGGGCTCGGGTTCACCGGCGGCGAGCCGCTGATGAGGAAGGACATCACGACGCTGCTCGCACGGTCGAAGACGACCGGAATGATCACGCACCTCAACACGAACGGGACCTTCCTCACTCCGGAAGTCCTCGACACCGTCGTGGCGAGCACCGATTCCGTGAACCTCTCGCTCGACGGAGCCGACGCCGCCACGCACGACGCGATCCGGGGCAAGGACGGAAACTTCCAGGAGGTCCTGGATGCGGCCGAACGGATCCTCGCCGCACGCGGTACCGCAGGCGTCACTCCCCGCGTGAAGCTCGTGTCCGTGCTCTCGAACGAGAACCTCGACCAGGTCGATCGGCTCATCGAGCTCCGGCGCGAGATCGGGGCCGACAGCATCGACTTCATCCCGGTGCACGACTTCGACACTCCGGGGTCCGATCGCGAACGACTACTCCCCGGCCGCAACGGCGGTGCCGCCGACGATGTCGCCGCCCGGCTGCAGGAGCTCACGAAGACCGAGCCGATCGACAACTCGCTCGCGCATCTGAGCCTGCTGCCGCGTGCGCTCGCCGGCGAGCCTTCGCCCGTTCGGTGCCATGCGGGATACAACTCGCTCGTCGTCGATCTGTACGGCCGCATCTTCCCGTGCGTACCGTGGAGCAACCAGGATCGCCCGGTCGGAAATGTCCGCGAGACACCGCTTCGCGAGTTCTGGAAGTCGGGCGCGTACGCGAAGGCGCGCGAGGACGTGAAACGCTGCCGCGACTGCTACCTGAACTGTCAGACCGAGCTGAACCTGCTCTTCGATCCGCGCGCGCCGAAACGTCCGCGCGCCGCTCGACCTCAGGCCGACCCGAGCGCCTTCGTGTAGATCCGGTAGGTCTTGCTCGGTGTCGGGTCGAACACGTTGCGCAGCGTGTGGATCTGCACGGTGTTGTTCTCGGCGATCCAGGAGAGCTCGGCCTGGTCGTAGCCTCGCTTTCGCCCGTCCGTGATCACGGCGTGGAAGAGCCAGCTGAGCAGTCCGCTTCGCTTGTACTCGTCGGTGAGGGCGATCGCGAGCACGCGGATACGGCGGATCTTGCGGCGTTGGAGGAGGATCCCGATCAACCGCAGCGGGAACGGCCAGCGCTCGGTCTTCTTGAGCGCCTGGTTCCAGTCCGGCAGCCCCACCAGGCAACCCACCGGATGTCCGTCCTTCTCGAGGATCTGCACGATCGCCGGGTCGACGATCGCCTTCAGCTTGCCGACGAGCGTCTCGTACTCTTCCTCGGTCGACGGAACGAAGCCGTAGTTCTCGCGCCTCGCGTTGTCGAAGACGTCGCGCAGAATGAACGCGTCGCGACGCAGGTGCTTCAGGTCGAGCGGCCGCACCGACAGATCGGGATGACGCTTCTTCAAGCGGTCGATCAGCCCGTCCATGCGCGACAGCACCTCGTCGATCCGCGACGTGTCGCGAAGATCGTACGCGTAGAGATCGATCTCCTTGTCGAGCCCGACCGACTCGAGATGCTGCCGGTAGTACGGCGGGTTGTGCGCCATCATGATGTACGGCGACGTGTCGAAGCCTTCGATGAGAAGCCCGCACTCCGATCCCATCGACGGGTTCACCGGCCCGCGCAGCGTGTCGAAGCCGAGCGCTCGGAAGTGATCCTCGACGGCGCGGAACAACGGCGGCGCGATGCTCGGATCATCCTCGGCATCGTAGAAGCCGAAGAAGCCCGTCTTCTCGCCGTGATACTCGTTGTGGGCGTCGTTGCGGATAGCGGCGATGCGGCCGACGACGCGCCCTTCCCGCATCGCGACGAAGCGCTCGATCGACGCGTGCGAGTAGAACGGATTCTTCTCGGTATTCCAGTTGCTCGCGGCATCCGATCGGAGCTGCGGAACCCAGCAGGGATCGTCGCGGAAGAGGCGATACGGGAAGTCGAGGAAGGCCCGGTCGAGCCGACGATCCGTGACGCGGACGACTTCGATCGCCGCGGTGGAGGCCCCGCTCACCGCTCGCGCCCGGGTCGAGTCGGGATCACTGCGAAACGGCAGCCCCGTTCGTGCGGCTGCCGCGCGCGCCGGCCCGGATTCCGTCGCGCGTGCTCGTCGCGCGTCCGTTGCCGTTGCCGTTCTCGCCCGTCGCTTCCGGGAGGTTCTTCTGCACCGTGGCGAGCGAGCTCACCAGGTGGTCGACGTCGGCATCGGGCCCGCTGAGGCCAACGGACGAGCCGTCAAACATCTGACCTTCTTCGAAGAAATCAGCGTCGACCA
>CAZQZX010000188.1:0-14010 GCA_964597885.1 uncultured Planctomycetota bacterium
CGGTGGACGGCGAGGGAATGATCGGCTTCGAATGCTCGGTCTCGGTCGCCGACGTGGATGCCTCGGCCGCCTCGATCGAGGAGCACGGCGGCACGATCACGTTCCCGAAGATGACCATCCCGACCGTCGGTTACGTGGTCCAGTTCCGCGACACCGAGGGGAACGTCGCCTGCGTCGTGCAGTACGACGCGAACGCCGCCTGACGGAGGCTCGTCGGGATCGGTTTGCGAGGCGAGTGCCTGAACCTACAATCCCCGCATGCCGATCCCGACGCCGTTTCATCCGCGAACCTCCGCCCTGAACACCGCCATGAGGTGGAAGGACTGGGCGGGCTACCACGCGGTGAGCTCGTTCGACACGTATCACGAGCGCGAGTACTTCGCGTTTCGTCATACGGCGGGCCTGATCGACGTGACGCCGCTGTTCAAGTACGACGTGACCGGTCCCGACGCCGCGACGTTCCTCGCGCGCGTCATGGCCCGCGACATCACGAAGCTCCGCGTCGGCCGCGTCACGTACGCGAGCTGGTGCGACGACGACGGCAAGCTCCTCGACGACGGCACGGTCTGGCGGCTCGACGACGACGAGTTCCGCGTCACGGCGGCCGAGCCGGCGCTCGCCTGGTTCCACCGCAACGCGACGGGGCTCGACGTCAACATCGCCGACACGACGGACCGGATCGCGGCCGTCTCGCTCCAGGGTCCGCGATCGCGCGAGATCCTGGCTGCGGTCGCCGGCGACGAGATCCGCGACCTGCGCTTCTTCCGACTCCTGCACGCGGTCACCGCCGGCGGGCAGGGGCTCTACGTCACGCGCACCGGCTACACCGGCGACCTCGGCTACGAGATCTGGTGCTCGAACGAGGACGCGCTCGCGCTCTGGGACGCGCTCATCGAAGCCGGTCAGCCGCACGGCCTCGTGCCCGCGGGGCTCGATGCGCTCGACATGACGCGCATCGAAGCCGGCTTCATCCTGAACGGCATCGACTACTACCCGGCGAACCGCTGCCTGATCGAGTCGCGCAAGTCCACGCCCTACGAGACGGGCCTCGGCTGGACCGTGCAGCTCGATCGCGAAGCCTTCAACGGCCAGGAAGCCCTTCGTCGCGAAAAGGAACGAGGACCGGATCGCGTCTTCGTCGGCCTCGAGATCGACTGGGACGAGTACGAAGAGCTCTTCGCCAAGCACGGACTTCCGCCGGAGGTGCCGAACCACGCGTGGCGAGACGCCGTGCCGATCTACGCGCAGTCCGGCGATCAGATCGGTCAGGCCACGAGCGGATCGTGGTCGCCCATGCTCAAGAAGAACCTCGCGCTCGCGACGGTGGCCGCCGAGTACGCCGGCATCGGACGCGACGTCCACATCGAGGTGACGGCCGAGTACACGCGGCATCGCGTGACGGCGACCGTGACCGAGACGCCCTTCTACGACCCGCCGAGAAAGAGATCCTGATGTCGAAGCGCTACGATGCCATCGTCGTCGGTGGGGGCCACAACGGTCTGGTATGCGCGGCCTACCTCGCCAAGGCCGGACGGAAAGTGCTCGTGCTCGAGCGGCGACACGTGCTCGGCGGCGCCGCGGTCTCCGAAGAGGTCTTCCCCGGCTTCACGTACTCGGTCTGCTCGTACGTGGTGAGCCTGTTCCGGCCGCATATCGTGCGAGAGCTCGAGCTCGCCAAGCACGGCTACGAGCTGATCCCGCTCGAGTGCTCGTTCCTCCCGCTGCCCGACGGCGATTCGCTTTGCCGCTGGGCCGACCCGCACGAGACCCGCCGCGAGATCGCCCGCTTCAGCGCGAAGGACGCCGAGGTGTACCCCGAGTTCGGAATGGCGCTCTCGAAGATGTCGCACTTCGTGAAGTCGATCATCGACGATGTGCCGCCCGATCCGACGTCGATGCGGCCGGCCGAGCTCGCGCGACTGCTCCGCCTCGGAAACGACTTCAAGAAGCTCGGTCCCGACGGGATGCAGCTTCACATGCAGCTGCTGACGATGAGCTCGGTCGACTTCCTCGACCTGTGGTTCGAGTCGGACGTGCTGAAGGCGCCGATGTCCGTCAGCGGCATCATCGGGACCTTCCTCGGCGTGCGCTCCCCCGGCACGGCGTACGTGCTGCTCCACCACTACATGGGAGAGATCGACGGCGCGTTCCGCTCGTGGGGATTCTCGAAGGGCGGAACCGGCGGCGTCAGCAACGCGATCGCCTCGTCGGCGCGGAGCTTCGGCGCCGAGATCCGCACCGAGGCGTCGGTCGAACGGATCCTCGTCAAGAACGGGACGGCACGCGGCGTCGTCCTCGAGAACGGCGACGAGATCCGCGCGAAGACAGTCGTCTCGGGCCTCGACCCGAATCGCACGTTCCTCAAGATGGTCGGCGAGGAGCATCTCGACAGCGAGTTCCTGCGCGGGATCAAGCGCTACAAGATGCGCGGCAGCTCCGGCAAGGTGAACCTCGCCGTCGATCGACTGCCCGAGTTCAAGGGTCGCACCGGAAGCCAGCATCTTCGCGGCGACATCGCGATCTCGCCGAGCATCGACTATCTCGAGAAGGCGTACGACGAAGCGAAGTACGGCGACTTCTCGTCGCGTCCGTACCTGAACGTCGTGATCCCGTCGCTCGTCGACCCCACGGTGGCCCCGCCCGGCAAGCATGTCGTCTCGTGCTTCGTGCAGTACGCGCCCTACGACATCAAGGAGGGAGCGTCGCACTGGCCCGAGCGCCGCGAAGCGTTCGGCGATGCCGTGGTCGACACGCTCGCCGAGTACTGCCCGGGCCTCAAGGAATCGATCCTGCACCGCCAGGTGCTCACGCCGTGGGACCTCGAACAGGAGTTCGGCCTCACGGAGGGCAACATCTTCCACGGCGAGCTCTCGCCTGAGCAGCTCCTGTTCCAGCGACCGGTCTCCGGCTGGGCGCGCTACAAGACGCCCATCCGCAACCTCTGGCTCGGCGCGAGCGGCGCGCATCCCGGCGGCGGAATCATGGGAGCCCCCGGTGAGCTCGCCGCCAAGACGATGCTGAAGTCGAGGAGCGTATGAACCAGCGCTACGACGTCATCGTGATCGGCGGAGGCCATAACGGCCTCACGAGCGCCGCGCTCTTCGCCAAGGCGGGACGACGCGTGCTCGTTCTCGAACGCGCCGAAACTTTCGGCGGGCTCGCGAGCGGCGACGAGTTCCATCCCGGCTACCAGTCGGCGGGGCTGCTGTTCGACACGACGGGCGTCCGGCCCTCGGTCGTCGCGGAGCTCGAGCTCGCCAAGCACGGGCTGACGCGCACCGACACGCCGCCGCCCGTGTTCGCTCCGCAGACCGAAGGCCCCGGCCTGCTGCTCCATCACGATGCGACGCGCGCCGCCGAGGAGCTCCGCGCGCACTCGGCCGACGACGCGGTCGGGTACGCCGAGTATCGCTCGTTCCTCGCGCGCTTCCGCGACGTCGCGACGCGTCTGCTCGACGAGCTTCCGCCGGCGCCCACCGACACCAGCCCGACCGCGCTCCTCAAGCTCGCCAAGACCGGGCTCTCGCTTCGAAAGCTCGGCAAGCGCGACATGTTCGAGGTTCTGCGCGTGCTGCCGATGTCGGTCGAGGACTGGCTTCGCGAGTGGTTCGAATCCGAGCCCGTGCTGACGACGCTGGCCGCGACCGCGCTGCACGGCACGTTTACCGGGCCTCGCTCTCCCGCGAGCGCCGCGCTGCTCGTGCGCGCCGAGATCCTCGCCGGAGGTGCGGTCGTCGGCGGACCGAGCGCGCTCATTCGAGCGCTCGGAAGCGCGGCGCGCGAGCACGGCGTGACGCTTCGCACGCAAGCCGAGGTGACGGCGATCCGACTCGAAGGCGGGCGCGCCGTCGGAGTGACGCTCGCCGACGGCGAGTCGATCGACGCCGAGCTGATCGCCGCGTCGTGCGACCCGAAGCGCACGTTCCTCGGGCTCCTGCCGCAGAACGTCCTCTCGCGCCGTCACGAGCACAACATCGACGCCTACCGTTCGAAGGGCACCGCAGCGAAGCTCGACCTCGCGCTCTCCTCGCCGCTTCGATTTTCCTGTCGACCGGATCTCGAGATCGAGCACGCACGGATCGCACCGTCCCTCACTGCGATGGAGAAGGCGTTCGACGCGGTCAAGTACGGACGGTTCTCCGAGGAGCCGATCCTCGATCTCTACGTGCCGTCCGCATCCGACCCGGGACACGCTCCCGAAGGACACGCGTCGGTATCGGCCACCGTCCACTTCGCGCCGTACGATCACGACGGCGGCTGGACGGACGAAGCCCGCGCGCGTCTCGAGTGGGCGGCGATCAACGTCCTCGAGCGCTACGCTCCCGGCATCCGGGACTCGATCGTGGCCTCGCGTCTGATGACGCCGGTCGATCTCGAGACTCGATACGGAGTGACCGGCGGCCACATGCATCACGGCGAGCACGGGCTCGACCAGCTGCTCGTGCGCCCGATTCCCGAGGCGGCCCGCTATCGCACGGCCATCCCTGGGCTCCTTCTGAGCGGAAGCGGCAGCCACCCCGGCGGAGGCCTGACCTGCGCTCCGGGAAGCCTCGCCACGACCGCCATCCTCGGAACCCAGAAGAAGAAGGCGAAGGCGGCCGGCACGACGTAGCCCGCCCCTTCACACAGCCCAACGAGGACCGAAGATGTCCAAAGCAGCACGAAGCGGATTCCTGTTGCTCGCCGGGCTCACGGCAGCGCTCGGCATCGCGAAGATCATCCGCCTCCTCGGCGGAGGCGCCGAAGGCCGCGAGACCGCCTGGATCCTCAAGCAGAGCGCCTACGCCTTCGTGTACCTGTGCCTGAGCGGCTGGTTCATCTGGCGGTTCCGCTCCGAGGCGTAGTCCGCGGAAGTCCCGGGAGCCGCAACAGGAGGATCGATCATGCGACGCACGCTGGTGGGTCTCGTCATCGCGCTCTTCGGCCTCGCGCTCGCCGTCTCGTTTTCCTCCGAATCGATTCCGATGACGATCTTCGGCGGTGCACTGACGGCCTCCGGCATCTTCTACGCGGTACGACCGGGCAACGTCAGCACCGGCGTTGCCGAGATCGTCTGGGGATCGGGGTTCGTGCTACGCACGTGGATCCAGAACGCGGAGGCTCCTCCGGACAGCGATACGCTCGCTCCCGGGTTCTCCGTCATGACGCTGTTCGGGATCGTGCTGATCTTTCACGGCGCGAGCCTGTTCCTGAAGCAGGACGGACCCTCGAGACCCGAGGCGAGCGACGGGGACGGCTCCTGAACAACGCGCAGCTACGACTTCTCGGCAGGCTGCGTGAAGCAGATCTTGTTGCCGTCCGGATCGCGTAGCGAGAAGCTCGTCTCTCCCCAGGGCTCTTCGCGCGGCTCGTGATCGGGCGTCGCGCCTCGCTCGACGAGGTCGGCATGGAGGGCGCGCACGTCCTTCACGTACGCCCAGACGCTCGCTCCCGTGGACCCGTCGCCGGCGTGAGCCGACAGGCAGATCTGGCAGTCGTCGCGGCTGATCGAGGCGTACATGCGTTCGTCGAATCCGACGCCTGCATCATCCCAATCCATCGTGAACCCGAGTCGATCGACGTAGAACGCGAGCGACGCATCGACGTTCGCCACGCGCAGGTTCGGCACGCACTTCCCGATTCCGATCGCCATCGTGAATCCTCCTTGCAAGGTTCCGCGCGTTCTACCATCTGCGCCCCATACACTCGCGCGACGCCCATCGGCACGGGGGGTGACGCGGGTCGGCGTCTTCGAGTATCCTCGGGGCCAGTCCGAGACCGAACCGGCTCTTCCATCCAGGAGGTCCCATGAAGAATCTGCTGCCTGCCGCCCTGTTGGCTCTTGTCGCCCTCGCACCGTCGGCCGTCGCCGACGAGATCGAGGTGATCTTCTCGGAAGTACCGGGGCATCCGACCGCGGTCGTGCCGGGAGCGGTCGATCTCGCGGGGAACCCGATCACGGTCGAATTCAAGGCGATGGAAGACTTCACCATCAGCCCCGACGGAACGATGTGGATCCTCAAAGGCCGCAACTACGGCGGATCCGATGTGGAGACGATGCTGCTGCTCGGATCGGGATCGACCGGATCCGTGTTCGCGCAGGAAGGACAGCCGGTACACGGCGGCGTGGCCGGTGAGCTCTACGACTTCTTCGACGGGACCGCGCGCTTCAACAGCTCGAACGACTATGCCTACGGTGCGCGTGCGCGCGGTGGCGACTCGACCGTCAAGGAGAAGGTCATCCGCTTCGACGGCAGCTACTCGATCATCGCGCAGGAGAGCGACGCGGCACTCGGCCTCCTCGACCTGCCGCCGAATCCCACCGGGGACGAACTGTTCGGCAACTCGCTGAACTCGATCCACCTGCTCGACGACGGCACCGTCGGCTTCGTCGCCGTGACGCTTCAGAACATCTCGTCGTTCCGGCGTCCCGCGATCTTCTACGACGATACGTCCTTCGCGCAGTCCGGCGTGACCCCGATCGGCGGCGACACGTGGGACAGCTTCGACAGCGACGGCTTCTTCACGACTCCCGACGGAACGACCTGGCTCGCGCGCGGCGACGACGAGCAATCCGACACGAACGTCGACGACATCCTCGTCGTGGACGGCAACGTGGTGATCCGAGAAGGCTCCGCGCTCCCGGGATCGAGCCGCATCGCCGCCGCCGTCTTCCACGCGAAGCTGCTGCCGGACGGGTCGTGGTTCGCGCGCGGGGACGACCCGGCCGACGAGGACTGGGCCGTCACGAACGGCGAGGTCGTCGCCGAGACGGGCGACCCGATCACGCCCGGCTCACCCGAGAGCTGGGCCGATGTGTTCCTCGGCTTCACGGGCAACGGCAACGGCGACTGGGTCCTCGCCGGAACGACCGACTCGGGCGACACCGCCACCGACAGCGTCATCGTGCTGAACGGTCGCGATGTCGTCGTGCGCGAAGGCGACCCCGTCGACCTCGACGGCAACGGCCTCGCCGACGACGACGCGTTCATCGGCCGAGGCACGGACACGTCCTCGGCCTTCACCGCGAACGATCTCTATCTGACCGACGACCGCACGCTGTGGTTCATCGCGCCGCTGCGCAACGGCGCGGGCGAGGATCTCGGCACGTTCGGCACCGGCGGCGACGCCTTCCTGCGGTTGCGCCTCCCCTCCCCGTGCTCGAGCGGCAACGTCGATCTCGCGAACGGCAACCCCGAGGACACGCTCCGGATCTCCGGCTCGGCCGGGGGCCCGACGCGCAGCGTGAGCGTCGCACCGGGCGGCGCCTTCAGCCTCTCGCTCGATGCCGCGAGCGCCGGCCCGGCCCAGGGGCGCTTCGTCGTCTGGGCGTGGATCGGCGAAGGCATCGCACCCCGGGACCTGAGCGCGATGAGTCAGCTGGTCGGATGCACGGTGAACCCGACGCCGCTCAACCTCGGCCTCTCGCCGCAGCCGCAGTTCTGCCTGCCGGGGAACGGCATCCCGTCGTTCGCGTGCACGGGAACGAACATCAAGAACGTCGCGAGCTTCGCACCCTGGTCCGTGAATCGGAACAACGGCATCTCGAACCCGATCACGATCACGCTGCAGGGCCTGCTTCAGGACGATTCGACTCCGCATCCCCAGGGATACAGCGTCACGAACGCGGTGACGCTACGAGTCGAGCCCTAGTCCGGACGCGAGGCTTCGATACGCCCGGCGAGAACGACCAGCGGCATCCGCATCGGGACGCTCTCGTCGGGCGCGACACTCGCGCGCGCGCCGTCGAACAAGCGATCGATCGCCTCGGCCACATCGGCGTCATCGCAGCCGCGCTTGACGGCCGACCAGGTCCGCAGGTAGGCCTCGATCTCGTCGAAGGTCCAGGTCATCTCGATCGCGAACGGCGGCGCCTCGACGCGCGCGTACGGAAACTTCACCTCCTCGACGCGATACCCGTTCCACAGGATCCGATGCTCCGGTGTCCAGAACGGATCGATCATCGAGCGGAGCGGCTCGATCAGAAGGCGATCGATCGGTGAAGAGAGCTCGGGCCAGTCGTAGCCGACGGCACAGAAGAGCGCGCCCGGCTTCGAGACGCGCGTGACGGCCGGCCAGAATCGGTCGAAGTCGAACCAGTGCAGCGCGAGGGCCACGACGACCGCATCGAAGGTGTCCTCGGCAAAGCCCGGTGTCTCGGCGGATGCGACCGAGTAGCGCACGTTCTCGAGCGCTGAAGCGTGTGAGATCTGACGCGAGCTGACATCGGTGGCGAAGACTTCGTCGAAGCGAGCCGCAAGGCCGAGGGCGGCCTGTCCGTTCCCGGTGGCGCAATCCCAGGCACGCTGACGCCCGGGACTGCATGAGGCGATCCATTCGTAGAGGACATCCGGGTAGCGGGGCCGGGCACGAGCATAATCGCTCGCCTGCTCGGCAAACGTATTCCTTCTTCTCGGCATCGCGCCATCGTAACCGATCGCCGAGGCGATTGCCCGCACCCGCACGCGATCGTATGGTTGCTTGCGGGAGCGAAGAGCGGATCGACCGGAGGGCGGCATGACATTCGAACAGGTATCCCGCAGGCAGTTCGTCACGCGTACCGCGGTGGCGCTCTCGGGGATGGCCCTCGCCGGATGCGCGGGACGATCCCGCAACGAGTCGGCGAATGTCGCGTCTTCCGGGCGATGGGGGCTCGCCTCCGAGTACGAGCGCCTCCGACGCGTCCTCGTGCACGCGCCCTCGCCCGCGGTCGGCGCGCTTCCGACGCCCGCCGATCTCGCGAAGTACAACTTCGACGCCCAGCTCGATCACGCACGATCGCTCACCGAGCACGCCGCGCTGACGCAGCTCCTCACCGATCAGGGCGCCGAGGTTCTCCAGATCCGCGACGTGCTGGCTTCGGACCGCGCCGCCGTCGAGGCCATCGATGCCGACCCGAACTTCATGTTCACGCGCGACATCATGACGATGACGCCGAAGGGTGCGCTCCTGATGCGCATGGGACTTCCCGCGCGAAGGCCCGAGGTGACGATCGTCGCCAAGGCGCTGGAGCGTCTCGGGATTCCGATCGCGTATGCCATCGAGTCTCCCGGAACACTCGAAGGCGGGAGCGTGCTCTGGCTCGAGCCGGGAACGCTGATCGTCGGGAACTGCGACCGCGTCAACGACGACGCGATCCGGCAGCTGCGACGTCGCATGCCCGACCTCGGCGTGACGACGCTCGTCGTGGCGAACATTCCGGGACACATCCACATCGACGGGCTACTCGCAGTCCCCGGCCCCGGCACCGTGTTCGTCCGTCCGGCGGCGTTCGAGAAGAACAAGGCCGACGTCTTCACGAGGTCGTCCCATCGCGAGAGGTGGTTCCTCGAAGAGCTCGCGAGCGCCGGTCAGCAGCTCATCTCCCTCGATCGAATCTGCAACGAGATCTACACCGCTCCGTTCGTCGGCGTCGCGGTGAGCGCCTGGTCCCGCGAGGCGGCGCGCGATGCGCTCGAAGCTCGCGGAGGCCGGCTGAGCACGTTCGAGGGGGGCGAGCTCATCAAGGGCAACGGCGGCGCGCATTGCCTGACCTGCCCGCTGTGGAGACAGGCCTGAGCCGGTCAGATCGTCCCGTGCACCAGAAACGAAACCACGGGAAGCACGATCGAAAGCAGCTGCAAGAGCACGCCCTCGGTCCAACGGTGGTTGTAGAGGGCGATCCCGCCGATCGCGAAGGAGATCAGCCCGCACAGTCGCGCGAACATGAGCGTGGAGGCCCAAGCCAGATGCGCCGAGCCCCCCGCGGTGTGATCGATCGCCTGGCTCAGATAGAGGAACAACGCCGCCAGGGCCACGCACACCCATCCGATGCGAAGGATGCGACGCACGAGGACCTGGGCGCGCGCGGCCGCCTCGTCGTTCGTCGGCTCGATCGGTTCCTGCGTCATGACGCCGAGCTTACCCGAACGCGCCGCTCCCTTCCATAAGGCACACCGACACAGCGCAACCGCGATCTGTCACTAAGATGTGACCGCGAATCCTCGCTTGCGAAGCAGCGCCGCCGTATCGACATCTCGGTTGCGGAAGCGCCGGAAGCCTTCGGCCGGATCGATCGTGTCGCCCACCGACATGACGTTGTCGTAGAGATTCTTCGCGATCTCGTCGTCGTAGTAGGTGCCGGCGTCCTCGAACACTTCGGCCGCGTCGGCCGTCAGCGCGTCGGCCCACAGATAGCTGTAATAGCCGGCCGAGTAGCCGTCGCTCGAGAAGACGTGCGAGAAGTGCGGCGTGCGGTGGCGCATGACGATCTCGCTCGGCATGCCGAGGTCGGCCAGCGTCTCGCGCTCGAACTCTCGGGGATCGATCGTCACGTTCCCGGCGAGGTGAAGCTTCATGTCGATGAGCGCGCTCGCGAGGAACTCGACCGTGTCGAATCCCTGATTGAACGTATCGGCCCGTTCGATCTTCTCGAGGAGCTCGGCCGGGATCGGCTGTCCCGTCTCGTGGTGCACGGCGAACTTCCCGAGCACTTCGGGCGTCGACAGGAAATGTTCGAAGAGCTGCGACGGAAACTCGACGTAATCGCGCGCGACCGACGTCCCCGCCTGCGACGGATACTGGCAATCGCTGCACAATCCGTGAAGGGCGTGGCCGAACTCATGAAACAGCGTGACAGCATCGTCCCACGAGATCAGCACGGCCTGACCGGGCTCTCCCTGGATGAAGTTCGAGTTGTTCGAGACGATCGGCGTGATGCGCTTGTCGATGTTCTCCTGGCTGCGGTAGGCGGTCATCCACGCCCCGCTTCGCTTGCCCTTTCGCGCGTACGGATCGAAGTACCACAGGCCCTGGTGCTTCCCGCCCCTCCGGACTTCCCAGACGCGCACGTCGTCGTGGAAGACGGGGGCGTCCGTGATCGGCACGAACTCGAGGTCGAAGAGCTCGCTCGCCGCCCACATCATGCCCTCGCGCAGCTTCTCCATCTGCAGGTAGGGCTTCACCTGGTTGAAGTCGAGATCGTACTTCGCCTTGCGCACCTTCTCGGCGTAGAAGCGATAGTCCCACGGCTCGATCGTGATGCCCGCGCCTTCCTGATCCGCGATCGCCTGCATGTCGGCAACCTCTTCCCGCACGCGCGCCACGGCCTTCGGCCAGATCTGGAGCATCAGCTCCATCGCGTTGTCGGGCGTCTTCGCCATCTGTGGCTCGAGCCGCCAGTGCGCGTGGGTGTCGTAGCCGAGCATGAGGGCGCGCTCGGCTCGCAGCTTCAGGATCTGCGCGATGATCGCGTTGTTGTCGCGCTCATCGCCGTTGTCGCAGCGATCGTAGTACGTGCGCCAGACCTTCTCGCGCATCGTCCGATCGGTCGCGTACGTCAGGTACGGCTCCATCGACGATCGCGTGTTCTGGATCGCCCAGCGATCGCCACCACCGTCCGACTCGCGGCCGGCCGCGGCCAGCGCCGACTTGAAGCTCTCCGGGAGCCCGTCGAGCGCGGCGGGATCGGTGATCTCGATCGCGCTGTCTTCGTCCGCGAGAACATTCTGACTGAACTGCGTGAACAGCGCCGCCAGCTTCGAGTTGATCTCCGAGAGCCGCGCCTTCTGCTCCGCGTCGAGCGTGGCGCCCTGGCGGACGAAGCTCTCGTAGCGATCCTTCGTCAGGCGCCGCTGCGCCTCCGTGAGCGTGTGCATCTCATCGCTCTCGTAGACGTGCGCGATCCGGGCGAAGAGCTTCTCGTTCTGCAGGATCGAGTCGCTGTGCTTCGACAGCTTCGGCATCACCTCGGCTTCGATCTCGGGGATGCGGCCCATGTTGAGGTTCCCCGAGTAGACGCCGAACAGGCTCACGAGCCGATCGAGCGCGCTGCCCGCCTGCTCCATCGCCACGATCGTGTTCTCGAACGTCGGCGGCTCGGGATTGTCGGCGATCGCCTCGACGTCGCGCGTCGACCTCTCGATGGCCGTATCGAACGCCCCCGGGAACTCGTCCGGATCGATCTTGTCCCAGGGCGGGACTCCGCCGTACGGTCCGCCCCACGGTTCGAGCAAGATGCTCTCGTTCGTCGCTTCGTTCTTCACTCCCGAGCCTCCCTCGAGCCCACGCCCCTGGGCCACGTCGATAGGACAGAGGTTCCCTGCGAAAGTGAGGAGAGTAGAGAACAGCCGGCTTCGCGGCAACTCCCGAAGACGGCTACCGGGGCTGCGCGTCCAGCCGCACCGACACCGTCGGCGGCGTGTCCTCCGACTTCACCTCGAACGGAACGCGCGCTTCGACGTGTCCATCGTGAGAGATCCGCGCGACATGTCGCCCCAACGGAAGGACGCCGTGACTCCCGAGCAGAACGATCTCGCGCTCCGGATCTCCTCCGAGCGCCACACGAACCGTCGCGCCGACCGTCCGGCCGCTCGAGCCGATCGTCTCGAAGCCGACCCGGCGGCCGTCGAGCACCTTCAGCGTGACGTCGGTCGTCTCCCCCTTGCGGATCGTCAGCACCGCCGAATCCGACGGAACGTACGGAGTCAGCGTGGCGAAGTACCGTCCCGGCGGGATTCCCGGCACCAGCGCCTGCCCACCCGCAGGCTTTCCGCCCTGCCGGGGAAAGTAAGGAGGATGAGCCGGCTCGACCTCGTCTTCCAGCGGATACAGGAACACCTGGCCATTCCAGCCCTCGAGGTCCCCCCGCACGCGGACGCGCGCGAACCCTCCGCGCTCGAGAGACAGGTTCACCTCGACGTCGTCCTTGCCCTTCGCCGGTGAGATCGGTCCCGTGCTGGTCGGCAAGAGGTTCTCAGGCGCCTTGTCGTACTCCAGCTCGAACCGGACGACCACCCGGTAGGGCCCTCGCTCGAACGGGTGGAGAACGAAGCGACCCTCGTCATCCGTACGCTCCCAGTCCTCGTAGCCCCCGTAGCCGTAGGGACCCGGCGCGGCATCGGCTCGGCAGACGGCGACCCGAGCTCCGGGGACCGGGGTTCCGTCGGCCTGGCGGATGACGCGCCCGTGGACGCGCCAAGTCGGAAGCGTCACATCGTGGGTATGGCGCTCCACCGCCGGCACCGTGATCTCACGCCAGCGGACCCTGCCGCCTTCCGGACGCTGGACGAATCCGAGCTTCACCCGGCCCGCCGGCACTCCGCTCACGACGTAGCGACCTTCGGCATCCGTACGCGCGCGGAGCGAATCCCACACGTCCCCCGGCACGCCGATCGTCTCCAGGACCGGCCGGAGGGAAACCGCGACTCCCGCAACGGGAACCTCGCCTCGCCGGATGCGACCGGCCACCGTCACGCCTCCTTTCGGCACCCTCGAGAGCTCGACCGAGACGGTCTCCCCGTCGACAACCGTGACCGTACCGAAATGCGAGACCGCGAGCTTCGGAAACTTGCGGAGCCGACTTCCGGGACGCGAAGTTTGAACCGTCACGCGCGCTTCGCCCGGCGACAGTCCCAGCAGGACGAAACGGCCGTCCGCGCCACTCCGGACAGTGCGCGGCGACGCCGACACGCGGGCGTTCGCAATGGGCGCTCCCGACTCGTCGAGGACGACGCCTTCGATCGCTCCCCCCGGACTGAGACCGATCTCGAGGTCGCGCGATTCTTGTTCCGCCAGCTCGAACGGCTCGCTCATCGTCGAGAGCAGCTGCGGGTGGCTCGCGGAAACGGTCCACTTTCCGGGATGGAGCCCCTCGAACGTGAACACGCCGTTCTCGTCGCAGCTTCCGGATCGCTGGCTGTTGGCGATCGACCGGTGATCCACGGCGTGCCAGGCCGCATGCACCCGCGCTCCGACCGCCGGAGAGCCATCCAGCGAGTGACGAACCGAAACGCGAAGCGTCGCGGCTCGCATCAGCGTGATCTCGAGATCCTCCCGCCGGTCGCGCGATCGCGTGTCGAGCCTCACGACCCGACGGACGAACCCCTCGGATCGGACGGTCAGGCTGTAGCGATCGGCTCCGGTCGTCTCGACACGGAAACGCCCGTCCGGGGCGCGGAAGCGATGGGACGTACCCGACGCCGATCGAGGCAGCCGGTCCTCGTCGATCTCACGGACCACGCTTGGGCGGGCAAGGTCGGACTGCTGGCCATC
>CAZQZX010000189.1:0-13955 GCA_964597885.1 uncultured Planctomycetota bacterium
CGTGTCGATGCTGGTCCTGCTCGGGGCACCGATCGGGCTGGCCGAGGAAACCGCGCTGCTGGGCGCCGGACCGCACCAGTACGAGTGGGTGTCGGGCTGGATGAAGACCCCGGACGGCAACGAGATCGGCAACACGCACGGCGCGATCGCCTTCGACTCCGCCGGCAACGTCTATGTGAACACCGACCACAAGCAGGCGATCCTCGTGTTCCGACCCGACGGCACGTTCGTGCGGGCGCTCGCCCCGGAGCTCACGGGCGGGATGCACGGGATGGATATCGTCCGCGAGGGCGACGAGGAGTTCCTGTACGCCACGCATACCGGTCAGCACGCGGTCGTGAAGATGAAGCTCGACGGCACGATCGTGTGGCGGATCGGCACGCCGGAGAAGTCGGGCGTGTACAAGGATCCGAACCACTTTCGTCCGACGAGCGTGGCCGTCGCTCCCGATGGTCGCTTCTTCGTGGCGGACGGCTATGGACTCTCGTACGTCCACCTGTTCGACAAGAACCAGAAGTGGATCCGCACGTTCGGCGGCCCGGGGACCGAGCCCGGAAAGTTCCGCACGCCGCACGGACTGTGGATCGACAAGCGCGTCGATCCGCCGGTGCTGATCGTGGCCGACCGCGAGAACCATCGACTGCAGAAGTTCGATCTCGAGGGCAACCACCTCGGCGTGATCGAAGGCTTCTTTCGGCGTCCGTGCAAGGTCCACGGCCGCGGTTCGGATCTCGTCGTCGCGGACCTCGCGGGGCGCGTCACGATCCTCGACGGGAACGACGAGCTCGTCACGCATCTCGGCGACAACCCGGATCCGGGCAAGCGCGCGCGCAACGACGTCGCGAAGACGGAGTGGGTGGACGGACACTTCCTGTCGCCGCATGCCGCCGCGTGGGACGCCGAGGGCAACCTCTACGTGATGGACTGGAACCGGCACGGACGCATCACGAAGCTGAAGCACGTCGCGCCTTCCGGCAAGCAGTGAGAGTGAGGCCCCGTTGAGTCTGGCGATCGCGATCGTTTCGGCGGTCCTCCCCTCGATGCTCATCCTCCGGTACTTCGTGAAGAAGGACCGGTTCCCCGAGCCTCGCCGGGTCGTCCTGACGACGTTCGCGTACGGCGTGCTCGTGACGATCCCCGTCGTGGCGGTCGCGCTGCCTCTGCTGCTGTTCGTGACCACGCTTGGACTGTCGCCGTGGCTGGTGGCGCTGGCGACGGCGGTGCTCGGCGCGGCGATCCCGGAAGAGAGCTTCAAGTACCTCGTGCTGCGCGGGTACGCGATGCGCCACAGCGAGTTCGACGAGCCGATGGACGGGCTCGTCTACGGCGTCTCGGCGTCGCTCGGCTTCGCCACGCTCGAGAACATCCTGTACGTGATGGACGGCGGGCTGACCGTCGCCCTCACGCGCGCGGTCACCGCGGTTCCGCTTCACGCGATGTTCGGGGCGATCATGGGGTACTACGCGGCCGAGTCCCACTTCCTGAGTGACCGCTCGCGCATCTTCTTGCGGCGCGCCTGGGCCGTGCCGGTGATCCTCCACGCGGCGTACGACTTTCCGCTCATGGTGCTGTCGCAAGGCGAGGCTCCGGTGAGCGGCGGCCTGGCCGCGGTGCTGATCGTCGCCGCGCTCGCCGTGCTCCTGGTGTCGATCGTCTGGGCCATGCGGCTCGCCGCGACCCTGCGGAGGATCCAGGATCAGACCGCGGCGCGGATGCACACGGAATCGCTCGCATCCCCCCCGGATCCATCGATCTGAGAGGCTCGGGCGGAGCCTCGACCCGCGGGGCACGATCGCTTACAATGGCGCGCCCACGCGCGAGGAGACGCGCGGAAAAGAAGCCCCCCGGAGGAAGCACACCTTGTCCGGTCACGCGTGCCGCAACGCCCTGGGTCGTCCCCTCATCGTCCTGCTCGCTCTCGCGATCGGGCTCGGCGGCGTTGCGAACGTTTCGGGCACGGCTCTCGCGGGTGAGATCCGCGTACCGGACGATCACCTGACCATCCAGGACGCGATCGACGCCTCCGTGAATGGCGACACGATCCTCGTGGCACCGGGAGAGTACGTCGAGGACATCCGCTACTTCGGCAAGGCGATCACCGTGCAATCCACCGACGGACCCGAGATGACCGTTCTGCGCGGTACGGGTGCCGGTCCGACGGTCACGTTCAAGGGGCGCGAAGGTCCCGACTCGGTGCTCGAGGGCTTCACGATCACCGGCGGCACGGGATTCGACGTCGGGGGAGAGCGTTACGGCGGCGGCATCTTCTGCTTTCGCGCCTCGCCGGTGATCCGCGGCAACATCATCGAGGCCAACAACGCCGAGCTCGGTTTCGGCGGCGGGATCTTCTGCTTTCGCGGGACTGCGCTGATCGAGGAGAACGAGATCCGGGACAACCCGCCGTTGCCGGACGATTCGCGGATCCGGGCCGGTGGCGGGATCGCGGCGCTTCGATCCGCGCTCGTCATTCGCGACAACGACATCCATGACAACCGCGTCGGCTGCGAGAACTGCGGCATCGGCGGCGGGGTCTATCTGGCGCAGGACGGCGCGCCGACCATCATCGACAATCGCATCGAGGCGAACCTGGCGACGTGCGGCGGCGGCATCTACACGACGCTCGCCGGAGCCGTGATCGAGGACAACGACGTCCTCGCGAACGAGGCGATCGAGTGCGGCTGCATCCTGCAGTACGGCGGCGGCATCTATTCCGGATTCGCTCGTGTCGAGTCCAACCGCGTCGTCGACAACCTGGCGGCCGACGACGGCGGCGGGATCTACTCGACGGGGCTCTGCATCAACAACGTCGTCACCGGAAACTCGTGCGGCGAGCGCGGCGGCGGTATCTACACGGCCGGCGACGTGACGAACTGCACGGTTCTCGACAACACGGCCGGTCAGTCGGCGGGCGGGATCCGCGCGATCGGTGCCGGTCAGGTCGCGAACTCCATCGTCCGCGGGAACGACGCTCCGGTGGACGAACAGCTGGCCGCCGACACGCCGCCCGTCTTCTCGAACGTCGAGGGGCAAGGCGGCGCGGGCGATGGCATGATCGACGAGGATCCGAAGCTCGCCGTCGGATCGCGACTGCGTCTCGGGTCGCCCGGCGTCGATGCCGGGACGCCGACGGCCGCCGGCCTGCCGATGCGGGACTTCGAAGGGGACGACCGCGTTCTCGACGGCGACGGCGACGGCGAAGCGCTTCCCGACATGGGCGCGGACGAGCTCTTGCCCGAGATGGCGGTGCGATTCGGCGCGGCGACCGTGCCCGCGGATTTGCTGCGCGTCAACGGTGGGATCGGGAACTCGAGGCGCCGCACGATGCCGATCCTCGGCACCGGGCCGATCGACGTGAGCCTGCTCGCCCCGGACGGAAGCAACGGGCGCTTCGTCGTGCATCTCAATCTCGGCGAGCCGAAGTCTTCGACGATGACCGTCTTGCCCTTCGGGATCGGAACGATGGGCTTTCCGTTGCTGCTCGCGGACGGCGCGACGCCTTCGGCGGTCTGGAACAACGTCGGAAGGGAGAAGCTCGTGGGGGAGAGCACCTACTTCGGGATGCCGGAGCTCGTGCCGGAGCGAGCGCCCACGACGTTCCTGTCGCTGCCCGCGGGGGATCCGGTGAACCTGCCCGTCGGAACCACGGCGACGATACAGGGAGTGATCCTGGATCCGTCGGCGGGGAACGAGAAGCTGACGAGCATCACGAACGCGGTGGTGATTCTGATCGAGGGTTGATCAGACGTTCGCGACTCGCTTGCTGATGTACGCGCGCAGGAGCTCCGAGTCCGCGTCGGACATGATCTTGAACTCGACGCCGACGTTATAGACGTTGCCCTTCTCGACGCCGCGCAACCATCGCGTCTCTCCGCGCACGCTCATGTAGACATCGTCGCCCGTCTCGGTCGTGACGGTGATGTGGAGGATGATCGGGCTGCGCACCGGGATCTTCCTCGTCGTCTCGAGCAGCGCTCCACCTTCGCTGATCTCGCGCAGCCAGCACGGCCGCTCCCTCAGCCTCAGGTCTCGAGTGTCCTCGAGCTTCGGGATCTCGTAGGTGGTGACGACCGTCTCATCGAAACGGCGGAATCGACGTTTGTCCCTCAAAGCGCTCCACTCCTGCTAGGGCCGATCCTTCGAAACCGCGGACCGGCCGACCCGGCGGTGCACCTATCGGGTCCGGCGTGGGTGGCACTGAAGGGTTTTTGCAGGGATCAGTGAGGGCGGCCGAAACCGCCCGCAGGCTCGGTGAGGGTCAGAACCTGTTCGGTGGGAGGGGATTGGAGCCGCTGCACGAGGCCGGACGGCCAGCGGATGATGAGCTCGTCGGGCGCGTTCGGCAGTCCGAAATGCGCCTCGAGCGGCGGTCCGGCGTAGAAGCTGCCGCCGGCAACGATCTCGCGTGTCTGCAGATCGCTTCCGCTACGCACGACGACTCGGGCGCCGATCGCGTGCGGGTTCGAGCGGCGTCCTTCGAGGCGGACGGTCAGCCATCCGGTGCCCGCGGGGCGCTCGGTGCGGTTCTCGTGCAGGACGGCCGCGCCGTAGACGTCGGTCACGAGGAGGTCGAGATCGCCGTCGCGGTCCGCGTCGAACGGAACGAGCGAGCGCGAGTCGCCAACCCGGCCGAATCCGCATTCGTCGGTTCGATCCGCGAAGCTGCCGTCCGCTCCCTGCACGAACAGCTTGCCGGCGGTGACCCACTGGGGCTGCAGCCATCCGTTGACCGCGGCCAGGTCGAGGTCGCCGTCGAGGTCCGCGTCGAAGAATGCGGTACCCCAGGCCCAGCCCGTGTCGTTCAGCTCGTAGTCGGCCGCGACGTTCTCGAACGAGCCCGTGCCGTCGTTGCGATAGAGCCAGTTGCAGCAGACATCGTCGCCCGGGAGCGTGATGTTCGTCGTGTACAGATCGATGTCGCCGTCGCCGTCGAAGTCGCCGGAAGCGATGCCCATATCGTTGCCGACGCTCGTGTCGATCGTCATGGGCTCGAAGGTGCCGTCGCCGCGATTGCGGAACGCGTAGTCCTCGAAGTAGTCGACGGCGACGAACAGATCCTGCCGGCCGTCGCTGTCCAGGTCGACGAAGAGCGGCGTCCACGCGGAGACGAACGTCGCGGAGGTGCGAAGCCCGGCCGCGTCCGTGACGTCGGTGAAGACGAAGCCGCCCTCGTTGCGATAGAGGGCGATCGACCAGTCGAACCAGCTCGTCACCACGAGGTCGAGGTCGCCGTCGCGGTCGTAGTCGCCGGCCGCGGCGCCGCCGAGGATGCGCGCGACGGGTGCGAATCCGGATCCGGTGGTGACGTCTTCGAAGGTGCCGTCGCCGCGATTGCGGTAGAGCCTCGATCCGCCGGTGCCCGTGATCTGCGCGGTCGGGGAGATGGAGTCGTTCAGCACCACCAGATCCATCCAGCCGTCGCCGTCGAGGTCGAGGAACAGGGCCATGTGCCCGAAGCCGGTGTCGCCGACGCCGGCGAGGTCGGTGACGTCCTCGAAGGTGCCGTCGCCGCGGTTGCGGTAGAGCCGGTTCGCGTGTCCCGCGCTGTCCACGAGATACACGTCGAGGTCGCCGTCTCGATCGTAGTCCTCGACGGCGGCGCCGGCCCCGTAGCGCGACTGCTCGGTCGGGAGCATGCCGGGGAGCGGGGGCCCGTCGTGGTGCGTGAAGTCGATCCCCGACGACAGCGTCGAGTCGACATAGTGCGGGAGCCCCGTCGGGAGTCCGTTCGGACCGGGCTGGGCGAGCGCGTCGCTCGGGCAGGACGCCCAATGGATCATCATCGGGAGTAAAGCGACGCCACACAGAAAGATCGTGGTCTTGCGGATCGGTGTCATTGCCGTAGTTGTCGGAGTCGTGTCGAGGGTTCGACCGTCCACTGTACCAGAGCCTATCGTCATGCGGGAGGGACAGTTCCCGCCAGCGGGCGGGCGCGGGCTTTCCGGTCTGCTACGATGGCACCGACTCGTGAGGCACCTGGGAGCCGCAGCCGATGTTCGTGACCTGGATCCTGACCCTGACCGTGGCGTCGCTGCCCGTCCTGAAACCCGGGGACGCGGCCGAGGGAGCGATCACTCCGGAGTCCGCCGTCGTCTCGCTCAGCGAGGACAAGCGCTACCCGGATGTCGAGCCCCGATCGACCGGCTATCGGCTCGAGATTCCCGACGCGGGCCCTCACACCCTCGAGCTTCGGTCGGATTTCTTCGACGCGTACCTGGTCCTGCGCGACTCCGCGGGAGAGATCCTCGCCGAGGACGATAACGGCCTCGCCGGTTTCCACGCGCGGCTCGAGGTCGCGGGCGGCCGCTTCTATCGCGTGGATGCCGTCTCGCTCGATGGCGCCGCGGGTGCGTTCGAGATTCGCCTGACGCCGGGAGCGCCCCCGAAGCCGACCAGCCGCGAACGTGCCGAGGCCGATCTCGCCGAGGCCCGACGCGCGTTCGAGGCGCGGACGAACACGCTCGGCGAATCGCACGAGCGGACGATCGCCGCTCGCGAGGAGTTGACCTGGCAGCACTTCATCCGCGGCGAGTATGCGGAGGCCGAGTCGCTCCTCGAAGGGACGCTCCGGATGCAGCGGGCTGCGTACGGCCCCGAGGATCCGCGTGTGGCCAATTCGGAGAACAATCTCGCGCGCGTGCTGCACCTCCGGGGCGATTTCGCCGGCGCGAAGGAGCTCTTCACGCGATCGATTGCCGTGCTCGAGCGCGAGCTCGGCCCCGATGACGTGGACCTTGCCATCGCGCTCGACGGACTGGCACTGGTTCTTCAGGACGAGGGCGATCTCGCCGGTGCGCGTCGAACGTTTCAGCGCGCACTGCGAATCCTCGAGTCGACGATCGGAGCCGAGGACACGACGACCGCGTCGACCATGAACAACCTGGCTTCGCTCTATCAGGCAGAAGGCGACGTGTACGCGGCGAAGATCCTGTTCGAGCGAGCGCTCTCGGTTCGCACGAAGCTCCTGCCGCCCGATCATCCGGAGCTCTCCGAGAGCCTCAACAACCTCGCGCTCCTTCTGAAGGGGCAGGGCAAGCTCGACGAAGCGATGCCGCTCCTCGAGCGCGCGCGGGATATCCTCGTCGCGAAGTTCGGGACCGATCATCCGAACCTGGCGCGATGCTATGGGAACATCGGCGCGATCTACCGCGCGCAGGGAAACTACGACGCCGCGCAGGAGATGCAGGAGCGTGCCCTCGCGATCAGCGAGGCAACGCTCGGTCCGGATCACTACTTCACGGCGATCACGCTGACGAATCTCGGGCAGGTGTATCACGACCAGCTCGCCGTCGACGCGGCGGCGGAATCCTATCAGCGCTCGATCTCGATCCTCGAGAAGACGATCGGTCCGGATCACTCGGTGACGGCGGCGACGCGCAGCAGCTATGCGTCGCTGCTTCGGGATGTCGGGATGCTGACGCCGGCGCAGGAGATGGCCGAGAGGTCGCTCGAGGCGAGGAAGGCTTTCTTCGGTTCGGATCATCCGGTCGTGGCCCAGTCGTTGAACCTGATCTCGGCCCTCTACTGGGATCAGGGGCGACTCGAAGAGTGTGTCGCGATGGTGCGTGAGGCCGTGCGCATCTCGAGCAGCGCGCTCGGCGATGCGCATCCGAACACGGCCGAATCGCTCAACAATCTCGCGTTCGTCCTGGCGGACCTGGGCGAGATCGAGGAGGCCTGGCGGATCGTGCGCCGGGCCGTGCACGCCCACGACAGTCTGCGGCGCGCGCTCGAGTGGACACTCCCCGAGTCGGAGCGGATCCTGTTCGCTCGGACGCGGATGATCTCGATGCAGACACTCCTCAGTCTGGCCCGGCTCGTCGGTACCGAAGAAGCGGAGCGCGACGGCTACGAAGCGTGCCTGGCGTGGAAGGGCAGCGTCGGCCGGAGTCTGACCCAGAGCCGAGGCGCCGCGATCGGCGCGCTGGACGAGAAGGGCCGAGGGCTCGTGAGCCAGCTGATTCGCACGCAAGCCTCCCTGCAAAAGGAGCTGTTCCGCCCGCAGGTCGAGGATCGAGCGGCTCATGACGCGAGGCTGAAGGAGCTCCGGTCCGAGGTGTCCCGGCAGGAAGGCGAGCTCCTCCGTTCGATCGGCGAAGAAGCCGTGCGCACCGAGCGGGTGACGTTCGCTTCGGTCGTGGAGTCGTTGCCGGAAGGCGCGGCGTTCGTCGACATCCTCGTGCATCCCGTGTATCGGCCGGCGCGCGTCGAGGACGGCAGCGTGGTCGAGCCGGGCGGTATGCGAGAGGACCGCGTCACGGCATGGGTCGCGAACGCGAGCGACCGCAAGCTCCACCGCGTCGATCTCGGTCCGGCGTCCGACCTGCAGACGAGCGTGCAGGCGTTCCTCGAGGAGATGGGAGCGAAGCGCGGCGTCAAGAAGGTGACGCCCGAGAAGGCGAACGCCGATCTGCGGCAGCGCCTGTGGGAGCCGCTGCGGCCGTACATCCGCGACGCGCGCGATGTCTTCGTTTCGCCGGACGGGTTTCTCGGAGGCCTGGCGCTCGGCGTGCTTCAGGACAAGGGCGGCGATTATCTGATCGAGAAGCACGCGTTCGTGTATCTGCAGGAGATGGCGTCGATCGGGGCGGTTGCGTCCGGGGCGCCGGAGGCGTCCGGTGCGCCGCGAGACCTCCTTTGCATCGGCGGCGTCGACTACCGCGGCGAGCCCGGCGAGAAGCGCGGCGCTCACAAGGTGTGGACGTCGCTCCCGTCGACGAAGAGCGAGATCGGGACGATCGCCGAGCTCCACGAGCAGAAGTATCCCGACCGCGAGCGCACCGTGCTGATGCGCAAGGACGCCACCGAAGGACGCCTGAAAGAAGAGCTCTCGCTCTACCGCGTGATTCATCTCGCGACGCACGGCTTCTCGAATCCCAACGGGCTGCCCTCGATGTGGGATCGCATTCGCGACGAGAGCGGAAGGGCGCGCATGGTGATGCGCGCTGAAATCGAGCAGATCACGGGACTGCATCCGGGGCTGCTGTCGGGGCTCGTGCTTTCGGGTGCGAACCGCCCGAACCCGGGCCTCGAAGACGGATTCCTGACGGCGGAAGAGATCTCGTTCCTGGACATGTCGGCGGCCGAGCTCGTCGTGCTGTCCGCCTGCTCGACCGGCGTCGGGGGCGAGATCGCGGGCGAGGGCATGATCGGTCTCCGGCGAACGCTTCGCCAGGCCGGTGCGCGTACCGTGATCAGCTCGCTGTGGCGCGTCCCCGACGACGCGACGAGTCGGCTCATGCAGCGGTTCTACGTGCGGCTGTGGGAAGACGGCGAGCCGAAGCTGCAGGCGCTTCGCGGCGCCAAGCTCGATGTCCTCCGGGAGAACCGGATCGACAACGAAGGAGACGGCCTGCCGGTGACGTGGGGCGGCTTCGTTCTCGACGGCGCCTGGGACTGATCGCGACACGATCCCGCGGGGAGTCGACGGATCGAGCGACTACTCGCCGAGGAACTCGATCTCGGTGATTTCGCTCGGGAAAGACGTCAGGAGGAAACGCACCGCCGTGACCGTTCGCTCGGGAAACCAGATCGTGCTCACGCGGGTTCCGGCGCCGGGGAGCTTGTGGCCGAGGAGCGTTCCGCCGAGTCGCGCCACCGAGCCCTCCCATGCGCGATCGTCGTTCACCACGCTGTACCAGCTGCCGTCGGCGTCTTCCGACGTCTGCATCTCGAGGCGGACGTAGCGATCGGGAACGTCGCGTCGCCAGTGCAGGTCGACGCGAGAGATCTTCGTCGGCTTCGCGAAGCGCGCCTGCACGAGAGTGTCCTGGTAGTTGTACAGATCGCGGGGCGCCTTCTTGCGGTCGCCGTCGAAGAGGACGGAACCCGCGGCGATCGCCGCATCGCTGTCGAGGACGGCTTTCATCTCGTTCTGTCCGTACTTCCGGTAGAACGCGAGCAGCTCGTCGCGGTAGGGCTTCTCGATTTCGTGGACGGGCCGGTCTCCCTGCTTCTCGAGCACGCGACTGCCGGGGAGCTTGGCCGCCTCGCCGCCTCCCTTCGAGACGAAGTCCTTGTAGATCTCCGACTTCTTGCCGCCGGGGATCACGGCCGCGCTCGCGACTTCGATGCGGCTCAGCCCTTCGGTCGCACCGTAGCGGATCGTCACGGGGAGGCTGGTGCTGACCTCGCCGCGCTTGTTCAGCATCCGCGCCTGAAGGATCCAGGTGCCCTCGTGCGGCGGTTCGAACGAGGCGTCGAGCTTCTTCGGATCGACGGTGGCGACCGATTCGAAACCATCGTAGCGGCTCGTGGACGATGCGAGCAGCTCGATGCGGTCGACCTTGGCCGGATCCATCCCGTCGTAGAGCTCCAGCCGGACCGGAACGGATCCCGTCGCTTCGAGGCTCGTCTGCTCGATCGGTGACGTGATCGCGAGGCCGGAATGGCGACTCGTGCTCTCGAAGTCTTCGGCGGCTTTGCGAAGCCACCGCGGAAGCTTGCCCAGACGGCGGGCGAGCTGCGCTTCGAAGAGCGATTCGGGACTCGTCGGCTTGCCGGGTGATTCGTACGCGAGGAGGTCCGTCTCGATATCGGGGATGTCGTAGGGCTCGCCGTGCAGGCCGGCGATCACCGGGTGCAGGAAGTAGCCGTAGGCCTTGCCCTCGGGCCAGAAGTCGAACGTACCGGGGGCGGTCACCTTCCAGTTCCAGAACGTCAGCCCCCGGTCGTGCATCGGAAAGAACTTCGCGCCGCCACCGCGAGGCGTGAAGCCCCCGGAGTTCAGATCGAAGAGCGTCGCGCGCGGGTAGCCGCAGTGCGCCTCCATGCCGAGGAACTGGACGCACCGATAGAACACTGTGTTCACGCCCGAACGAGAGACGCCGAGCCCGTGGTGCGTGTCGCAGTTCTCGCGAACGAACAGGAACAGGTTGCCGTACGAGCTCTTCGCCGTGACCGAGTTGTGTCCGGCATTCCCCTCGAGAACGATATCGGAGAACGTGTTGAAGGCGGTGAGCCAGGTTCCGATCGCGGAGCTGAAGTCGACGATACGCACGCGCCGGACGAAGCTGTGGAACACGCGGTCGAGCTCGATCATCCGGTAATCTTCGCCGTAGCGCGTTCCGTTGTGGTGCTTGAACTGCTCGCGGAAGCCGCCGCGAAGCGTCAGATCCTCGAGGCCGCATTCCTCGATGCCGTGGTCGATCCGGTAGATCGTCCCCTCCTCGCAGGCCTCGAGATCGAGGTGGATCGGCTCGCCGAACGTGATCCGTTTGCCGTCGACCTTGCGCACCTCGTGGAGCTCGAACAGATCGGTGAGCGCTCCTCCCTTGCTCTTCGCGCGGTCGTGGATTCCCGAGGGGATCTCGTGCGGGGCGAAGAGCGCGGCCGCGGCTTCCGTCGACGGGTCCATGCGCGGGTTCAGGTTGACGCGCACGCCCGGCTCGAGGCCTTCGGCGTCCGAGACCTCGACGGTGAACGTGTCGATCTGCTTCGTGATCTTGCCGCGGAGCTTGTGGTCGCCGCGCCAGTAGTCCTCTTCGCCGCTCGAGGATCGGAAGCGGATGCACGCGCCGCCGAGCAGAGGTGCCTCGCGGAACTGGAGCGTCGTCTCTCCGACGCCGCTTCCCCGCAGGACGAGATTGCTGCGGCGCACTTCGATCGGCGGCTGACCGAAGTCCTCGGGCTCGAACAGGCGGAAGTTCCCGGGCGGGAAGTAGACGACGGCCGGACGCTTCGAGCGATGCGCGGCTTCGAGCGCGGCCACGACGGCCTTGCGATCGGAGCGTCCGTCGTTCGGCTTGGCGCCATAGCGGGTCACGTCGAAGTGTCGATGCGTCGACCGCGTGACTTTCGGCAGCGGCTTCTCGCACCGCCGGTACCCGGCATGACTGTAGTCGGGCAAGAGCGAACGACGGCCCGCGCGCTGATCCCTCTCGAAGCGTTCGTAGAGGGAGGGATCGGTCGGCGAGGACCCGTCCCGTCGGTTCTGCGGGAGCGGCCCGGCGCCGGATTCGACGAGCCCGATCGCCGACAGGACGATGGCGGCGAGGGCGATGCAAAGGAGGTGTCGGATTGCGGTAAGCATGACGGCTGGTGTACGAAACCGGTCCGCGAATCCAAAGCTCCTTCTCCCTCTATCGAGATTCGACCCCATCCGGTACCTTGGGGCGTACCGAGGCTGTCGAGGCTTCGAACTGCAACCGCGGATCGAGAACCGGGAGGAAGCGTCATGAGAGCCTTAGCGTGTGCCATCCTGTTCGTCGGCATCGTAGGACCGGGGGCCATGACGGCTCTGGCGGATTCGAGCCCGGAGCCGCTGCTGCTTCCCATCTCCCAGACGCGCATCGTGAGCGGTGGCGGGTATGCGATGGACGCGAACGGTGAAGACCAGGACGGCGACTTCGAGACCGCCCCGGATTTCGGACCGTTCGTGAGCGCGAAGTCGGGCAACGCCTCCGTCGACGGAGCGCAGGGCACGGGCGGCGCGCAGCAGAACTCGGAGATCCTCGACGACGGAATCACCGCGACGGGGAGCGCGTTCGCGACGGCCGAGTCGTACGAGTTCGATGCGGTGGCGGAGGGCGGCGGCGGCTCGACCGTGCTCGTCGACTTCGCGATCACCGCGCCCGTGCAATACACGCTCTCCGGGACGATCGGTGCCTTCGACAATGGCTCGACCTACCTGATCCTGTCGCGCGAGAACACCGAGGTGTTCAGCGAGTTCGCGTTCGGCCCGGCGCAGGAAGTCCCCATCCAGTCGGGTGGCGTGCTACCGGCGGGAACGTACCAGCTCGAGATCCACGCCGACGGCAGCGCCTACGCCGACGGCTTTCTCTTCGACTACGCCTTCGCCGAGTACAACATTTCGTTCGGCCTGACCGCTCTCGACTCGTGCATCGAGCCGCCGGCGGACGCGGTGAGCTGGTGGCCGGGTGACGGAGACTCGGGAGACATCGTCGGCGCGAACCCGGCCTTCCTGATGGGCGGCGCGACTTACGCTGCCGGACAGGTCGGCACCGGCTTCGACATCCCCGCGGACGGCGACTCGGTCGAAGTGAACGATCGCCCGAACCTGCGCGTGACGGGGGATCTCACGCTCGACGCATGGATCCGTCTCGCGGACGCCACGATCGATTCGGATCGAACGATCGTGCACCGAGGTGGTCTCGAGGATCGGACGTACTCCTTCCGCATCGACGGTTCGGATCCGGATCCGGGCGAGGGCGCGCTCGTGTTCGCGCATACGTCGACGGACTTCGTCGAGTCCGCGTCGCTCTTGTGGCAGGCGGGCGTCTGGTACCACGTCGCGGTGGTCCGCGTCGGCGACACGGTGACGCTCTACCGCGATGGTGCGGACGTCGGCTCGGGCATGCTGATCGCGCCCGCGTTCGAGACGCCGGGCCTTCCGGTGCAGATCGGCGCCACGCTCGATGCGGACTACCTCCGCGGCACTATCGACGAGGTGCAGCTTTTCCGTCGCGCGCTCGAGACGCCGGAGATCCAGGCGATCTTCGCGGCGGGAACCGACGGACAGTGCAAGGATCCGCGGGCGATCTGCGGTCCCGGCGCCGTCAACGCGGGCTGCGGTCCGGCCGAGTGTCTGCTGCTGCTGAACGGTCAGACCGGCGGTCCGACGCGAACGGTCGAGGCCGGCCCGTCGACGCCGCTCAGCCTGACGATCGGCGAGCCGCTCGCGCGCCAGGGCGACAGCCAGCCGACGAACGCGTGCGTCTACGTGTGGGCCGGTTCGCCCGACCAGAGCGACATCAAGATCCTCCCGAAGGATCTCGGCCGGATGTGCTTCGGCATCCGCGTCATCGCCACGCAGCTTCCGGTGAAGACGTGGAACGCGATCGGGGCGACGAACAAGCTCGGCGCCGATGACGCGCCCGGTCCGCCGCCGGTGATTCCGGACGCCTCGACCTTCGAGCTGCTGTCGCTTCCGAGCGGATACGGCGGGTCGTTGACGGTGACGTTCCAGGGCATCGTCGAGGACGAGTGCTCGCGTGCCA
>CAZQZX010000190.1:0-13879 GCA_964597885.1 uncultured Planctomycetota bacterium
GGATCGTGCGCGCCTGGTCGGCGATCGAGCGGGTGATCGCCTGGCGGATCCACCACGTCGCATACGTCGAGAACTTGTAACCGCGGCGGTACTCGTACTTCTCGACCGCCTTCATGAGCCCGGTGTTCCCCTCCTGGATGAGGTCGAGGAACGTCAGGCCTCGGTTTCGGTACTTCTTCGCGATACTCACGACGAGGCGCAGGTTTCCGCTCGAAAGCTGCCGCTTCGCCTCTTCGTACTCGAGGTATCGATCCTCGATCCGGTTGAGTCGTCGCTGCAGCGCCTCGACGGGCTCCATGGCGACCGCCTCGAGCTCGTCGTACTCCTTTTGCAGCTGCTTGTAGCGCTGCACGTGAGCCTTGCTCCGCTTGCGCTTGAGCATCTCGAGCTCGAGTCGCAGCTCGTCCATGCGGGCATGATGCGCCTGCAGACGGCTGATCATCGGCCGGATCTTCTTGATCTGGATGTACAGCTCCTCGAGGAGGACGACCGACTTGCGCGTTCGATCCTTGAACTTGCGCGTGACGTCGACGGCCCGCTTGCCCGAGACCTTGCCTCGGCGAAGGCGCTGATACTCCGAGCGATTCTTCGAGTGGATCTTCTGGAGCGTCTCGATGTTCCCCGGAAGGCGATCGTGGATCTCGGTCTTCGAGGATTCGAGGCTGTTGTTGACCTTGAGCGTGCGGTCGAAGGCGAGATCTCCGCTCTGCACGTCCTCGAGGATCTTGATGGCCGCGACCTGGCCGACGCCCGACTCGAGAACCTTCTTGCGCACCGATCGGCGCGTGATCTCGATCTTCTTCGCGAGCGCGATCTCCTCTTCGCGCCGCAGCAGCGGAATCTCGCCCATCTGGGTGAGGTACATCCGGACCGGATCGTCGATCTTCTCGGACGATCCCATGGGCCGGAAGCCCGCTTTCTCGGTGAAGCCCGGGGCCGCCTCTTCGGCGATCTCCGTTTCGGCCTCGTCGAGGATCTCGATGCCCTGCTCCTCGAGGCTCGAGATCAGCTCATCCATCTTCTCCGCAGCCGTCTCCTCCGGCAGCGCCTGATTGAGCTCATCCCACGAGATGAACCCGCGCTTTTTCCCCTCGTCGAGAAGCGTTCTCAGGTCGTCGTCCATGAATTCCACGGCGACCGTACCGTTCCCTTCCGACTTCCTCGTTCGAGCCATTCTACCCCTCGATGTCAATCCACTGACTCTTGAGCTCGGCGGATGCCGAGGCTCGGTTCACTCATCCTTGGTCGTCGCCGCGTCCCGGCTTCGAATCACGTCGTGCGTGGCCCGAAGCAAGGCGTCGATGCCGGCCGCATCGCCGCGCGCCAGCGCATCGCGCCGTTGCTTGGCGAGGTCCTGCAACTGCGACTTGTGAGCTCGCTGCTCGAAGTACGCGAGCGCTCCATCCGCGAGCTTTTCGTATTCCTCGTCGTCCCGCTCCCGGTTCAGGAAGCCCGTAATCAGGCTCCCCATCCGCGGGTCGTGCACTTCGGCGAGCAACGCCTCGGGATCCGGTTCGACCTCGCGTCCGCATCGCTCGAAAAGCAAGCCTGCCAGCTCGCGATGCTCGACGCTCCGGAACAGCTCGACGCCATCCGTTTCCGTTGCCACCCGGGTGAGGATGTCCGCTCGAACGCACATCGCCTCGAGCAGGTCGCGCTCCGCCTGAAGCACCTGCGGCGGCACGACCGGTGCCGGAATCTCTTCGGCGCGATGCGACATCTCGTCGAAAGGCGCCTCGGATCCCGCCGCGCGATCCTGCCGCGGCATCATCCTCGCTCGGGAATCGCCGGCCCCCCGCGATCGAGGCCCGTCCGGCGTGGCCGAGCCACGCGGCGCCCCGACGCGTCCGGACTGACGCATCCCAGCATTGAGGTGCTCCTCGGAGACTCCGAGTTCCTCGGCAAGTCGACGAATCAGCAATCCGCGCTTCACCGGGTTGTGGACGCGGCGCACCACATCGAGCATCCGTTCGGCCATTCTCGACCGTTCGTGGACGGAATCGCCGTCTAGCTCGCGGCGCGATTGCTCGATCGAAAACTCGAAAAAATCCCTGGCGGACGCGAACGCCTCCCGCAGCGCGTCCGGCCCCTGGCTCACGACCAGGTCGCATGGATCGACCCCCGGGGGCAGTTCCGCCACCCGGACGTCCAGATCCGCCTCCAGGATCGTGTCGACGCCCCGCTTGGACGCCTTGGCCCCCGCCGCATCGGCGTCGAAGACCAGCGTCACCCGGTCCACGAAGCGCTTGATGAGCTTCGCGTGATCGGCCGTGAGGGCCGTTCCGAGGGTAGCGACGATGTTCGGAACCCCGTGCTGATGCGCGAGGATGACGTCGGTGTAGCCCTCGCCGACCGCGATATCGCGCCCGTCCCGGAGCTCGTCGCGCGCCTCGAGCAGGCCGTACAGCACCCGCGACTTCGAGAACACCGGCGTCTCCGGCGAGTTCAGGTACTTGGGCTCGCCGTCGCCGAGCGTCCGCGCCCCGAATCCCACCACGCGTCCCTGCAGATCGCGGATCGTGAACGTCACGCGATCCCGGAAGCGGTCGTAACGGGACCCTTTGCGCCCCATCAGGGCCAGGCCCGCTTTCTCGAGAATCTCGGGTTTCAGGCCGTTCTGAGCCGAATGCCGCAGGAGCGCGTCCCAGCGGTCGGGCTGGGGCGCGAAGCCGAGCTGGAACTTCTCGATCGACTCGTCGCTGACCCCGCGGCGGCGGAAGTACTCGAGGCCGCGCCGACCGACCGGCGCGAGGAGCTGCTGGTGGAAGAACTCGGCCGCCACGCGAAGCGCGCGGAAGATCTCCGAGCGCTCGCCCTCCTGGCCGCGCGAGCCTCCCGATTCCGGAATGACGATGCCGGCGCGCTCCGCGAGCTGCCGCACGGCCTCGGGGAATTCAAGGCGATCATGCTCCATGAGGAAGACGAAGACATTGCCTCCCTTGGAGCATCCGAAACACTTGAAGGTCTGCCGATCCGGGCTGACGATGAAGGACGGCGTCTTTTCCTCATGAAAGGGGCACAGCCCTTTGAGGTTCTTGCCCGTCCGCTTGAGACGGACGTACGACGAGACCACGTCCACGATATCCGTGGCGTCGCGTACCTCGTCGACGACGGTTTCCGGGATCCGTCCTGCCAAGGTCCCCCCAGGTTTCCGATCGCGTCCTTGAAGCTCGATGCCGCACTGAATCGACGGATCGCGAGGCGAGCCCCAACGCTCCGGTGGCTCGATCTCGCTCGGTCCGATCGCAGCGGCCATTCTTGCCGCCGGCCGGTCATGCTGGGCCGGTCGTGCTGGGCCGGGCGCGATGGACCTCTGGGGGGTGCAGAGGGGTCGGGAATCAGGACCGCTGGACGGTCCGCTTCGGTTTTACCCCGTGCTCTACCCCGTATGTTCCGCTTACGCGTTTCGCTTCGCTCTCCCGCCCCGCTCCCTCTCGCGACGGAGCCCACCGAGACCAGGTGTCGCCGCACCGCCTGAGGCTCCCCGATCGCGACAAACCTCTCGAAATCAGGGGGATGCGGGAGATCGAAAAATCGAAGGTTTATAACTTTCCATGCTCAGTGCGGTCAAGCAATTACGGGATTTGGCTTGACAGTACCACGGCCAGGCGGGCGTAGTCGGCGGGGCTGAGATCCTCGGCTCGCACGGAATCGGCGATTCCGGCTTCGCTCATGAGATCGGCGAAAGGCGTGTCGCGCGGGGCCAGGTCCCGGGCGTGTCCGAGCGCGTTGACGAGCCGCTTGCGCCGGTGCTGGAAGCCGGCGCGCACCACCTGGCTCAGCAGCCCCTCCCGCCCGACGTCGCAGGACCATCCGTTGTAGGGACGCAGGCTCAGGATGGCGGAATCGATCTTGGGACGCGGCCAGAAGACCTGCGGCGGCACCGAGCGGACGATGCGCACTTCGGCCTGCAACTGCAGCAGCACCGACGCGACACCGTAGTCGCGACTCCCCGGCTCGGCGACGATGCGATCGGCGACCTCCCGCTGGACCATCACCATCGACGGCCCGAGGGGTACGCCCGCCGCCAGGAGCCCGACGAGGAACGACACGGCCACGGCGTACGGCAGGTTGGAGACGCACTGCACCGGCTCGCCATCCGCGGTCAGCTCACGCAGCCCGTCGAGGACGCTCGGATGCAGACCGCGCTTTCCCGCGAGGACGTCCGTCTCGAGGATGGTCACCCGCGAGTCCTCGCCGAACTGCGATCGCAGACATTCCGCGAGCTTGTCGTCGAGCTCGACCACGAGCACCCGGCTCGCGCGCGCGACGAGCTCACGCGTGAGGAACCCCGAACCGCCGCCGACCTCGAGAACCCGACTGGTCGGTCCGAGCTCGGCGTGCCCCCCGATCCATCCGAGGAGGTTGCGATCGTGCAGGAAGTTCTGGCCGCGCGTCCGCTTGGGGAAGACGCCGAAGCGATGAAGCAGGGCCCGCAGCTCGACCAGACCGCTCTTTTGAGAATCCGCCGGGTCTTTCGCCACGGGCACCTGCCCTTCGCGCCGCTCCGCTCGGCCCTAGTTCTCGGGCTCGAACAGGACGACGATCTCCACACGCCGATTCTCGGCCTGGCCGGTCGGCGTCCCGTTGTCCGAACGCGGTCGATGCGGTCCCATGCCCGCGTAGTAGATCCGCTCGGCCGACACGCCGTTGTCGATGAGGAACTGCGCGACCTGGAGCGATCGCTCACCCGACAGCTGCAAGTTGCCGAGCGGGAAGCGATCCTTGCTCTTGCTCACGCGGACATCGTCGGTGTGTCCCTCGACCCGGATCGACTCCGAGCCCTCGCGGATGCGAGCGATGATGTCGAGGAGGGTGTTCTTGCCGTCTTCCTTGATCGAGGTCTTCCCCGAATCGAAGAGGATGGCACCCTCGACCTGGAACGCGACGCCGTCGAAGCGGCTCTCGACGTTGACGCCGAGCGGGAGGTTGCGGCCCATGTTCTCGAAGAGCTCGTCGTACTTCGCGGAAAGCCCTTCGTTCGCCCGCTGGAGTGCGTCTTCGCTGGAAAGCGCTCGCTGAAGCTCCGCCTGCATCTTCAGCTTGTCTCCCTCGAGGCCGGCGACCTGCTCACGCAGCGACGCGAGCTGATCTTCGTAGGACGCGATGACGGCGTCCTGGGTTTCGAGGGTATTGCGGGCTCGCAGATACCGTTGCTTCGCGACACAGCCGGGCGTCGAAACGACGACCAGAGTCACGCAGAGAAGCGCAAAGGTCCTGGAAAGCACGGCAGTCTCCTTTCTCGATCCACAAGGAATCCGGAAACTGGACGCGCATTCCAGATCCCTCCCCAACCAACCAAACCATTCCCGAACCGCTTCCACGCCCTGTTGGCGGACCGGGCCCTCTGGTGATGCGTTCGTCTAGCGAGTAGCCGGAAGCGGCGCAACCCGTGAGGGCTGCGCCGGCTTACCGTTTTGCTACTGCGTGTCGCTACTTCCCGCCGCCGAACATGTCCGTGACGAATTCGGTGAAGCCCTTCGTCATGTCGGTGTTCGTGCTCTTGGAGGTGTTGATCAGGATGAAGACGCCGTAGAACAGCGTCACCGTCGTGATGATCATCACCGCGAGCATCAGGGGCTGCGGGGTGTTGGCGCCGGTCGCTTCGCGGATACGCGTTCCACGACCGGTGGCGCGTCGCATGCCGCTCTCGGACTCGAGGACTTCCTCCTCGTCGTCGTCGAAGTCGTCATCGCCGCCGCCGAGGCTCTCCAGCGTGTCGGCGCTCGAGATCTTCTCGGTCGCCATGCCGGGCTCGTCATCCGAAAGGTCGAGATCCTCGTCTTCGTCGAAGATGAGATCATCAGCGAGCGTCTCGGCAGAAGCATCCGAGCCGCCAACGCGCGACTTCAGCTTCTCGACGTCCGCCTTCTTGAACTTCATCTTGTCCTCGTCACGGAAAGCTCGGATCTCCCCCTCCGAAACGAGCCGCTTGAGGTCGGCTTCCTTCAGGTTGAGCTCTTCGAGAGCCTTGTCGAAAGAGAAATAATCGTCTGCCAACGAACTACCTCCAACTTGACTCCAACCTGTGCAAATCTCTAGACATACAGGAATTGTGGACTCTTTTCCCGTCTCGGCGCGGATACTAGCACAACACTGACAGGCGAAGCAAGCAAAATCTCGCCCTGCCGAGGGGTTGCGTCGATTCGCTCACCGCGAGGCGACAGGAAGGCGAATCTCGACGACGATTCCGCCCCCCGGCCTCGCCCTCAGACCCACCGTTCCGCCGTGGTTCTCGACGAGGTTGTGCACGATCGACAATCCGAGCCCCGTTCCCTCGCCGGCGTCCTTGGTGGTAAAGAAGAGATCGAAGGCCTGCTGGATCTGCTCGTCGCTCATGCCGGTGCCGTCGTCCTCGACCGCGGTCTCGATCCAGGCTCCCGCCCGACGCGCCCGGACGACGATCTGTCCTTCGCCCTCGCCTTCTTCTTTCTCCCGGCGCGCTTCGATCGCGTCGAGCGCGTTGATCAGGATGTTCAGGTACACCTGGTGCAGCTCGTGGGGATCGCCGAAGACCGGCAGCTCCACCGGCTCCAGGTCCTCCACGAGCCGGATGCCCGTGTCGTCGGTCCGGTAGCGGATGAGCTCTCGCACCTGGCGGAACACCTTCGTCAGGTCGACCACCTGCGGCTTCACTTCGCGGATCGACAGCGGCATCATCTTCCGGACCGTCGACTGGATCCTCTCGAGGCCGTCGAGGATCAGCTCGAGGTACTCCCGGCGACGCTCGTCGTCGTACTCCTCCGACTTCTGGATGAGGTTGCGGGAGATGTTCATCATCCCGCCGAGGGGATTGTTGATCTCGTGCGCGATTCCGGCCGCGAGCTTTCCCGTGGCGGCGAGCCGCTGCGCGGTGACCAGGCGGCGCTCGGTGTGGCGGATCCGGTCGGTCGCCTCCCGCACGCGCTCCTCGAGGTTCTCGTGGTAGTCGCGGACATCCCGCAGCATCGCGTTGAACGACTCGATCAGACCGTCGATCTCGTCGGGACGCCCTCCCTCCCGCGCCGGGAGCTCGGCCGAGTAATCGCCGCCGGCGACGCGGCGATTGGCCTGCTGGAGGCGCTCGATCGGGCGGATGACGACCCGCGTCAGAAGCCCGTACGTCACGACGGTGATCAGGGGCAGGCCGATCACGATGAGGATGAACACCATGCGGACGTTCACGAACGGCTGGAAGGGCAGCTCGGGGACGGGAAGCCCCCACGCCACGCAGTAGCCGCCGAGCGCGATGGCGACGCGATCCCGGTCGCGGACCGTCTGACCCTCCGCGATCGCCTGCTCCATCATCCGGCGGATCCGGTCCGACTCGACCGGACGATCCGGCGCTCGGGCCCCGCTCGGGTTGATGAAGATCTCCTCGAAGCGCTCCTCGGGATTCGCGGGGCGAGCGAGAAGCACCGGGTCGTACAGTTCGTCCCAGATCTCCCACCCGAGGAGCTCGCGGATCTCGAGCTGCTCGCGGCCCGGGGACGCCACGGGCTCCTCGCGCTTCTCTTCTTCCTCGCGGTAGCCCCTGTACTGCTCGAGCCGTCCGCCGAAGGAAAGCCGCACGAGGGCGACGGTGTTCCGGTAGGCATCCTCGAGGTTCTTCTGCTGCCGGAGCTGGTCCGCACGCTCGCGCGCCGCGACGTCGATCGAGAGCAGCACCGCGAGGATCCCGAGGGTGAGCGAGTACACCGCGATGATGCCGAAGAGGATCTTTTGGCGGAGCGACAACCCTCGGTCTCCCCCCTTCCGTGCCTTACGCCGACCGCACGATCAGTTCCCGATGTTCTCCATCAGGCGGATCAGCGGAACGAAGAGCGCGAGCATGACCATGAACACCATGCCACCGACCAGGATGACCAGGATCGGCTCGAGGATGCTCGTGAGGCTCTTCACGAGCGTGTCGACCTCGTCGTCGTACGTGTCCGATGCGCGGATGAGCATCTTGTCGAGCTCGCCCGTCTCCTCACCGACGTCGATCATGTTCACGAGCACGTCGTCGAACGCACGCGACGTCCCGAGGGGCTTGGCGATGCCTTCACCTTCCCGCATGCTCTCGTGGACACGATCGAGCGCGTCTTCGATCACGAGGTTGCCCATGGCGCCTTGCGTGATCGAGAGCGAGTCGAGGATCGGAACGCCACTCGACAGCAGGGTGCCGAACGTCCGGCAGAATCGCGAGACGATCGACTTGCGCTTGATGCCGCCGAACACCGGGATCGCGAGCTTGACGCGGTCGATGAAGAAGCGACCGCGGTACGTCCGATGCACGAGCTTGTAGATCACGACGATCACGACCGGCACCACGAAGAACAGGTACCAGTTCGTCTGCATGAACTCGCTCGTGTTGATGAGCGTCTGGGTGTACGCCGGGAGCTCCTCGCCGAGCGAGGCGAAGATGTCCTGGAACTTCGGCACGACGACCACCATCAGGCCGATGAAGATCGCGAGCGCGAAGGTGATGACGACCGCCGGGTACGCGATCGCGCCGCGGATCTGGCGGCGGATCTTCTCGGACTTCTCCATGAAGTCGGCGAGACGACGGAGCACGGTGTCCAGCACACCACCCGCCTCACCGGCGCGCGCCATGTTCTCGTAAAGCGTCGGGAACACCGCCGGGTGCTTCGCCATGGCCTCCGAGAGCGAGTTTCCGCCCTCGACGTCTTCGGCGACCTGGGCCGTCGTGCGCTTGAGCACGCCCGGCGGCATCTGGCCTTCGAGGATGCGCAGGCTGCGCACGACCGGCAGTCCGGCCTCGAGCAGCGTCGCGAGCTGGGTCGTGAACTGCGCGAGCACGCGCGTGCTCGCCTTGCGTCCACCGACGAATGGCAGGGAACGTCCGCCGCCGCTCTTCTTCTGTTCGGCGACCGGATCGAAGAACTTCTTCTTCGAGATCTTGCGGGTGTCGATCGGTGTCATGTGGAGCTTCGCCTTCCTTCCTTCCCGCCCCCGATCTTAATCGATTCCGATCGTTTCGCGAACGATTTCTTCGACCGTGGTGAGTCCGTCGAAGATGGCGACGAGGCCCTCCTCGCGAAGGGTGCGCATCCCGGATTCGCGGGCGAGACGGTTGAGGTCGCCGGTCGAGCGTTCCTCGAGGACGGCCTCTCGGATGCGCGGCGTCATCTCCAGAATCTCGAAGATGCCGACGCGACCGCGATAGCCCGAGCCGTGACAATCGTCGCAGCCCTCGCCCATGGCGAACTTCTTGCCGATGACGTCCTCGGGGCGGAGCTCGAGCTCCAGCAGGAGGTCTTCGGTCGGCTCGTAGAACACGCGGCACGACGGACAGATCCGACGCACGAGGCGCTGGGCGACGATGCCCTCGAGCGTGGCGCCGAGCAGGAACGGCTCGATGCCGATGTCGACCATTCGGGTCACCGCCGAGGGCGCGTCGTTGGTGTGAAGTGTCGAGAACACGAGGTGACCGGTCAGGCTCGCCTCGATCGAGATCTGCGCCGTCTCGTGGTCGCGGATCTCACCGACGAGGATGATGTCCGGGTCGTGACGCAGGATCGATCGAAGACACGAGGCGTAGCTGACGCCGATGTCCTCGGCGATCGGAATCTGGATGATGCCCTCGAGATCGTACTCGACCGGATCTTCGGTCGTGATGATCTTCTTGGCGATGTCGTTCGCCTCGCTGAGCGCCGAGTACAGCGTCGTCGTCTTTCCGGACCCGGTCGGGCCGGTGACCAGCACGATGCCGTTCGGCTTCTCGAGGAACTTCCGCACAGTCGAGAGCGACTCGTCGCGCAGTCCCACACGCTCGAGGTCGAGCGCCACGACGTCGCGGTCGAGGATTCGGATGACGCATGACTCGCCGAATCGCGTCGGCAGGGTCGACACGCGAAGGTCGACCGGGCGCCCCGCGATCATCAGCTCGATACGACCGTCCTGCGGCATGCGCGTCTCGGCGATATCGAGGTTACTCATGACCTTGACTCGCGAGATGAGCGGCTCGGCCAGGTGCTTCGGCGGCGGGTCGAGCTCGTAGAGCAGACCGTCGACACGGTAGCGGACCCGGAAGTCATCCTCGAACGGCTCGAGGTGGATGTCGCTCGCCTGGTCGCGAATGGCCTGGAACAGCACGAAGTTCAGCAGCTTGACGATCGGGGTCGCCTTCGCGGCGGCTTCGCGATCGGAGAGATCGATCGGCCCGCCCTGCGCTGCGGCGGAAGCGGCCTCGTCGACCTCCTTGACGATGTCGCTGACGCTGCCGACCTGCGTGCCGTAGTGCTCGGCGATCGCCTTGCTGATCTGGCCGTCGTCGGCAATCGCCCCCTTGATCTCGCATCCGAGCTGGAAGCGCAGATCGTCGAGGATGCTCGCGTTCATCGGATCCGACATCGCCACGGTGAGCGTGTCGTTCTCGAAGCCGATCGGCACGACGTGCAGCAGGTTCGCCGTGGAGGCATCGATTCGATCGATCACCGCGGTCGCGATCGTCGTGGACGAGAGGTCGACGTACTCGAGGCCGGCCTGGCGGCCGAGCGCGACCATGAGCTCGGACTCATCGATCGCTCCGAGGCGCACGAAGATCTGTCCGATGAAGCCGCCCTCTTCCTTCTGGACGCCGAGCGCTTCCTGGACCTGGCCCTCGTGGATCTTGCCCATCTCCTTGAGGATCTGGCCGAGCAGTTTACGGGGTTCGCCGGTGCTCATCGAGTGTCTCAGACCCCTCCGGCCAGCCGCGAGATCATGTCTTTCTGGCTCTGCGAGTACTTGATCGCGGACTCCGCGGTGATCTGACCGGACTTCGTGAGGTCGACGAGGTAGTCGTCGAGTAGCACCATGCCCTGCTTCTTGCTGGTCTGGATCACCGACGGGATCTTGAACGTCTCGCCCTTTCGGATGTGGTTCTCGATGGCCGGCGTCATCATCATGATCTCGAGCCCGGCGCAGCGTCCCCCTTCGATCTTGGGAACCAGCACCTGCGAGATCACGGCGACGAGCGACACCGAAAGCTGCATCCGGATCTGGTCCTGATGCTCGGACGGGAACGCGTCGATGATTCGGTCGACGGTTCGCGCGGCACCCGTGGTGTGGAGCGTGCCCATGACGAGGTGACCGGTCTCGGCCGCGGTGATCGCCGCCGAGATCGTCTCGAGGTCACGCATCTCACCGACGAGGATGACGTCCGGGTCCTGACGCAGCGCGCGCCGGAGCGCCTCCGAGAAGTCCGGCACGTCGACGCCGACCTCTCGCTGCGTGACGACCGCCTTCTTGTGGTCGTGGTAGAACTCGATCGGATCCTCGATCGTGATGATGTGCGCTTCCATCTCCCGGTTGATGTAGTCGATCATCGCCGCGAGGCTCGTCGACTTACCGGATCCGGTCGGCCCCGTTACCAGGATCAGCCCGCGCGTCTTCACGAGGAGATCGCGGATCGTCGTGGGAAGACCGATGGTCTCGAACGACAGCACCTCGAGCGGGAGCAGTCGCATACAGACCTGGTAGTTCCCCTTCTGCCGGAACACGTTCGCACGGAAGCGGCCGACCTGATCCATCTGGATCGCGAAGTCGGTACTGCCCTGGGCCTCGAGCTCCTTGAGGTTTCGCTCCGGCGTCACGGACTTCACGAAGCCCTCGACGGAATCCGGCGTGACGTCCGGAAGATCGAGGTTGCGAAGCTTGCCGTGCAGGCGAAGAACCGGCGGACGTCCCACCGACATGTGCAAATCCGAGGCTCCCTGTTCGGCCACGGTGGCCAGGAGCCGTCCGACATCGATCACGATCGCCCGCCTTTCTGCTCAGTACCGAAGCTTGATTCCGACTTCGTCCGCCGCGCCGCGAACGGCGGCGAGGCGGTGTTCCTCCCCCGGGTCCCGCGAGAGTTCCGGATCACGCCAAGGCCACACTCTCCTCGTGGGTGACGGCCAGCACCTCTTCGAGGGTCGTCACGCCTTCGAGCGCCTTGCGGATCCCGTCCTCGCGAAGCGAAGACATCCCCCCGGACAGCTGCGCCTGCTCACGTAGCTTCGCGGAGGGCGCGCGCTTGTAGGCCATGTCGCGAAGCACCGAGTCCATCTGCAAGAGCTCGAACAGCCCCACTCGGCCGCGGTATCCCGTCCGGCGGCACGAGTCGCAGCCCACCGGACGATACAGCGTCTTACCGGCCACCCTCTCGGGAGGGATACCGGCGGAGCGCAGGAAGCTCTCGGGGTATTCGATCGGCTCGCGGCACTTCTTGCACAGCACGCGAACCAGCCGCTGCGCCATCACCGCGATTACCGACGACGACACCAGGAACGGCTTTACGCCGATGTCGATCAATCGAATCAGCGCCGAGGGCGCGTCATTGGTGTGGAGCGTCGAGAACACGAGGTGACCGGTCAGCGAGGCCTGGATGGCGATCTCGGCCGTCTCGCGGTCGCGGATCTCACCGACGAGGATGATGTTCGGCGCCTGGCGCAGCATCGAGCGCAGGATCTTCGAGAAGTCGAGTCCGATCTGGTGCCGTACCTCGCACTGGTTGATGCCGCCGATGTGGTACTCGATCGGGTTCTCGGCGGTGATGATCTTGGTATCGGCCTTGTTCAGGTCCTGGAGCGCCGCGTAGAGCGTCGTCGTCTTACCCGAACCGGTCGGCCCGGTCACCAGGAAGATGCCGTTCGGCCTCCGGATGATGCGACGGAACCGCTCGTACTCCTCGCTTCCGAAGCCGAGCTGCTCGAGTCCGACGAGACCCGTCTGCCGGTCGAGGAGACGCATGACGATCGACTCGCCGTGGTTCGACGGCATCGCCGAGACACGAACATCGAGGCCGCGGCCGACGACGTTGACGCTGATGCGCCCGTCCTGCGGCTTTCGCTTCTCCGCGATGTCCATCGTCGCCATGATCTTCACGCGCGACGTGAGCGGCCCCTGCAGATGCTTGGGATGCGAGCCGGCCTCGGTGCACTGACCGTCGACGCGGTAGCGCACGCGAACGCGGTCGGCGAAAGGCTCGATGTGGATGTCACTCGCGCGGGCGCGGACCCCGTCCTCGATGATCTTCGTCACGAGCCGGATGATCGGCGCATCGTCGTCGCTCGAGGCCTCCGCTGCGGCCCTCGCCAGGGCATCGGCGTCTTCATCCGATCCGCCTTCGCTCTCGACCCCGTAGTACTTCGAAAGCCCCTGGCGAAGCGCGCTCGGCGTACAGATCGCCGCCTTCACTTCCTTGTTGGTGAGGAAGCGCAGCGAGTCGAGCTGCACGGCCTGGACGGGATCGTCGAGCGCGACGAAGAGCTGATTGCCCTTCGCCTTCACGGGCAGGACGCGGAACTCCGACGCGACCTCGGACGTGATGAGGCTCACCACGTCTTCGGGGATCACGCCACGAGACAGGTCCACGAACGGAAGGCCGTGCTGCTTGCCGAGAGCACGGGCGATTCCGGTCTCGTCCGCGTAGCCGAGATCGATCAGCGCGTCGCCGAATCGGCCCCCGCGCTGGAGCTGGTGCTGGAGCGCCTCGTCGCGCTGATCTTCATCGATCGTGCCGAGCGAGACGAGGACATCGCCGAGGAGCTGCCGCCGGTTCTCCAACTCAGCGCCCCGCCATGATGCTGCAAATCCGCATAAACCCTCTCCAATTCCAAATTTATCTTTGGCATTGAACATTTGCCCCCGACCCGTGTCAAGGGGGTCCCGTCCGTTGCCAAGCACAAGCGCCGAGCGGGTTTGACACCGGCTTTCCGATTTTGATATTCCGCGGTCTTTTCTTCTTGCGTTCGGTGGGCCCAATCCCTCCTGGCCCGGGACCGGACCGACCGGCGGAGACCATCCATGGAACGAGGCAGGCGGCTCGCTCTATTTTTCGTGCTGCTTCCCTGGATCGCGAGCCTGCCCTCGTGCGCGGTCTTCTGCCCGATCTTCTGTCCGCACGACGAGCCGAAGATCACGGACTTCT
>CAZQZX010000191.1:0-13727 GCA_964597885.1 uncultured Planctomycetota bacterium
GCATGGCCGCGGTGTTCGGACTGGCGTTTCTAGAAGGTGACGAAGTTACGCAGCTTCTCCTCGCATACCTGCGTTATGGTCTGAGCAAGGCGGGTGGCGATGCGGAAGAAATGAGCATCGCGACGCTGCGTGCTCTCGCCGTGCACGGGAACGACGCCGCGCTCGAGACGCTGACCGTGCTCGCGCGTGGATCCGGAAGAGCGACGCGGGTTCGAGCGGAGCTCTTCCTGACGATCGGCCGCCTCGGTCGGCGCGAATCGATTCCGCTGCTCCAGAGGGCTCTGGTCGATCGCTCGATCCCCGTGCGCCGAGCGGCTGCGCTCGCGCTCGGCGAGATCGACACCTACTCGATCGAGGACGAAGAGCTGACGAAGCTGATCGATCACCGACGGAAGTGGAAGAGCCTTCCGGACGTGAGCGAAGAGGCGCTCGCCGAGCTCGAAGCCCTGATCGAGGAGAAGGAAAAAGAAGACGCGGACGAGCGCAAGGAAATCGTGCGGCAGCGCGACGCGATCGCGAAGTCGCTCATCCGCGCGTTGACCGACGACAACGACGTGCAGGTCCGAAACTACGCGGCGATCTCGCTCGGCAAGACGGGCGGCCGCGGGGCGACGGCGGCGCTGCTCGGGGCGCTGAACAGCGGGTACTCGATCTCGCTGCAGGGCTTTGCCGCGCTCGGTCTCGGCATCCTCGGCGATCCGTCGGTGGGGCCGGTCCTGCTCGAACGCCTGAACCGTGCCGGTTACGAGAGCCATCGCGGTGCGGTGGCCATCGCGCTCGGCATGCTTCGCGAGGAATCGGCGCTTCCCGCACTGACCACCATCGTCCTGTACCGCGGGGTCAACTCGAACCTCCGCGGATACGCGGCGCAGGCGATCGGCCTGATGGGGGATCGGGACCTCGTGCCGGACCTGCAACGGATCCTCGCGCAGGAGCGTGGTGACGAGGAGCTGCTGCGCGGCATCACGATGGCCGTCGGCATGCTCGGCGATCGCGGCGCGACGACGATCCTGAAGCGCCTGCTCTCGGATGCGAAGTCGCCGCACACGGCCGAGGTTCGCTCGGCGGTCGTGCTGGCGCTCGGCCTGATCCGCGATCGGCAGTCGGTGTCGGCGATGGTCGACCTGATGACCAAGCCCGTCGCGGGCAAGCGTACCGTCCAGTCCCAGGCCCGGGCGTTTGCTGCCGCCGCGCTCGGATACATCGGCGACTCCGATCTCCTGCCGCGGATGTCCCTGATCGCGAACGACTACGATCACCGGAACTTCGTGCAGGGGATGGACGACCTGCTGCGGGTGCTTTGATCCCGAGCTCGACGGGCGAAGGGGCGACGCCGGACCTCTCTCGGGAGAGGTCCGCGCCGCCGGCCGGCCGCTGGCTCGCGATGATCGCCGTCGCGAGCCTGGCGGCGATCGCTTACGCCAACACGCTCGGCAACGACTTCGTCTGGGACGACGTCCATCTCATCGAGCGCAACCCGCATCTCTCTCTCGATCGGATCCCCGATCTGCTCACCGAGGACTTCGGTCGAATGGCCGTTCCCGGTGATCCGAACGGGCTGTACCGTCCCGTCGTGCTGATGTCCTTTCTGCTCGACCGCGAGCTCCACGGTCTCGACCCGACGGGCTACCACGTCACGAATCTCCTCCTTCATGGGCTGGTCTCGATCCTCGTGCTCGTTCTTGCTTCCCGCTGGATCGGCACGTGGCTTCCGGCGGTCGTGGTGGCTTCGATCTTCGCGGTGCATCCGATCCACACCGAGTCGGTGACCTGGATCTCGGGACGGTCGGACGTCCTCGCCGCGCTCTTCTTCGTGGCCACGCTGCTCCTGTACCAGCGCGGTCGCGAGGGTAGCACGCCCGCGTACGTAGGCGCGCTGGTCACCGCCGCGCTCGCCATGGGCAGCAAGGAAGTCTCGATCACCCTTCCCGCAGTGCTGGTCGCGATCGAGCTGGTACATCGGATCGGGGGACGCGGCGTCGCGGCGAGCCTCCGATCGGTGCTGCCGTTCGCGATCTTCGCCGGACTGCTCGCCGTACGGCTGGTCTCGATTCGCGTCCCGTGGGAGCCGATCTTTCCGGAAGACGCCGGGATCGCCGAGCGAGCGTGGACCGCGGCCTCGACGATCTTCGTGTACGCCGGCCGGATGCTCGCACCGGTCACCTTGAATGCCGAGCTCGAGCCTCCCGTCGTGACGACTCCGGGGCTGGCGTCCTTTGCGGGTCTCGCGATCGTGCTCATCCTCGGCGTGGTGGCTCTCGCCGGCTGGCGGCGACGACCGGGGCTGACGCTCGCGATCTTCCTTGCGGCGGTCACGCTGTTCCCGACGCTCTCGCTCCTCGCCGACGTCAGCGAGCTGGGCGCGGAGCGCTACCTCTATCTTCCGTCCGTCGGCCTGCTCGTCGCCGCGGGGTTCGCGATCCCGACCGCCGCGAGAGCGCGCACGGCAGTGCTCGCGGCAACACTCTTGCTCGTGGCTCTCGGACTCGCACGGACGGTCGATCGGAATCGCGACTGGCGAACCGGCGAAGAATTCCACACCGTCACCGCGGCGACGGCTCCCGGGAACAAGCGTGCGCGCTTCAAGCTCGCGTACGTCCTGCACGAAGAGGGCAAGGTATGGAAGGAACGCCGCAACTTCCCGCTCGCCGAACAGTACCTGGAGCGGGCCGAGGCCGAGTATCGCGCGTCGGTCGCCATCGATTCGGACTACCTTGACGGGCGGCAGGGGCTGGGCGTCGCGCTCCTGGAGCTCGGTCGCGTGGACGAAGCCATCGACGTACTGACGGAAACGCTGCGACGATATCCCTCGGGGCCGGACGTCGCCCGAAACCTTTCGCGCGCGTTTCTGAAGGCGGGGCGACTCGACGAAGCCTTCCCGCTGCTCGCAGCCGAGGAGGAGCTCGATCCGGAGGCGGCCGGCCTTGCCGCCGATCTCTACCTGGAGAAGGGGCGCCCCGGCGACGCGGCGAGGATTCTCGGTCGCGCGCTCGAGCGGCATCCCGACAGCGCGGAGCTGTATCAGGCGCTCGGGGTGGCGTACGCAAGGGCGGGTGCGTTCGTTCCGGCGTCCGATTGCTTCCGGCGCGCGATCGCTCTCGACCCGACCGACGGCGATTCGATGGCGAACCTCGCGATGGCGCTCCTGCGTTTCGCGGACCCCGCGGCGCGTCGGCCGGACGAGGCTATCGCGTACGCCGAGCAGGCCGTGAAGCTCGACCCTCATCCGCGTCACTATCTGATCCTCGCGGATGTGTACTTCCACTCGGGGTACCTACCGAATGCGCGTGGCGTGCTCGAGCAGGGCCTGGCGCTCGGCCCGAGTGACGAGGCTCCGTTCCGACAGCGGCTCGCGCGACTCGACGAGATCGCGGCTTCGACGGGCGCCGGCCGCCCGGGGCCGCGTTCCGACTCCGATCAGCGCTGAGCGGCGCCCTCGGGCGTCTCTTCGCTTTCCTGCGCCGCGCCGTTTTCCGGTGTGGCCGCGTCTTCCGACGTGACGTAGCGAAGGGCGCCGAGCAGCCGTCGCAGGTCGGCATCCTTCGAGTACCGGAACGGTGGGCGCGGCGCCTCGGTGGCTTCGCCGACCCATCGCATGAGCTCGGCCCGGAGCGAGGCCGCCTCCTCCGGACGGGATGCGAGGACGTCCTCGGTCTCGCCGGGGTCGGCCTCGAGGTCGTAGAGTGCGGTCGGCACTCGTTGCTCGTTCGTCAGCAGCTTGTAGCGGCCCCGACGGATCGCCTTGCGCTCGGGGCCGTACAGCAAGAACTCGGAGACGACAACGGGCTCGCTCGCAGGCTCGTCGCCGATTCGCGAGAGGAGCGATCGACCCTGCAGCTCGCGGGGCGTCGCACACGACGCGAGCTCGAGAAGTGTCGGCACGATGTCGATGTGTCCCGCGGGCGCGTCGATTCGAGCACCGGCGTGCCTTCCGCCGGGAAGTCGCATCACCAGAGGCACGTGCAGCAGTTCCTCGAAGAGCGTGTGCCCGTGCTCGAAGCGACCGTGATCCCAGAACTCTTCGCCGTGGTCTGACGTCAGGACGAGGACGGCATCGTCGTAGCGGCCGAGCTTCTCGAGTCCGTCGAACAGACGCCCGAGAGCGCGGTCGACGTCGAGCACCTCCGCGTCATGGAGAGTCTCGATCCAGCGACGGGTCGGTTCGTCGGGTTGATAGGAGGGCTGTCGGACCTCGTCGCCGGGCTCGAAGCGTTCGCCTCGCTCCGCGTCGAGCGTGCCCAGGCTCTCGAGGGACTCACGCGTCGGCAGGTAGTCGAGATGCGGATCGAAGAGGTGGAGGAACAGGAAAGCGTTCTGCGCTTCACCCTGTCGTTCGAGCCACGAGAGCGAATCGTCGACGGCCTCGTCCGCGGTTCGCGTGAAGTCGTTGCGCGACGGGAACAGATCGTAGTCGTCCTCTTCGAAGCCGCGCGCGAGACCGAATCGCGGATGGAGCAGCGAGCTGTTGACGCAGGCGTGCGACGCGTAGCCCGCGGCGGTGAGGCTTTCGGCCAGCGTCGTGAGGGTGGGGCGGAGGACACCGTTCGTCTCCGGATCCCACAGGGCGGTCGGGATGACGCCGGTGAGGATCGAGCCGATCGAGGGGAGCGTCCAGGGTGCGTGGGCGTAGGCCTGCGAGAAGGCGATGGCCTCCTCGGCGAGGGCGTCCATGCGAGGCGTGCGTCCGGGAGCGCCTCCGAAGGTCGCGAGCCGATCGGCGCGAAGCGTGTCGACGACGACCAGCACGATCGTCGACGGCCGGTCCTCGGAGGATGGACGGGAGCATCCGGCGGCGACGATCGCGAAGGTCACCGCGATCGTCGCGAGCCAGGCTCGAGGGTGGACCGCGCGCTTACTCGCCGCGCATCCACTCCCTCCACGCTGCGTCGACGCCGTCATAGTCCTGCCCCAGCGCATCGCGGAACGCGTCGTCGGGATTCTTCTGTCGCAGCCCGCGGCAGAAGTTCACGAAGGCCTCTTTCCGGCTCTCGACCATCCAGGTGATGAGGCTCCAGGACTTCGACAGATCCATGTAGTCGAGCTGGTTCAGCTTGCGGTTCTTGAACTCCAGGAAGTGGGTGTCTTCCTCGTGCTCCACCGCGTCGGCGAGAAGCTCCTGCCAGAACTTCGAGTCGCTCGCCTTGTCGGCGAGGTCGGCGCGGCCGCCGTACGTCGCGTTCGTCAGCGCGCGCACCCGCGACGCTCCCGTGAACTGGAACTCCGCGAACGCGGCCCACCCGCAGCGCAGCCAAGCCGGAACGCGACCCGAGTAGTTTTCGAGGCAGAACGTCGAGACCTTCGCGTGGATGAGATTGGCCCACGGCGTCTTCGCCTGGTCGAAGTCCGCGGCGAAGGGGATGCCCTCGGTGCGCGCCGAGAGTCCCATCGACTTGCCCTCGGACTGACTTCGCTGGAGGAACAGCAAGAAGCGCTTGTCCTCGATATGCTTCGGCACCACGTAGGTGATGAAGTCTTCGTAGTTGTTGGCCTGGTCGAAGAGGTAGTAGCGGCCCTGGCCCACCCACGGACGAATGTCGGGATTGTCCTCGAGGAACTCGAAGACCCATCGGATGGTCGTCTCGGCAAGCGCCGCGAGCTCGCGCGTCTGCTCTTCGGGCAGGAGCGAGATGAACACGAAGTGCTTTGTCGACACCGCGATGGGAGTCACGCCGATCGCGTCTTCGATCTCGGCCATTCCCGCCTTGGCGATCTCGCCGTTCGGGACGAGCCAGTCGTCGCCCGGACCCACGCGACCCGCGAGCCCCGACGCATCCGGTGCGGACTTGGCTCCCGCCGCGGCCCCGGACGCTTCCGAGGAACCGGTCGCGCCGCGGCGCCCGCGCGGTTCGGGGGTGACTTCGTCGGCCGGTACCCAGCGGCCGCCCTTCTTCACGTAGCCCTTGGCCTTCCACTCCGCCTCCTGGATCCGTTCGTGCTCCTCTTTCGTGATCCAGTCGCCATTATACTTGACGTGTCCGAGCTCGCGCCTCGAGAGGGCGTGGTCCGGATCGAGCACGAGGATGTACTCGAACAGCTCCTGCGACTCGCGCTTGAGCTTGTTCGTCTTGGCCCAGAGGGCGAGCTCCACGTGACCCGCGAGATCGTCCAGGTCGAGCCCGGCGCGGCGATCGGCGAACTCCTGCTCCCGCGTCTTGCCGGCGATGATCTCCCGGATCCGCGAGCGTTCGATCTTCTGGGTCCCGAAGCGAGTCTTGAACCGGATCCAGCCCGGTCCCTCTTCGAGGACCGTTCCCTCGAGCTTGTGCCCACCCTTGAAGACCACGGTGTCGGCGCCGGCCGGCGCGACGATTCCGAGCGTGAGTGCGACGGCGACGAGCCCGGCGCATGCGAGCAGAATGCGGAATCGGCGTCGGGCGGGTTCGTTCGATCGCGTGACAGTCATCGGGTCCTCCTTCGAGCCGTGGCTAGGGCGGGTCCGGACACTTCGGATCCATCTGTACTTGTCGGACATCCCCGGGCCGTGGGCTTAGCACGAAAACTGTCTCTCTATACCGCTGAAATCGAAGCACTTGCGGCCGCGGGGGGCGGTGGAATCCGGTTGCACTGGATGGGGGAGCAAGGTTTAATGGGCTCGTTTGGCGCCGGTTGCGGGTCTCTTCGAGACCGGAGCCTGGTCAGGAACGAGGAGCCATGGAAAGCGATCAGGAACTCGCATCTCGCGCCGCCGGCGGCGATCGCCTGGCGTTCCGCGATCTGGTCGAGCGGTACCAGACCGCCATCTACGGGTACGCCTTTCAGCTTACGCGCGATCGCCACGCCGCTCGTCGTCTCGCCCGTGAGGCGCTCGTGCGTGCGTTCGTGGAGGCGCAGTCGCTCACCGATCCCGCTTCGTGGCTGGAATGGGTCCTCGATTTCGTCGTCGACCTGAACCGCCAGCGGCGCATGCGGAGCTCCTCCATCGTCGACAAGGAGGGGGAGCCGGTGCACAAGGCGGCTCCTTCGGCCCTCTCCGACAAGGTCATGCTGCTGATCGCGGATGACGTCCATTCGATCGATGCCTCCGACCGCCTCGTGCTCACCCTGAAGTACGGGGCCGGGTACGACCCGGAGCAGATCGGCGCCGCGATCGGCGAGTCGGCCGCGACGGTGTCGACCCGCGTGACCCACGGATTCAAGGCGTTGCGGGACCTTCTGCTCGAACGGATGCGCGCCGGGGAGGTCCCCCTTGGAGTTTGATGCTGCTGTCCGCCTGTTCGACAAGTATCTCGAAGGCGAGTTGACCGACGTTCAGAAGAAGGCGCTCGAGGACCTGCTCGAACGTGACGAACGGTGCAAGGCCGAGCTCGATCGGTATCGCGGCGTTCACGACGTCGTGGAGCAGTACTTCACGTCGGTCCGTCCCGAGGAGGGCTTTCTCGAGGACGTGATGGTCGGCGTCGAAGAGGCCGAGGCGCCGAAGAAGCGCCGACGCTCGCGTACCGGCGGGGCGACCTCGGCGGGTGCGGGATCCTCGGATTCGGGCGGAGGTCGACCGTGGCTTGCCGTGGTCGCCGTCGTCGTGCTCGCGGGAGCTGCCTTCGCGGGATTCCGGATCTTCTTCGGCTCGGATTCCGCCGTGGGCGAGGTCCTCGATTTTGCGCGGAGCGCCGAGCGATCGCGCGACGGCTCGGGGATCGAAGCCCTGGACCGCGGGGCGCGCCTGTTCGCGGGAGACTCCGTCCGGGCGAACGGCGGCTCGGTGCAGCTGCTGCTCGACGTGCCGGGTGAGGTGACCCTCGCGACCGGAGGGCATCTACGCGTCGGCGGGTCCGCGGGGCGTCACGAGGTGCTCGGCGGTGCCGTCCGATTCGTCGTCCGCGAGGATCACCCGGATTTCGAAGTCCTCTTCGACGCCGGGCGGGCGCAGGTCCAGGCTCTCGATGGAGGAGAGGCCCGCTTCGAGGTCCGCGTCCCCGAAGGCGAAGCGGCGACCGAGGTCGAGGTCACGAAAGGAACCGTCGAGGTCTCGACGGATCGAGGCGAGCGCGTCGTTGCGGCCGGGATGAAGTCCAACCTGCGCCGGAACGCGGCCCCGTCGAATCCCGTCTCGGCGAAAGCTCTGATGCCTGCGGATCCTCGCCGGGATCGGCGCACAGGCCGCGACTCCGGGCGCACGGCCGGGGGGCGCACGGCCGGGCGGGACAGCAACCGAAACAAGCCGAACGATCGCCGGCCGGCCGATGCCGGACGCGCGAAGCCGACGGTGAGCCTCGAGGATCGCCTCGCGAGCCTGCGCGATCTCGGGACGGACCGCGCGGGTCGCCTCGAAGCGTTGCGAGCGCTCGCGCCCGCGTTCGTCGGCGATCGCAAGGCCGAGGTCCGAGTGCTCCTGCTCGACATCCTGCGCCGCGATCCCGAGACGGAGGTTCGCGCCGAGGCGTTCGCGCGGCTCCAGGCGTTCGGGACGCCGGAACTGTACGACGACGCGACGGCGGTCCTGCAGGAGGATGCCGACCTCGGCGTGCGTCGCAAGGCGCTCGCGGTCGTTGCGGCTCGAGGCAAGGACAGCGACCCGGTCGTACGCTCCGATGTGAGCCGGGTCCTTTCGGATACGCTTTCCCAGCTGTACGACGAAGATCTCCTGCCGCTGCGCGCCGATCTGCTGGACGCGCTCGGCAAGATCGGCGATCCCGATTCGCTCGGCAGCGTGCAGCAAGTCGCCGAGTCGGGAGACGATGTCGCGATTCGCGAGGCCGCCATCAAGGCGATGGCGGGCTTCAAGACGCCGGCCACGATCGATGGGCTCATCTCGCTTCTGCGGGACGAGGAGTCGGTCGTTCGGGCGGCGGCCACCGCGTCGCTGAGGCGGATCACGGGACAGTCGTCGTTCGGGTTCGATCCGGACGCCGACGAGGACGTTCGCTCGCAGGCGATCGAGCGCGTGGAGATCTGGTGGGCCGACAATCGAGATACGTTCGAGTTCTAGGCCCCGGCCGAAGCTCGATAACGACAGGCCGGTCGCGGGACGAGGGCCGGACGAGTGTTTCATGAGCGACGCGAGAGACGACAGTCGCGGGATGATACCGATGGAGGAAACCAACGACGGGGCGCACCGCTTCCGGCTCGTGATCCCGGGCTTTCATCGGTACGTGGGCTCGACGAGGCGTTTCGTGATGTCCATCTGCCGGCTCGGCGGAGTGGGGGAAGAGGATCGGGATTCGATCGGCCTCGCGCTCACGGAGATCCTGAACAACTCGATCGACCACGGTGAAGGCAGCGAAGAGCACCCGCTCGAGCTCGAGATCGAGATCCGGCCGGGAAGCGTGAAGCTCGCGGTCACGGAGACGGCGGCCGGCAGCTGGGACGCGCCGGACATGGAGCAGGCCGCGGACGACGCTCGCAAGTCGTCGCCGGACGACTCTCAGTTTCGCGGTCGCGGGCTCCTTCTCGTCTGTACGTTGATGGACGAAATGAAAGTGCGTGCCGCCCCTCACGGCGGGACGATTGTCGAGGTAGTCAAGCACACGGGGTAGGGATGAGTAGCGAATCCATCGACCCGCGCATGGGGTCGCACGACGATACGACGTCCGGTTTCTTCACCGGCGACTCGGAGCTCGACCGGCACAACGTCGGGATCCTCTTGAAGACGATCGCCACCGTGAACTCCGCGGCGGGCCATCAGGAAACCCTGAACTCGATCGTCGACGGCGCCGTCGAGCTCACGAAGACGGAGCGGGGGATCCTGTTCCTGTTCGACGAGTTCGACAAGCTCCGCGTCCGTGTGGCGCGCGACGCGGCGGGAAGCGATCTGCCGCGCGACATCCAGTTCAGCCGCGGGATTCCGAAGAAGGTCATCACCGAGGGCGAGCCGATCTACTCGGTCGTCACCTCGGACGAAGAGGCGTTCGAGCTCGGCACGAGCGTGATGGAGTTGAAGCTCCGCGCCGTGATGTGCGTGCCGCTCGTGAGCAGCGGGAAGGTCATCGGTGCCGTCTACGTCGACAGCAAGGCCGGCGCCCGCGAGTTCACCGATCTCGATCTCTCGCTCTTCCAGAGCCTCGCCCAGCAGGTGACGGTCGCGCTCGAGCGCGTCCGGTCGCAGGAAATGGAGTCCTCGCTCAACGTCGCCCGCGAGATCCAGGAGCATCTCCTGTCGAGCGCCGACGTCTCGGTCACCGGGCTCGACGTGCACGCCCATTCGAAGCCGTGCGATGAGGCCAACGGCGACTACCTCGACATGTTCCAGCTGTCCGAGGGGCGCCTGGGCGCGGCGGTCGGGGACGTCTCGGGGCACGGGATCGGTCCGGCGCTGCTCGTGGCGCGGACCCAGGCGTTCCTGGAGGCCTTCGTCGAGCAGTCCCTGGACCCCGGAGAGCTGGTTTTTCGCCTCAACAACGTGATCGAGAGCCACACCCGGGACGACAGCTTCATCACGCTTTTTTACTCGGAAATCGATGCCCCGAATCGTAAACTCTCGTATTCCAGCGCCGGACACCCTCCAGCCCTCCTGATCCGGGGGGGCAGCGGCGAGATCGAGGATCTTCCCAACACGGGCGTAGCCCTGGGGATCGAGCCTGACTTCCCGTACCGCATGAAGGAGGGCATCGGGCTGGAGCCCGGCGACGCTCTCTTCGTCTACACCGACGGATTGACGGAGTCGCGCAACCACGAGCGAGAGATGTTCGGCGTCGAGAGACTGAAGGCGACGCTGCTCGCGGCCTGTGGAAAATCGGCGGCCGAGATGTCCGCCGGAGTCCTCGAGGCCGTCACCCGACACTGCGGCGGTGGCCGGTTGCAGGACGATCTCACCTGGGTCGTCGTCCGGATGGTCGAATCGTAAAGAACAGGCGGGGCTCGGAACAACGCCGAGCCTCGAGATGCAGGCGAGCCTGGGAACAGGCACAGTGCTTGGAGGTAGGGACCCTTGAGAATTGAGAAGACCTTCGTCGATGACGTCGCCATTCTGGAGCTCCGAGGCGAGTTCGATACCTTCGAGTGCCCGCGTTTCTCCGAGGAGATCGACAATCTCGGAAGCCTCGGGATTCACCGCGTCATCCTGAATTTCCGCTTCCTGCGCTTCATCAACAGCACCGCTCTCGGTGCGATCGTCAAGGCCAAGCGAACGGTCGGATCGCACAGTGGCGAGCTCGTGATCGCGCAGCCCAGCAAGTTCGTGGCGAACGTGCTCGACACGCTCGGCCTCTCGGAGATCATCCCGATCTTCGACAACGAGGAAGCGGCGCTCGAACACTTCAGCAAGGAAACGAAGTCGACGGTCGACGTCGCGGGCGAGAACGTCATCCTCTTCCACTTCGAACAGGAAGAGCACACGAAGGCGTTCGGTCGACCGTTCGGTGTCGGCAAGATCGAAGAGATCGAAGAGAACGGACTGCGCTTCAAGGTCGAGAAGGGCGAGAAGGAAGAAGAAATCGACTTCGATCCGAAGGTGCTCTTCGCGCCGGGTAACGTCCTGAGCCTGAAGTTCCGCCTTCCGTTCTACAAGAAGGCCTACTACTTCGAGTGCAACGGCAAGATCAAGCGCACGCAGATCGGCAAGCCGGCGGTCCGGGTCACGATGCAGTTCATGGACCTGTCCGACGAGGATTCGAAGTCGATCGAGCAGTTCGTGGCCGATATGCGCTTCCTCAAGGACGAGATCAAGTCCACGAGCAAGGACTAGACGGCGATCTTCTCTCGGGCGATCCCGTTCGATCGAGCCGCTCTTCGGTCGGGGCCCTTCGGGGTGGGGGATCGCTCGCCGTCGGGATTTGACAGGCGAGTCACGGCCTACTAGATTAGGTCGCTTCGTTGTGAAGGCGACAAGAGCGCCCATAGCTCAACCGGATAGAGTGTCGGTCTACGAAACCGAAGGTTGCAGGTTCGAGTCCTGCTGGGCGCACCACCTTGTCCTCGCCTCCAAACACACCTCCCCCTCGATCGTGACTCGCACGCTTCGTCCGTATTCCTTCGCTCGACCGTGCAGCCTGCGAGGATCCAGCCGATGATCGATTCGCTTGATCCCATCTGGGAGCCCGATCCTGACGCGGACCGCCAGTTCATGCAGATGGCGATTCGCGAGGCGAAGCGGGCGGCCGAACGCGACGAAGTTCCCGTCGGCGCCATCATCGTGCACCAGGGGCGAATCGTGGGGCGAGCGCACAATCAGCGCGAGATGCTACGGGATCCGACCGCGCACGCCGAGATGCTCGCAATCACTCAGGCGGCCGAGGCTTTGGACCGCTGGCGCCTATTTGATACCGTGCTCTACGTAACGCTGGAGCCCTGCACGATGTGTGCGGGCGCCATCGTTCTGGCCCGGATCCCGCGGCTCGTCTTTGGCGCGATCGACCCCAAAGCGGGCGCGTGCGGATCGGTCCTCGACGCGACGCGTCACCCCGCGCTCAACCATCGGGTGGATGTGTGCGGTGGCCTGCTCGAGGACGAATGCGGGTTCCTGCTGCGCGAGTTCTTCGCGGAGAAACGGCGGCAGGGCAAGAAGTGAATCGCTGAAAAATCCCGGCGGAGAGATGCCGGAGTGGTCGATCGGGGCGGTTTCGAAAACCGCTGTGCCCGCAAGGGTACCGGGGGTTCGAATCCCTCTCTCTCCGCCAGTTTTTCCCCTTCCTGTGCGATTCGCTCGTTTCTCCCGTGACTCCCGGCACGGCTCCCGTCGAAGCGAGTGTGCGTACTCTCCGGTTGGGCTTCAGCGGAGGACTTTCCGGGATTCCGGGCGCGGGGTGGTGTCGGGTCCCGTCAGGAAGCGGGCGAGCCCGGGAGGGGGCCGCCGCCTTCGATCGGCGGCGGTGGCGCTTCGCCTTTCTCGGCGGCGCCGAATCGGTAGCGAAGGAGCGTCCACGTGGCCTCGACCGCGTCCTTCCAGCCGATCTTCTTGCCTTCCTTGACGCTCCGCGGGGCGTAGCGGATCGGCACCTCGTGGATCGCAATGCCGCGCCGCGCGATCTTCGCCGTGACCTCGGGGCAGAACTCGAACCTCTCGCAGACGAGCGGGATATCGCGGAGCAGCGCGGCGTCGAAGACCTTGTAGCAGGTCGGCTCATCGCTGATACCGGTCCTGTAGAGCAGGTTGCACAGCGTCGTGAGATAGATGCCGCCCAGGAAGAAGGCGATCCCCGAGTGCTGCTTGTTCTCCTTGCGCAGGCGTCTCGATCCGTACACGACCCGGGCCTCGCCGTCGCGGATCGGCGCGACCAGCGACGGGTAGTCCTCGGGGAAGTACTCGAGGTCGGCATCCTGGACGATGACGATGTCACCGGTGACGAACCGAAAGCCCGTCCGCAGGGCCGCGCCCTTACCGTGGTTGCCCTGGTGAAGGACGACCGTATGACGGGAGGCGAGGGAGGCCAGAACCTCGCGCGTGCCGTCGGTGGAGCCGTCGTCGACGAGGATGACCTCGGTGCGGGTATCGGGGATCGGGACCGACTCCACTCGCCGGACGACCTCCTCGATCGTGTCCCGCTCGTTGTAGACGGGGATCACGACCGACAGGGTGCAGCGGGGCGATGGGTTTTCGGTGCCGCTCATCGGCCTTGGATCCTCTTGTCGCACGGTGGGGTCGGCCACGTTGCCTCGACCCTTCGCAGGGCATTATAAGTACCGGCGCACTTTAGCCAAGGCGCGTTCTCGCGGGGAGTTCCGGCGACCCCGCTCTCGTTGACACCCGCGCCCGGGCTGTGCTACAAACTCCCGTTCGAGCCGTCTGAAAGGCGGAAATGGAGAGGTGTCCGAGTGGCCGAAGGAGCACGCTTGGAAAGCGTGTAGGCGGGTAA
>CAZQZX010000192.1:0-13698 GCA_964597885.1 uncultured Planctomycetota bacterium
GGGGCTCCGGGGGCCCACGACCACGGGCACGCCGGCGCCCTGGCGGCGCGCGACCACGGGCCGATCGGTCTCACCGCCACCGACCCGGTCGATCGCCTCGGTCCGGCCTTCCTGACCTATCGCGAGGCCCCCGCACCGATCGCCTCGGCTGCGACCTCATGACCTTCGCGGCCCGCGGCTTCGCTCGGGGATGCCTGGTTGCGGCGGTGATGCTCGGCGCACTCGGGACGCCAGCCGACGCGCAGGTCGTGCCGGCGGGCACATCCCCTGATTCCGATGCGGCGGCGATCGACGTGACCCCGTGGGTCCGCGCGCTCACGGACGCCGATCCGCGGCAAGCCGAGCGCGCGGCGCGCTACCTCAAGCTCCATCCGGATGCGAGCCTCGCGCCGCTGCTGGAGCTGTCGCGCGACGAGTCCTGGGAAGCGCGCGCCCGGGCGATCGAACGACTCGCCTCGATTCCCGCCGGACGCGCGCGCATCGTCGAGTCGCTCGACGACCCGTCGTGGGCGGTGCGCGCCGCCGCCGCCAATGCCCTCGCCCTCGTCGGAGAGCGTGACGATTTCGAGGCCTTGTCCCGCGCCCTCGCCGACCCGGTATGGGCCGTACGCCACGCCGCGGTATCCGCCCTCGCCACGCTGAACGATCCGCGCATCGAGTCCGCGCTCCTCGGGGTCGCGTTTCAGGATCCCGATCGCGACGTCGCCGAACGCGCGCTCGAGCTCTCGCTTCATCTCGGCGCGTCGGTCTCACTGAAGCCGCTCGAGGCCTTCCTCGCTCGGGCCGCCGATCGCACGGAAACGCTCGGGTCGATCTTCGCGAGGTCTGATGACGACACGAATCGGTTCGTCGAATCGCTTCGTTCGTCCGAAGACCCGGAGCTCGCCGTGGTGGCCCTCGCGTACGCTCTCCGCCGGGAGTCCGGCGGCGTGACGCTCGACTCCGCGGATCTCGACCGACTCGCCGAAGCCGCCATCGAACGAACCGTCGTCCCTCCGTACTCGACGCTCGCCCGCGACGCCCTCCTCAACGCCGGACGTCCGAATCTCGACGCGCTCGTGGCGATCCTCGAACGAGAGCCTTCCGACGAAGCGGAAGCTCTTGTCGACATCGCTTACCGGATCGCCGGGCCCGAAGCCGACGACTGGCTGGCGACGCGTCTCGCGAGCTCCCGACTCGACGGGTACGCGGAAGAGCTCCTCGACCTTCTCGCCGGCTTGCCCGAGGACCGGGCGCCCGCCGTCGCGGCAGCCTGGCTCGACCGCTTGCCGCAAGCCGAAGCCCGCCGCCGCGCCGTCGCCATCGTCGCGACGCGCGGCGACTCCGGGCAGATCGAGCTCCTGAGGCGATACACCTCGGACTCGTCCGCCGCGGTTCGTCGAAGCGCATACGAAGGACTCGTTCGCATCGGCTCGCCGTCGGATCAGGTGGACGTGATGCTGAAGATTCTCGCCGACCCGAGCTCCTCGAACCGAACGCGCGGCGCCGAGCTCCTCGCCAGCCTTCAGCGTGAGATCTCGCTCGAACTTCTCCTCGAGATCGCGACGTCCGATCCCGAGGCGCGCGTGCGGCGACAAGCCCTCGCCAATCTGCCACGGCTCTTCACCCCGCCCGCTTCCGACGCACTCGCGTCCGTGCTCGTCGGGCGGCTCGACGAGGAGACCGAGCTTCCCGTGCGACCGGCCCTCGCGATCGCGATCGCCGCCACCGGAACCCCGGACGCACTCGACGCCGCATTCGAGATCGCGTCCGACTCCGAAGAACCCTGGGTCGTGCGCCGAGCGGTGTACGACCGGTTCGGCCGGCTGCGTCCGGACTCGTACTTCGATCGCCTCGCGGAGCGGCTCGATGACGCCGAGCGCAACGAGGAGCGCCGCCTCGTCCTCGGCGTTCTCGAGAAGTACGGCGGTCCGCGTGCCTGCGAGCTCCTCGAAACGAAGATCGACGACGTGTCCCTCCGCAACGACGCCTTGCGAGGGCTCGCCCGGGTCGGGTGCAAGGACTCGATCGATACGATGACCGCCCTCGCGCTCGATCCCGAAGGGGACCCGGACACGCGCCGACTCGCCGTCGAGTCCCTGGTGCCGTTCGACGACGCCGCGATCGATTCGCTTCTCATCGAGCTGGCCCTGCGCACGACGGCCTCGGGCAATCTGCGCGCGACCGCCGTGCACGCGATCGCCGACCGCAGATATGCAAACGCGACGGAACCGCTCCGCGAGCTGCTCTCGCGCGACGTCGATCTGGAGGAACCGCTCCGCGCCGCCGTCGTGACGACGCTGTGTCGGCTCGGACGCGAATCGGGAATCCGCGCCGCGATCGACTCGGAGCTCTCGAGGCTTCTCGAGCGCGCGGATCGCGACCCGGAGAGCCCGAGCGGCACGCGCCTGGTGCACGCGCTCCGGTTCCCGCGGCAAGAGCTCGCGGTGCGAATTCTCGCGACCGCTCTCGATCAGGCCCTCGAATCAGGATCGATCCACCGACTGCCCGCGGAGACGTTCCACGACATGGGAACGGCCGCACTCGACTTCCGCCGCCCCGCGCTCGCGGCGCTCCTCTTCGAGTGGGCCGTCCGCGTCGGATCCGGCGATCGCACCGAGTACCTGGCGACGCTGCGGCTCGCTCGGTTGCGGGAAGATGCCGACGACCTACGCGGCGCGGCGACGGCATACCGTCGCGCATGGCGGCTCTGGATCGTGAGAGGCTACCGGGAAGATCGCGCGCGGACAGCACCCTTCCGCGGGCTCATACCGGCTATCCGAACCGGCGCGATGGCCTCGATCCTCGAGGGCGTCGCCGCCGCACGCGATGGGAACGACGACAGCGCTCGCGCGAGCCTACGAGAGGGTCTCCGGATCGGAAGCGGCGAGCGCGAGGTCCAGCTCGCTGTCGCGCAGTACCTCATCGACCTCGGCAAGCACCTCGACCTCGCCCTCGAGGCCGCCCGACGCGCGGATCGAATCTCGCCCGGAAACTCGCGGATCAAGCTGACGCTCGCGGAGGCCTGGCATCTGAACGGCCAAAGCGGCGACGGGGCTCGGCTCTACCTCGACCTCGCGCTCACGGCTGAGGCCACGCGCGACGAGGTCGCGGAGCATCTGTACCGAGCGGCAACGCTGTTCGTCGTCGACGGTGATGTCGCGCGTGGCCGCGACGCTCTCGCCCGCGCCATCGCGCTCGCGCCTTCGATGTCCGAGCGCGCCGAAGCCGATCCGGGGCTCGCGCCGCTTCGACGTGACGAGGACGAGGATCCCCCGCGGTAGGTTCGGCCGCCGTTCATCCCGATCGACATCCTGTCGCGTCGGATCGACGTTCCTCGATTCGATCGAGCCTCCTCGAACGGTCGGCGCGGTCCGAAGTCAATTCGAGCGTATACCTTGCTCGGTCGTCCGTTTCGGCGCGCCGAAACGGAACGGACCTTGCGAGATCCCGGGCATGAAGAAGAAGACCACCGATCCCCGAAGCTTCGCTCGCATCGCCCTCAGCCTTTGCCTCGTCGCCGCGCTCACGACGACGGTCGTCCCGGTCCTCTCCGCCGACCGCCAGGATCTCGTGCGCGACGTCGCCTTCGAGGACTGCTGCCGGATCGAAGCGGCGCTCGGACACTATGTCGACGACACGCAGTTCCTGCCGACGGGTGCATTCGGCAAGGACGAGCTCGATTTCCTCGTGGGCTCCGGCCCCCGCCCGGACGGCCTCGACACCGGAGACGAACGCATCGGCACCCTCGCGCGATTCCTCGAAGAGGGCGACGCAACCGAGTGCGGCTCGTTCTGGGCCGGTCCGTACAAGATGCGAACCGAGCCGGATCCGTGGGGCAACGCCTACGTCGTAGCTTCGAGCGGTTTCCGCTCCGGAACGGCCTGGGTGCTGTCGGCCGGACCGAACGGCATCGTCGAGACGGACGCCTCCTCGCGAGAGCTCGGCGGTGACGACGTCGGGGTTCGCTACCGGAACTGATCTCGCGGACGGTTACTTCGAGCCCGGTGCCGCGTCCGCCGGCTTGCTGTCGTGCGTGTACCCGAGGCGCCTGAGCCGGTCGATGTCTTCCTCGCTGAGCTCTGCCCCTTGTCGCACCGCGTCGAGCGCCTGACTCGACTTCACCGCTTCGGTGTGGAACGCGGCGAGCACGGACTCGAGCCGAGCCGCTCCCGTACCCACCGCTTCGCCGTCGAGGGTCGTGAGCTCCTGCCCGAGCTCGATCCGTCGCCAGTCCGTCCCTCCTGCGACCGAAGGCGCCGGCTGAGCCGTCAGATCGATCACCGTGCGGCGGAGATAGCGACCGTCGAGGACGATGCCCCTCTGCGTGACGCACTCGGTGAAGATCGCCCGCTGCGGATCGGGGTCGGGCTCGCCGCTCAGGAACGGAACGAGGGTTCGACTGGGCGACCCGGCCGGAACGTCGAGCCCCGAGAAGTCGAGAAGCGTCGCGAACAGATCGATTCCGGAGACCGGACGATCGATCACCCGACCCTCGTCCACGTTCGGTCCGACGAAGCCGAGCGGCACGTGCACCTGATCGAGCGCGACGGAATGACTGTGCGCGAAGTAGAAGCCCTCCTCGCCCATCGATTCGCCATGGTCCGCCGTGATCGCAACGAGGGTCGTCTTCAAGAGACCCGCGTCACCGATATGAGTCAGCAGCCGATCGAGCTCGTCGTCGAGGTAGCGGATCTCCCGATCGTATCGATCGACATACGCATCGAGATTCCGCAGTTCTCCGAGCTTCTGGTAGGCCGGGATGCGGTCGTAACCGACGTCGTCGACGCCGACCTCGAGGGCGCGCCCTCCGTCGGGCACTCCCCAGTCCCCGACCTCGCGCGGCGGCTCGTAGGGTCCGTGCGGATCCTGCAGATGGAGCCAGAGGAAGAACGGGCGATCGCGGATCTCGTCGAGCATGGCGATCGCCTTGTCGACGGCGTCCTTGCCGATCTGGTCGGCGATCCCACGATTGCGTTCCGCCGCCTGCAGGTCGTCGTCGTAGTGGTCGAAGCCCTGGTCGAGCCGCAGAAACGAACCGAGCACCGGGTTGCTGACGATCGCCGCCGTCGTCATTCCCGCACGAGAGCAGATCTCCGCGAGCGTCTCGGTCTGCTCGGACAGAACGTGGTTGCCGTTCTGCACGCCGACCGAGTGGAAGCTCGGATAGAGGCCCGTGAGCATCGACGTGTGAGAAGGCGCGGTCGACGAGGCCGGCGCGAACGCGTGGCGGAACCGAGTGCCCCGCTCGAGGAACGCATCGAGCTTCGGCGAGGTCGTCCGGGCGTATCCGTAAGCCGAGACGTGGTCGGCACGAAGCGTATCGATCGTGATCAGAACGATCGAGCGGGAGGCCTCGCCCGACCCTCCGCAGCCGGAAAGCCCGCCGAACAGGACGATCCCGAGAGCCAGAACCCCGATCCGGGTCAGAAACACAGCCACGCTCAAGTCCTTCCTCGCCTTCTTCCGAAGAGTCGTTTGTTCAAAAAAATGGACATCCATCCTCACGATTCCAGGGCGGAGGCGCAAGCATGTTGAAGACGAGAGTCCCGCGGGTTTCGGTCATCGTTCGAGGCGACGCCGGCCGGCCGCTGCGCGATACGCTCCGCTCGGTGCTCGATCAGACGCTGTCGGATATCGAGATCCTGGTCGCCTTTCCCCGGGACGGCAGGGCCGAGCGCCTCGACCTCGGGGACCCTCGCATCGTGCCGGTAAACTCGCCCGACACCGACCTTCCGGCGCGCATCCGCAACCGCTGCATCCGCCGTGCGCGCGGGCTGTTCGTCGCGTTCGTCGATGCCGGCGACCGCCTCGAGCCGACGCGTCTGGAGCGGCAGGTCGCGGCCATGCGCGAGCAGCCGGATCTCGCCCTCACGTACACGAAGTCGAGCGGCCCGGGGTCCGAGTGCCTGCCCGCCTCGCCCGCCGGCAACACTCATGACGCCGACGCGTGGTTCGGCGGCCTTCTCGACGGCAACTTCATCCCGATCTCCACGGTGATGATCCGCGCCTCGGCGCTGCGGCTCGTCGGGGGCTTCGACGAGAGCTCGCGTATCCGCGGCTACGAGGACTACGAGCTCTGGTTCCGGATGGCGGTTCGTGAGCAATCGATCGGTCTCGTGGACGAGCCGCTCGCATGGCTCGGCAGCGGAGAGCTCTCCACCGCCGCACAGCGACACCGGGAATGCCTCAAACGCAGAACGATCCTCCGCAGGATCGAGCGATTGCAGCCGGGCGTGATCGAAGATCGCGGTCGCCGACTGCGCAGCTCGCTCGCGTCGACGGCGCGCCACATCGGCCGCACGTGCCTCTACGAGAGCCGCGTCCGGAGGTCCCGCCGATACCTGCGGAACTCGATCCGGACGAGCCCCGTGCAGCTGCGGAGCTACGCACTGCTCCTGGCGACGTTCGTCCGGCCCCAGCTGACGGCGAAGATCCTCCGTCGCTTCGAGCCGACGAACTGACGCCCCGCTCTGGATCCGTCCTTCTCTAGAAGAACGGATAGAGGAACGGAGCGAGCGCCGACGTCTGGAAGAAGACGATCACGAAGCCGAGGATGAGCAGCAAGAAGACGAGGGGAAAGAGCCACCACTTCTTCTCGGTCTTGACGAATTCCCAGAACTCGCCAAAGATTCGCATCTTGCTCATACGAGATCTCCTTGGACCCGGCATCTGATTCGCCGGCCTACCCATTCGACTCGAAGGCCCCACGCGACCCGACGGGCCTCTAGACGAGATCACCCTCGATCTGGCTCTTGTCCACGATACAATTCCCGAGGACGAGCACATCCATTCCCGTCTTCAGGAAGCAGTTCAGCGCGTTGTCGGGCGTGTTGACGATCGGCTCGCCACGGACGTTGAACGACGTGTTGACGACCACCGGCACTCCCGAGATCTTTGAGAACTCCGAGATCATGTCGTAGTAGAGCGCGTTGTCGCGCTTGGTGACGGTCTGGACGCGACCCGTTCCATCCTCGTGGGTCACGGCGGGGATCTTGTCTCGGACTTCCGCCCGCACCTTGGGCACCATGAGCATGTACGGCAGCTCGAGCCCCTCTTCCATCTCGAAGTACTTGTGCGCCTCCTCGAGGAGCACCGCCGGCGCGAACGGGCGGAACTTCTCGCGGAACTTGATCTTCGCGTTGATGATGTCCTTCATCTGAAGGTTCATCGGGCTCGCGATGATGGAACGGCTGCCGAGCGCTCGCGGGCCGAACTCGAGGCGCCCCTGGTACCAGCCGATGACCTTCTCGTCCGCGACGTGCTGCGCCGAACGCTTGACGAGCTCCGCGCGGTCGTACTTCTCGTACGGAACCTTTCGCTCGATCAGAACCCGCTCGCACTCGTCGTTGGAGTACTCCGGGCCGAGATAGGCGTGGTTCATGACGTACGAGCGCGGGTTCCCGAGCACGGTGTTCCAGATGTAGAACGCCGCCCCCACCGCCCCGCCGGAATCGCCCGCCGCCGGCTGGATCCAGACGCGCTCGAAGTCGGTCTCATCGAGGATGCGCCAGTTGGCGACCGAGTTGAGTCCGACACCGCCCGCGATGACGAGATCCTTCAAGCCGTACTTCTGCTGCGTGGCACGTGCGAGGTTCACGATGATGCGCTCGACGATCTTCTGACCGGAGTGCGCGATATCTCGATGGAAGTCTTCGAGCTCGCTCTCGGGCAGACGCTGCTTGCGTCCGAAGAGCCGCTCGAACTTGCTGTTGAACATCCGCTTGCTGCTGTAGTGATGGCTGAAGTACTTCATGTTCAGCCGGAAGCTGCCGTCGTCGCGGATATCGACGAGCTGCTCGAACTGCTCGACGTAGGTCGGCTTTCCGTAGGGAGCGAGCCCCATGACCTTCCACTCGGCGTCGTTGACGCGGAAGCCGAGGTACGCCGTGATGGCGCTGTAGAGCAGTCCGATCGAGTGCGGGAAGCTCAGCTGGTCTTCGAGGACGATCTTCGTTCCGTCGCCGTAACCACGCGCGGTGGTCGCCCACTCACCGACACCGTCGAGCGTCAGGATGCAGGCCTTCTCGTACGGCGACACGAGGAACGCGCTCGCGGCGTGCGACATGTGGTGCTCGCCGAAGAGGATCTCTTTGTCCTCGACGCCGAGCTGCTTCTGGATGTCGGTGCGCATCCACAGCCGGCTCTTCAGCCAGAGCGGGATCGCCTTGTAGAACGACGCCGCCGACATCGGCCACGTGTATCCGTACATCTCCACGATGCGCATGAACTTCACGCCGGGCTTCTCATAGAAGACGATGTGATCGACGTCCTCGATCGTGATCCCGCCTTCTTTGAGACAGTAGTCCACCGCGAGCTTCGGGAATCCGAAGTCATGCTTCTTGCGACTGAATCGTTCTTCTTCCGCCGCCGCGACGAGCTGTCCGTCCTTGAGGAGCGCAGCCGCCGAGTCGTGGTAGTAGCAAGAGAGTCCGAGTATGTTCATGGCAAGGTCGCGCCCTAGAAGATGCTGTGGAATCGCTCGATCGAAAGGTCGCCCTGCTGACGGCGCTGCTCCCAGTACGAGGAGCCGTCTTTCTTGAGACGCAGCCGAAGCGGATCGGTGATCCGCCCGAGCGACCAGATGGGCACGATGACGAAGTAGAAGATCGAGATGAGGATGTACGTCTGCACGATCCCGATCGGACGAACGATCTTCATCCATCCGCGCAGGAACTTGTTCTTGTATTTGATCTCGTCGGTCATCGGACTGGATCCCGGCTAACGTGACTCAGGCGGAAGCGTACTCGAATGCGCGCGAGCGAGTGTGGCTTGAAGGCCGACTCCGTCGACCCGAACGGCGAAGCCGAATGGCGGGGCCGAAGCGTGACGGAAGGCGCGCGATATTCCCGAAATGTAGATGGGAGCGAATTCTAGGAGCGGGCCCATCCTTTGTCAACAGGACCCGGCACCCTGTCGAGGGGCACCGAAACCCCTGGTGGACACCGCCCCCCCGCTCGACTTAGAATCGTCCCCACAGCCGTGCCTACGCGGCGCTTCGATCCCCCTTTGACGAGATTTCTCATGCCCCCCAGACCGCCACGACCGCCCCGGTCGCCAATCTCCACCATCCTGGTCGGAATGGCGCTTCTGCTGGTGGTGGGAGGATGTGGTGGCGGATCGGACGCCCGACCCGACACCCTGGAGCGAGCCAGCATCCTGCTGGTCACGATCGACACGACCCGCGCCGACCGAATCGGCTGCTACGGCTACGACAAGGCCCAGACACCGGTGCTCGACGGGCTCGCCGCCACGGGCGTCCGGTTCGCCGACGCGACCGTCCAGAGCCCCACGACCCTCCCGTCGCACGCGTCCATCATGACGGGGAACTATCCGCCCTATCACGGCGCCCGCGGCAACGGGACCTACTTCGTCGGCGAGGAGAACGAGACCCTCGCCGAGACGCTCGCCGAGGCCGGCTACCAGACCGGCGCGGTCGTCTCGGCGTTCGTCCTCGACAGCCGCTTCGGCATCGGCCAAGGCTTCGAGGTCTACGACGACGACCAGTCCTCGATGGCGAAGGCGGCGATCTTTACCGACGCGTCTCGCCCCGCCCCCGCCACGAACGCGGCCGCCCTCGCGATCGCGGACGGGTTCGACCGGGACCAGCCGTACTTCCTCTGGGTCCACTACTTCGACCCGCACGCGCCGTACTCGCCGCTCCCCGAGTTCCGCAAGCGGTTCCCCGGTGACATGAGCGGGCGCTACGACGCCGAGATCGCGACCGTCGATCACTACCTCGGACAGCTTCTCGAGAGCCTGCGCACGCGCGGGCTGATGCGCAACACGCTCGTCATCGCGACCGCCGACCACGGCGAGGGTTTCCCCGGGCCGCACGCCGAGATGACCCACGGCGTCTTCGTGTACGACGACACTATCCGCGTGCCGCTGATCTTCCACGCGCCGCACGCGATCGGCTCGGGCCTCGTTCGCGAGCAGCTCGCCCGCGAGATCGATATCGTGCCGACCGTCCTCGAGCTCGTGGGAGTTCCCGAAGGCGAGGCCGTCCAGGGGCGAAGCCTCGCCTCGCTCCTCGAGGACGATGCACCGCCCGCGAACGAATCGGGCGGTGCCCCCACGGCTTCCGACGCGGACGCCACCGCGGACGAGACCGTCCTCTCGTTCTCCGAAGCGATCCTCTCGTGGGACGCACAGGGGTGGTCTCCGCTGTACGCCGTCCGCGACGAACGCTGGAAGCTCATCCAGGCGCCGAAGCCCGAGCTCTACGACCTCGAAGCCGACCCGGGCGAGCAGGAGAATTTGTGGAGCACGGACCATCCGGCCGTGTCTCGACTGATGCCCGAGCTCGAACGCATGCGCGATAGCGCGAACCCCATGCGACCCGACGGCGATCGCGGCCAGCCCATGTCGTCCAAGGAGGAGCGTAGACTTCGCGAGCTCGGCTACATCCCGGGCGACGCCAACTCGCCCGACGTCATCCCCACGGATCTCGCCGGCCTGAAGGACCCGAAGGACTACATCGATCTGCAGGTCGACCTCGAATACGGACGCGTCGCGTTTGCGGAGGGGAACCTCGACGAGGGAGTCCGGCTCTTCACGCGCGTGATCGATCGCGACCCGACCAACCTCGAAGGCAACATGCAGCTCGCCACCTACCACAAGGACCGGGGCGATTTCGAGAAGGCGCTCGCGCACACGCAGGTCGTGATCGATGCGCGGGAAACCTGGGGCTCGATCCACGGGCTCCGCGCCGAGATCTTCCAGGCTCGTGGCGGCCGGGCGCTCGGGGCGAAGAAGAAGGAAGAAGCGCTCGCCGACTTCCGGCGCGCCGTCGAATCCTTCGAGCGAGCTGCCGAGCTCCAGGCCACGGAGCCGGCACACCTGGCGAGAGCCGCGGTGCTCCTGCACGTCTACCTCGGAGATCCCGGGCGGGCCGAGGAGCACTTCAAGCGCTCCCTGCAGATCGCACCGGAAGAAGCCCGCACGCACTTCTTCTACGGCGCGTTCCTTCACGCGAACGGGCGGCACCCCGAGGCCATCGAGCACCTCCTGGTGGCAACCGCCGAAGCCGCCAGCCTTCCGCCCCAGCGACGCCAGGAAGGCCTCTTCTTCCTGGGCGGCTCGTACGCCTACGAGAAGCGCCTCACGGATGCGATCGGCGCGATGGATACGCTCATCCGCGAGTTCCCCGACGATCCGCAGGCGCAGCGCTGGAAGTACGTGCGCGACGAGCTCGCCAAGCGCGCCCGCTAGCGGGAGACGCGACGGTCATGCGACACCGACGACAGATCCGGAGAAGCGCACGCGCCGCGATGGCCGCTGCTTGGCTCGCGCTCGTCGGACTGGCCGGGTGCACTTCCGGGGACTCGAATCCGGGGAACGGCTATCGCGGCTGGAACGTGCTCCTCGTGACCGCGGACACGACGCGCGCGGATCGCATCGGATGCTATCGGCACGCCGCCGCGCGCACGCCGGTGCTCGACGGGCTCGCCGCCCGCGGTCGCGTCTTCGACAACGCCGTCGCGCAAACGCCGCTCACGCTTCCGTCGCACGCGTCGATCCTCACCGGACTCTTCCCCACGAACCACGGCGCGCGCAACAACGGAACGTTCCTGCTCGGGGAAGGCCACGATACGCTCGCTCATCATCTAGGGCAGAACGGCTACCAGACCGCGGCCGTCATCGCCGCCTTCGTTCTCGACCGAAAGTTCGGTCTCGCTCGCGGCTTCGACGCCTACGAGGACGCGATCGGCGGCACCGCGCGATCCGAGTTCGGCTTCGCCGAGCGCAAGGGAGTCGAGGTGACCCGCCTCGCGCTCGAGCAGGCCGAAGGCTTCGCCTCCGACAAGCCGTGGTTCCTGTGGACGCATTACTTCGATCCGCACGCGCCGTACGAGCCCGCGCCGGATCTGGCGTCGGGCTTTCCTCCGACCGCGGTCGGACGCTACGACGCCGAGATCGCCACGATGGATCGCGAGATCGGACGCCTGCTCGACGGGCTCGAGCGAATGGGGCGACTGAAGCGTACGATCATCGTGGTCATCGGAGACCATGGCGAAGGCATCGCGGGGCCGCACGCCGAGAAGTCGCACGGCATCTTCCTGTACGACGACACGATCCGGGTTCCGTTCATCCTGTCCTGCACGGGCGGATGGCCGACGCCCGGCCGCTCCGAGAAGCTCGCGCGCCAGGTCGACGTCACGCCGACGCTCCTCGATCTGCTCGAGATCCCGCTGCCGGACGGCCTCGACGGTGTGAGCCTTCGCCCTCAGCTGTCGGACGGAGGCGACGACACGCCCTCTCCCGACGCGGCATCTACGGCCCCCGAGACGTTCTCGTACGCCGAGACGTTCTTCCCGCTCGAGTCCTTCGGCTGGGCGCCGCTGTTCCATGTGCGCACCCGCGGATGGAAGTACATCGAGGCCCCCGAGCCCGAGCTGTACGACCTCACCGCCGACCCGGCCGAATCCACCAACGTCATCGATGCGCATCCCGATCGCCGCGCCGAGCTCGAGCGACGCCTCGCCGAGATTCGCGCCGAAGCGAGGTACGCGGGCGCGAGCGGGGGCACCCGAACCCTCGACGACGCCGAGGCCCGCCGGCTGCGCATGCTCGGATACACCACGGCGGACGCCGAGCCCACCGACCTCGGCTGGGACGAGCTCCGCGACCCGAAGAAGTGGATCGACCTGCACGAGGATCTCGAAGCCTGCCGGATCGCCCACCTCGAGGGTGACGAAGCCGGTGCGATGGCCCGCCTCGACCGGGTGTTCGCGCGCGACCCGGACAACTTCGAAGCGCTCGGCCTCAAGGCGACGGTCCTCCTGGCGCAAGGCGATACCGACGGTGCGATCGACACCCTCGCGCGCTTGACCGAGCTCCTGCCGACGTCCCCGCAGCACTTCGTTCGCTACGGCGGTGTCCTGTTCCAGCAAGCCGCCGCCCACGCGCGTGCCGGCGACCGCACGGCGGAGCTCGACGCGCAACGACGCGCTCGCGAGGCCTTCGAGACCGCCGTCGAGCTGGGATCGAACGACGTCGCGCCGTACGTCAATCTCGGCGTCCTTCTTCTGCGCGACGAGGCGTACGATCGAGCGGCCGAGCTCTTCGAACGCGCCCTCACCATCGAGCCCGAGAGCTACGCGGCCTGCTACAACCTCGGGCACGCGCAGCTCAAGAAGCTCGAGCTCGAGGACGCGGCCGCCTCGCTCGACCGCGCGCTCCCTCTCGCCGAGGGCGATCCGAGCCGACTGCGACGATTGTGGGAAGACCGCGCCGAAGTGCATACGCGCCTCAGCGAATGGGAGCCCGCGCTCGCGCTCTACGCCAAGCTCCTCGAGAACTACCCGGGCGATCCGAGGGCCGACCACTTCCGCAAGGTCGTCACGGCGATCCGGGAGCAGCGCTCCAAGAACGAAGGCTGACCTCTCCCCGCGTGCCCGTGGACAGGCCGCAGGGGCTCACCTACAATCGACGACGTCCCCCGAGTAAGGAGCCTCTCGCTTGATCAATCGTCCCCCTGCACGACGCGCTCTGGTGATGGTCGCGCTGGCGCTGCTCGCCATCCCGGGCTGCGGCGGCCCGGATCGCGATGGCGGACGCACCAACGGGCCGTGGAATGTCCTGCTCCTCACGCTGGACACGACGCGCTCCGATCACGTCGGCTGTTATGGCAACGAGGAGGCGAGCACGCCCGTCCTCGACCGCCTCGCCGACGAGGGCGTGCGATTCGAGACGGCGGTCGCGCAAGCGCCGATC
>CAZQZX010000193.1:0-13645 GCA_964597885.1 uncultured Planctomycetota bacterium
CCGAAGCCGCTGTGCATCTCGCACACGATCGAGCGGGCGCGGGCGCGGGCGGCGCGCTCGCTCGGCCGAAGCCCAGCCGGGTCCCGAGGAGTGCGTCTCGGACCTCGCGGGGATCGCGGGCGTCGACGAGCAGCGTTTCGACGCGGGCGCCGGCGATCACGAGCGAGACGGGGGTGCGTCCGTCGAGGTCTTCCGCCCGTTCGAGCGCGAGCTCGCGGGCGCGATCGAAGCGCGTGCGTCCGTCGTCGCCGTCCGCGGTCTGCATCGACGCCGAAGTGTCGAGCGCCAGAACGAGCGGCAGGCCTTCGCCGCCGAGTCGTCGCGCCAAGGGCGTGTCGGGCAGGAGCGGTGTCGCGCACGCCAGACACAGCATGAGGAGCAGGAGGATGCGCACGGCGAGGAGCCAAAGCTCGCGGCGGCGCGCCGAGCGCGCCGCCGCGTCCATGGCTTTCTCGAGCAGGGCCCAAGCCGCCCATCGCACCTCCTGCTGCGGCTTGCGAAACAGCAAGTACAGCAGCACGGGGATCAGGACGGCCGTGAGCCCGGCGAGGAGTCCGGGATGGAGGAACAGTTCGCTCACCGTTCCTCCGCCTCGATCGCCTCGCGGAGGGATCTCACCACTCGGGCTCCACGCGAATGAATCGCGTATCGGCTCCGCGCTTCACCTTCACCATGACTTCCTTCGGCTCGTCGCTCTTGATCGACTTCATCACGTCGCGGAAGCTCGCGATGGAATCGATCGGCTTGTCGTTGACCGAGAGGACGATGTCGTCGGTGACGAGTCCCGCGATGTTGAACCAACCGGCGACCGGAACCTTGCGCACGATGACGCGGCCGAGGTCTTCCTCGTCGAGGTTGTTGCGCTGGATGACGTCGTAGGTGATCTCGGCCACCGTGACGCCGAAGACGTCGTCGATCTCGGTCTCGGCATCGTAGATCGCTCGCGGCGACGCGACCACCGGAACCGTCATCGTTTTCTCGACGCCTTCGCGGATGATCTTCAGCGCGAGCTCGGTGCCGAGCGCACTGCGTCGGATCTTGCGCATGATGTCGTTGATGCCGTCCGCGTCGCGCGCCATCACGGGCTTGCCGTCGATCTCGATCAGGATGTCTTCCGGGCGAAGGCCGGCGTTGTCGGCGGGCGAGCCCGGGCCGATCAGGTTGATGATGGCGCCGGCACCCTCGTCGCGGCCGAAGTAGCTCGCGAGGGCGGAGCTGAGCGGCTGCATCTGCTCGATTCCGATCCAGCCCTTCTCGCCGAGCGCGGCGAGCGGATCCTTCACCATTTCGCGGATGACGCTCGCGGGAAGGATCTGCGGGACGCCCGGCGCGATCGAGATGCTGAACGACTGACGCGCGCCGCCCGGTGTGAGGCCCGAGGACTCGATCTTCTGGTTGTTGCTCTCGCGTCGGGGCTCGGCGAGGAACCCGACGATGCTTCCGGTGTCGAGCGAGACGACCGCGCCGCCCATCGACTCGCCGCGTCCGGCGATCCCACCCATCGACATGATCGATCCCTGCAGGTAGCGGGGCAGCTCGCCTTCGACGACGCCCGTGACGCGGCCCGTCTCGAAGCTCGCCTGGTAGTCGTACTTCTTCGGGAGGAACGTCATGATCATGAACGGATCGCCGAGGCGCATCGAGCTGTCGTAGTCGAACTCGATCGGCTTCCATTCCGACGGCGGGTTCTTCACCGAGAGGAACGCGATGTTGAGGTCTTCGTCGCGCACGAGGATCTCGGCCTCGTACGACTGGCCGTCCGGGCCGTCGACGCGGATGTTCTTGGGCGGCGAGGTCGCGCGGCCCATGATCGCGCCGCCGAACGACATCGACTTCTCGTTCGGATCCGGGAAGATGTGTCCGCCGATCATGAGGAGGCCGCTGTCGTTCAGGACGATGCCCTGGCAGATGCCTTCGCCCTTCTTCTCGCGCGAGCCGCCGCGCCCGTCAACGAGCACCATCTGGAACTGCGAGGTGGTCTGTTCATAGTTGTAGCGGACGCGAACGACCGAGTCGTCCAGGCGATCGAGGGTGTTGCGGATGATCTCGCCCTGCTCGTCGGCCACGGCGGCGGGGGCCACCGGCCAGGCGATGCAGGCGAGCACGAGGCAGCAGAGTAGTCGCTTCATCGGATCAATCCTCCGAGTAGTCGTTTTCAATGACGATCAGGCTCATCGACTTGCCGCGCCGGACGGCGAGCATCACCATCGGCTTTTCGGCGTCGAGGGCCGCGTCGTATCGAGTCTTGAAGTCGGCGAGGTCGACGACGGGCTTGCCGTCGAGCTTGACGATCACATCACCGGTGCGGAGCTTCGAGTCGTTCGCGGGGCCGACGCCGTCGACGCCGATCACGAGCACGCCGAGCACCGATTCCATCTTGCGGGCGAGCGCGAGGAAGCGCGTCATGCCGCGAACCGAGCAACGCCAGTTCTCGCACTCGAACTCTTCGCCGATCTCCGGCTCGAGCTTCTGCGGCACGACCGAAAGCGCGACCTGCTGGCCGTCGCGAAGAACCTTCATCGAGACTTCCTGGCCCGGGGGCGACTCGGCCAGCATCCGGCGCACGTCGGGCACTTCCGGAGTGAAGCGCGCGTTGGTCGGCGCGTCGTTCCACGCGAGCATGACGTCTCCGGTGCGGAGGCCGGCGCGGTCAGCGGGCGAATCCTGGACGACGCTCGCGACGAGGATCCCCTCGCCGACGTCGGTCCCGAAGAACTTCTCGAAGTCCTCGGTCGACTGCAGCTCCACACCGATCCACGACCGCGTCACCTCACCGTTCTCGAGGATCTGCGTGAGCACGTCCTTGGCGACGTTGATCGGGACGGCGAAGCCGAGGCCGTCGGCGCCGCGGTAACCGCGCGAGTTGATGCCGATGATCTCGCCGCGGTTGTTGACGAGCGGACCGCCCGAGTTGCCGCCGTTGATCGGGGCGTCGGTCTGGATCCACGTGTTGAACTCGCCGGTGCGCTCTCCGGTGGGCAGTCGATACTCGCCCGAGAAGTAGCGCTCGGAGTTGCTGACGATGCCCTTGGTGACCGTCTGCTTGAGGCCCTGCGGCGAGCCGACGGCCAGGCACGACTGCCCGGTCTGCACGTTGTCCGAATCGCCGAGCGAGGCCCACGTGAGGTTGGTGGTCTTCAGCTCGTCGAGGTGCAGGCGGATGACGGCGAGGTCGGTGTAGGGGTCGGCGCCGACCAGCGTGGCGCCGATCTTCTCGCCGTTCTGCATCGTCACGATCATCTTCTTGGCCCGGCCGGCCACGTGGTAGTTCGTGAGCACGTGACCCTCGGGGTCGATGATGACGCCGCTTCCGATGCCGGATGCGCGCTGCTTCACGCCGCTGTCGTACATCTCGACCACGACCTGAATGGAAACGACGGAGGGGGTCACCTTGTCGGCCGTTTCCATCGTGACCGCCTCTTCCTGGCTGCGCGCGCCGTCCGTCGGGGATTGCGCGAATGCAGGCAGGGGAAGCGTCCACAGAGTCGTGGTGAGGAGAGCCGACGCGAGCAGGGCGCGGGCGGGGGTCGTCCATCGTATCGGGTTCATGACCGTTACGATCCTCCTTCTTTCTCTTGTCCTGTTGAGACCCTTGCGGGGACCGGTCTTGTTGTACTGGATCCGGGGCTTCGTACGCGAGCCCCCGGAGGCTGTTGGAGTGAAATACGAAAGTTTTCGTCGTTCGCGGCCCGGGCTCGACGAGGCCGGTACGGGTGGGGCGGGGGGGCGCCTCAGCGGATGAGGATGGGGAGGGAGTGCCGCGGAAGCTGCAACACCAGCAGGGCCATCGCCGTACCGTAGAGGTCGCCCACCGGCGGCTCGTCAAAGGCGCCGTCCTCGCGCTGCCGCTCGAGGAGGTGGTCCCGCACCCGGACGGCCCATCGATCGAACGTGTCGGCCCGCGGGTCGCCGCTCGGCGAGGCTCCCGGTGCCGCGGGCGCGTCGGCCGACTCGTAGTAGGCGGCCTGCAGCGCGTACAGCTGGCCGTAGAGGAAGTGGCCGCGCACGGGCTTCTCGCCCGCGGGGAAGAAGGCGCCGATCCACTCGAAGCCGGCTTCGGCCTCCGCGCGGTCGCCGAGCCCGAGCTGGTGGAGGGCCGTTACCGCCGCGGCCGACAGGTGGAACGACGCATGGCCGAAGCTCACCTGGTAGCGGAACGATCCGTCGGGGCGCCGGCACGCCAGGACGTACGCGAGCGCGCGGTCGATCGTCTCGGGCGGGATCGCGACGCCGGCGGCTCGCGCCGCCCGGAGAGCCGAGATCTGGCAGGCCGTCACGGAGAGGTCGGCATCCGTCGAGCCGGGGAAGTAGCGCCAGCCCCCTTCGGGGTTCTGCGATGCCACGATCCGATCGACAGCCCGTCGTAGCGCCGCGCCCACGCGTTCCTCGCGGGTCACGCCGTACGCCTGCGCGAGGTACAGCGTCGCGAACGCGTGCGAGTACATCGGCTGACTCAGCGTCCGGTCGGTGACGATGAGCCCCGATTCCGGATTCATCGCCGCGAGCACGGCCTCGAGCGTCCTCTCGGAAGCACGCCCTTCGGGACCGCGTCCGGGCAGGTGTCCGGCGGCCAGGTGCGCGAGCCCCGCCAGCGCGGTGACACCGATATGCGGCGCGCGATCCTCGTCGTCCGTCCCGAAGGATCCGTCGCGATTCTGCTGGGCCGCCAGGAACGCGAAGCCCCGATCGACCGCCTCGTGGAGCTCGGCCGTGAAGAAACGAGACGCACCGACCTCGGTCGGAGCCGCCGTCTCCTGGGCCGTTGTCGCGAGCGCAAGCACGCACAGAATCGTTTGCAGCATCAGCCAAGTCCTTCGAGTGAATCGAATCGAAAGCCACGTCGGGCGCACCGCCCGGCCCTCGACATACGCAGGAACGAGCGCGTCGTTGGGTCGGCTTACGGTCTCACGATACTCGCTCTGCGGGGCGGCGGCTAGCGGGGGGATGCTACGATCCCGGCCGGAGGTAGGAATGCGATGACGGAGACGACCCCGCTCAGCCGGGATGCGTTCGAGCAGGACGGCGACAAGCTCTGGGTGATGCACTGCGCCGAGGGGCCGGTTCCGGTTTCTTCGGCGAAGGCGGTGACGGCGTATCTCGAGAGGGAGACGGCGCCGTGGAAGGTGCGCTGGCAGGAAGATTTCTGCGGCCTTCCGGACGCGACGCGCGAGGAAGCGGCGCGGTTGATCGGCGCGGAGGCGAGCGACATCACGCTCACCGCGACGACGTCCACCGCGCTCGTGACGCTCGCGCAGTCGATGTCGTTCGTCGCCGGCGACGAAGTCGTGGCGCCGCTCGGCGAGTTCCCCACGAACGCGTGGCCGTGGCGCGCGCTCGAGCACCGCGGGGTTTCGGTCCGCGAGATCGAGCTGTGGGACGGTCAGCGCGCGGGCCGCAACGCGTGGAGCACGACGCCGCCGGATGCGTCGGCCGACCCCGAGGACGCGCTGCTACGTGCCATCGGACCGCACACCCGGCTCGTCGCGGTGAGCTGGGTGCGATTCCAGGATGGGCTGCGGCTCGACCTCGGTCGTCTGGCGCGCGGATGCCGGATGCGCGGCGTGCCGCTCGTGGTCGACGGGATCCAGGGGGCCGGGACGCTGCCGATCGATCTCGACGGCGACCGCGATCTCGAAGGCGTGGTCGCGTTCGCGTCCGGCGGGCACAAGGGTCTGCTCGCACCGCAGGGGCTCGGGTTCCTGTGGACGCGTCCGTCGTTTCGCCGCGATGTCCTTCCCGCCGGCTCGTGGCTTTCGGTCGACGACGCCTTCGACTTCGCGCGTCCCTCGACCGACTACGACGATCGCGCGTGGCTACCGGACGGTCGTCGTCTCGAGCAGGGCGTACCGAATCTCATCGGGGCGGCGGCGCTTCGCGAATCGCTGCGATTCCTGAACGCGAACGGCGGGGTCGCGGCGATCGCGGAGCACGTCGAGACTGTGCAGCGTCGGTTCCTCGAGGGGCTCGCGACGATCGAGGCGTTCGGCGGGGAAGCGCGACGACTGTCCGATCTGCTCGACGAGGGACGCGTGGGCTCGATCCTGAGCCTGCATCACGAGGGAAGGGGCGAGGCGGCACTCGCGGATTGGCTCACGCAGGGAATCGAGAGCGGGGTCTACGCCTCGGTACGCGAGGGGTATCTGCGGATCGCGTTCCACGGGTGGCATGATTCGAGCGACGTCGATCGCGTCTTGTCGTGGCTCGGCGCGGAGCACGTCTCCTCGAGGTGATGCCATCCCCATGAGGGGTAGCGGTAGTAGTCCTTGTAGTCGGTGTCGATCTCGTTGCCGAGGATGGAGATCGTGTCGACCTCGAGCCGCTGTCCCGAGCGTAGCTCGCCGTGCGGACCCACCCGAAGCGTTCCGGTGACCGTGACCGGGAAGCCGTTGCTATGGGCGCGCTTCAGCAGGTTGACGACCTCCGCGAGCACCAGCACGTTGTACCCCGATTCCGAGCAGAGGATCTCGCTCTGCGGCTGACTTCCGACGAGCAGGAACGTGAACGAGCCGGTCGCTTCGCCGAGCACCCAGTCGAGCGTGTCGACCTGTCCGGTGAGCGTGATGCGACGGTCTTCCCACTGCTCGGCCTCGAGGCGGTCGATATCGACGGGGCGCGCGGTCGGTCGCGAAGAGCAGCCCGCGACGACTGTCACGGTCACGAGAACGACGAAGGCTCGGTAGATCTGCGGCGTCATGTCACGCCTTCCTTTCGGGCCAGCCGGCATTCGGGCCGTTTGGCGCGCTGCCGCGCGAATCGGCGGATCAGTCGCGCGCGGACGGGTCGTACATCAGGCAGCCGGCAGTCTTCAGTATAAGAAAGGTCGTGCATCCTGGGCGCAGCGAAAGGTCGGAGCTCGCCTGTTCGGTCACCTCGACGGCGATGTCGGGGATGTCCTCGCCGACGGATGCGCGGACCAGGCGCAGGCTTCCAATGGGGTCGATCGATCGCACCGTGGCGCGCAGCACGTTCTGAGCGGAGATCCCGCGCGGCTCGCTCGTCGCGAGGATGACCTCGCGCGCCGGGATGCCGACGAGCTTCTTGTCGCCCTTCTCGCCGCCCGCCGGAGGCGTGATGAGGGTCGGTCCGTCCGGTCCGTCGCCGAGGCGGACCACGCTCGTGTCGGCGAGCGACTCGACGAGACGGCAGGGCAGGACGTTCTCGTAGCCTTCCTTCTCGGCGAGCGGGAACACTTCCGGGTCGGTCAGCACTCGCGCGGGCGCGCCGCGGGCGATCACGCGGCCTTCGCGGAGCACGACGAGGTCGTCGCAGAGAGCCTGCACCTCGACCGGATCGTGCGAGACGAGGAGCATCGGCAGATCGAACTCGTCGCGCACGCGCCTGAGGAACGGCAGCACGCGACGGCGCAGCGGGATGTCGAGCGAGGCGAGCGGTTCGTCGAGAAGCAGCAGCCGTGGCCCGGAGCAGAGCGCGCGTCCGAGCGAGACGCGTTGCCGTTCGCCGCCCGAGAGCGTCGTCACGCGTCGATCGAGGAGCGGCCCGAGCTCGAGAAGGTCGGTCACCGTCGCGAAGGTCTCGTCGAGCGGATGTCCCTCGCGGCGCGCGCGCGCGGCACCCGCGAGAAGATTCTGTCGCACGTCGTGGTTCGGGAAGAGCCGCCCGTCCTGCGGAACGTAGCCGATGTGGCGCGTCTCGGGCTTTCGGAACGTGCCGCTCTCGGTGTCGAGCCAGACGTCGTCGCCGAGTGCGGCGCGTCCGCGCGCGTTGCGGCGCAGTCCGGCCACCGCTTCGAGGAGGCTCGTCTTCCCCGATCCCGAGGCGCCGAACACGCCGGTGACATGCTCGGTAGTTCTGACGTCAACTTCCAGATCGAACCGGTCGAGCTGCAGCCCGATCTGTATCGTCAGGCGATGGCGGGGGGCTTCGCTCATACCCGTCCCCCGTGGGAGTCGGCGCGGCGCGAGAGAATCTCCGACGCGAGGATCGCCGCGAAGCCGACGGCCAGTGCGATTCCGAGAAGCAGATTGGCCTCGCCGTCGCGCCCGGCCTGCTGCGCGGAGTAGATCGCGCTCGAAAGGGTCTGCGTGCGCCCCGGTATGTTCCCGGCGATCGTGATCGTCGCGCCGAACTCGCCGATCGCTCGCGTAAAGCCGAGGATCGCGGCGGCCAGCAGTCCGCGCGCGGAGAGCGGCAGCGTATAGCGAACGAGCGTCGACAGGCGGCTATGTCCGAGGGTGCGCGCCATCTGCTCGAGCCTGGGGTCGACCGACTCGAACGTGACGCGTGCGGTGCGCACGACGAGGGGGGTCGCCATCACGGCCGAGGCGATGACCGCGGCCTTCCACGTGAGCAGGATTCCCGGGTCGAAGCCGAGGGTCGCCTCGCCGAGCAGTCGGAGCAGCAGGTAGCCGACGGCCGTGGGCGGAAGCACCATCGGCAGGAGGAACAGCGTGGACAGGATCTGCTTGCCGGGGAAGTCGCGTCTTGCGAGAAGGTAGGCGACGGCCGCTCCCGGGAGCAGCACGATCACCGTGGATACGGCCGCGACCTGGAGCGTGAGCAGGATCGTCTCGACGGTGGAAGCGCTCACTCGATCGCCGTCATGAAGCCGTGTTTCTCGAAGATCGCCTTCCCTTCCGGGGATTCCAGGAACGCCAGGAAAGCGAGAGCGCCGGCTGGGTCGCGCTCGCTCTCGACGCGTGCGGCGGCGTAGCGAATCTCGGGAGCGGCGGCGGGCTCGGCCTCGAACACGACGCGGACGCGCTCACTCGCCGCGGCGTCCGTTCGATAGACGATGCCGACGAGGTTGCGATCGGCCTCGACCAGGGCGAGGGCGGCGCGGGCGTTCGCGCCCGGGACCACGCGGGCCTTGACGACATCCCAGAGCGTGCCGTCCTCCCAGGGGAGCGCCTCCAGGTACTGGCGTGCGTAGCGGCCGGCGGGGACGGCGTCCGGATCGGCGATCGAGAGGTGTCGATACTCGACGCGTGCGAGATCCTCGGGACTCCGGATCGGAAGCTCGCTCTTCTGATGGACGATCGCGACGAGGCGGTTGGACAGAAACGTGCGGCGCGTGCCGTCGGCGAGCCGATCCACCGACTCGATGTGGTCCATCCACTCTTCGCTTGCCGAGAGGTAAACGTCGCAGCGCGGCGCGGCTTCGATCTGCCGGGCGAGAACATTCGACGCGGCGAAGTTGAAGCTGACGGGGGAGCCCTGCGCGGTCTCGAAGGCTTCGGCGATCTCCTCGAGCACGTCGCGCAGGCTCGCGGCCGCGAAGACGACCACATCGTCCGACTGCGAGCCGGGACCGCATCCGATCGTGAGCCAGGGCAGGGCGAGGACCACGAGGATGAGGAGGAAGCGTCGGCTCTCGGACGAAGAGGTCATGGGACGAGATCGAATCGCGATCGGGCGGAAACAACCTGGAGCGAGTAGATTAGCTTCCGGGCCGGCGTCTGGCCACGGTGCTGAGGGCCACCGTGGATGCGGCGAAGGCGACCCCGGTAAGCCCGAAGAGCACCGGAAGGGCGGCGATCGCGGGATCGGAACTGCCGCCGAGAAGCGCGGAGCGCAGGCCGTCGACCGCGAGCGTGAGTGGGTTCCACGCCGAGAGTGTCGCGAGCCAGTCGGGCATCTGGCGGCTCGGAACGAGGGCCGTGCTCGTGAAGAAGATCGGCATGTTCACGAGATGGACGAAGACGGCCATGCTCTCCTGCGCCCGCGTGAGGGACGCGATGAGCACCGAAACGCAGGCGAACGTGGCGCCGAAGAGCGCGACGGCGAGAACGGCCGGAACGAGGGCGCCGAGCGATACGTCGAGCTTCGCCCCGACGAGAGCGCCGATGATGACGACGACCACGGCCTGGGCGACCACACGCGTCGCATCGGCGAGGATCTTGCCGGCGAGGATCCAGGCTCGGCTCGCGGGCGTGGCGAGCATGCGCGGCAGGAAGCCCGTGTGAAGATCACGGACGATCGAGATGCCCGACTGCGACGCGCCGAACAGGACCGTCATCACGCCGATGCCGGCGACGAGGAAGCTTCGATACGACGTCCCGTCTTCGCCGACGAAGCCGGCGCGATCGAAGAGGAACCCGAAGAAGATCATCCAGAGGATGGGCTGACCGAAGGAGAACGTGAGGACGACCGGTCGGCGCAGAGTCGCTCGCCAGGTACGCCGGGCGACAGCTCGGGCGACGCGTGGGCCGTGGCTCACGAGCGTCCTCCTCGTTCTGGCGAGCCGCCTCCTGCGCCACCTCCACCGCCCTTGCCTTTGCCGCCACCACCACCACCACCTTTGCCGCTGCCGCGTTCCGTCGGCGGGGCCGGGGACTGACCGGTGAGCGTCCGGTAGGCGATCGTGAGCGACGCGGCCTCGTATCGGAGCTCGGCGAGTGCGCCGCCGGAGCGGCGGATGGTCTCGATGACGGCGTCGCGCGCTTCCTGCGGATCTCCCGCCGGGATCACGATCGCGACCGCTCCCCGGACCGCCGCCTCGCGAACGGTGTCGAGCCGGGAGATCTCGGTGCGCAGCCCGTACTCGGTGCGCGGGGCGCGTTCGAGGTGGAAGTACAAGCGCGGGCGGCCGTGCGCTTCGACCACCTCCGCGGGCGTGCCCGAAGCCCCGATCGTGCCGCCGTGCATCAGCACCACACGGTCCGCGTGGCGCTCGGCATCGTCGAGGTCGTGCGTGACGACGACGACCGTGCGTCCCTCGTCGCGCATCGACGTCATGGCGTTCCAGATCGCGGTTCGACCGTCCGGATCGAGTCCGGCCGTCGGCTCGTCGAGCAGCAAGAGCTCGGGCTCGTGGATCGCGCCGGTCGCGAGATGGAGCCGGCGACGAAGCCCCCCGGAGTACTGCGAGACCCGCCGATCGATGTGCTCGTCGAGGCCGAACGTCGAAGCGAGCGCCGTAGCCCGCCGCTGCGCATCGGCCGTCGCAAGGCCGTGCAGAGCCGAGAAGAGATCCAGGATCTCGCGGCCCGTCATCTCGGGATCGAGGGCCAGATCCTGCGGCACGTGACCGAGGCGAGCGCGCACGTCGGCGCTCGGAGGCTCCGAGGAGTCCCCCAAGCGCTCGACACGCCCTTCCGACGGCTCGAGCGCGCCTGCGAGGATCTGCAGGAGCGTGGTCTTGCCCGAGCCGTTCGGTCCCGCGATGACGGTGACGGATCCACGCGCGATGTCGAGGGACACCCCGTCGAGGGCGGTGACGCCCCCCGGGTACGTCCGCCGAACCCCGTCGAGGCGGGCCGCGGTGGATCCGCTGTCAGTCGGCACGAACGATCGTTCCCACGTGCTCACCTCGAAGCGCCGGCTCGAGCAGCTCGGGCTTCAGACCGTTGATGATCTGGAACTCCTTGAGCAGGCGCGAGTGGTCGAGAAGATCGAGGAGAATGCGGTCAAACGGCAGCGACTTCAGGTTGCGCTCGCGCAGCTCCTTCGCACCGATCTCGGGGATGAGCTCGGCGTCGCTGTGCTCGGCGGGGTCCTTGTCGTACAGGCCGTCGACGTTCTTCACGAGCGTCAGGTTCTTGCTGCCGAAGCACTCGCACAGGAGGAAGCTTCCCGCGTCGGTACGGTGCGGCGGAATTCGGCCGATGGCCGGCGGGTGCTCCCAGATCGAGTAGGGCGGCACGCCGTTGAAGATGACGCCCGGCGCCGATCGGATGAAGAGCGGCAGCAGGTGTCCGAAGATCTCGGGCGGGATGGCGACGACACCCTGCGGCGCGAGGAGCGTGCCGAGGATGTGCGCGGTGCCGAGGGCGTCGGCTTGCGCGAGCTGCGCGAGGACACCGGTCGGCAGTCCCAGATCGGATGCGATCGAGAAGACGTGACGGGCGCGCGTGCCGCCGCCGGTTCCGAGGATCAGGCGGTGGTTCTCGAGCGCGGCCGCGACGGCATCGACGACCGGGTAGAGCACTTCCTTCCCGGCGTCGAGGATCGAGCGTCCGCCGATCTTGACGACGTGCGTGTCGGGAAGCATCCGGAAGACGGGCGTCTCGGTCTTCTTCTGGAGGTCCTTGTCGAGCAGGCTCTCGCGCATCAGCATCGAGTCGAGATGATGGCGCTTGCCTCTCTCTTGTTCGGCTTTGTCACTCATCGTGATTCCTCGTATCGTTCGCGTACGGCGTGGCCGCACGGGGTTGGCGGTTTCAGTCGGCCTCGATGATCGTTCCCACGGGCTCGCCTTCGAGCGCGCGCGTCAGGTTGCCTTTCTCGAGGCCGTCGATCACCTGGATGGTGCGTCGGTACTGCGCGTTCTTCATCAGGTCGAGGACCGCGCGCTCGACGACGACATCCTGAAGGTCCATCTCGATGAGCTCGTTCACGGTGATCTTCGGGATGAACTTCGCGTTCTTGTCCTTCTTCGGATCGGCCGTGTAGAGCCCCTTCTCGTCCTTCACGTAGATCATCGAGCGCGTGCCGAAGACCTCGCTGACGAGATAGGAGCCGGTGTCGGTGCGGTGGGGCGGAATGCGTCCCACCTCGGGGTTCTTCTGCCAGAACGTGTAGGGCGGCATTCCGAAGAAGATGCATGCCTGTCGTTCCGCGAGGTAGAGCGGCAGCTGCGGGAACTGCGCCGGCTCGATGAACGGGATGCCGTGCTTGGCGAGCAGGTAATGGATCATGCGCGCGTTCTGCATGCTGACGAACGTGCCCAGGACGCTCAGCACGCCGGTGGGGAGGCCGAGGTCGAGGCCGACGCTGTACGCGTGTCGCGCTCGCGTGCCGGCGCCCGTCCCGATGATCATCTTGTGCTTGCCGATGTTCTCGACGAGCTCCTCGATGATCGGGAAGACGGCCTTGCGTCCTCGATCGATGAAGCTCTGCCCGCCGATCTTGACGACGTTGGCTTCCGGGAGAATGGTTACCGGCGAGGACTGCCCGGTCTCTTGGAGGAGCGTTTCGTCGGTCAGCGATCCCTGTACGAGGTGCTTCCCGAGCTCCGTGAGGACGTCCGATTTCATGTCACCTCTCATCTGTTTTCTTCGTGAGTCGCGGGAGCCAGCCAAACTCCCTCGACCACGTAGGACTCAACGGATTCGACCAGGACATCGAGCGATCCGAACTCTTCGGCGCCGAAGGCTTCGAGATCTCGCAGGATCGCGTCCTTGTCGTGAGCGGTCGGGACGATGCCGCCGAGACCGCCGGTCTTCTTCCAGGATTCGATCGACTCGCGGGGGGCGTTGCGTACGGTCCAGCGCGCGGCGGTGATCGGTTCGATCGGAGTGGCGCCGTCCACGATGAGGCCGTCGAGCAGGGACTGCCGACTGCGTTCTCCCTGTCGTGGCTTCAACCCGCGATCGCGCATGAGCTGTCGCATCCGTCGCCGCATCCTCGCCTTCACACCTTCCTCGTCGCGTTCTCGTCGTCCGATCAGGAGGCATGCGCCGTCGTCGGATCCGACGCGACGCGACTCGCTGCGCACCACGTCGGCATCGAGCAGGTGCAGCACCCGCGATCCGAAGATCACCCGCGCCGTGCCGCTCGCGATCGGCCAGGCCCGGCTACCGTCGGCCTGGGCCAGGTCGACGGATGCGTTGCCACCTTCCGCCTGCAGGCGCTGCCGGAACTGCTCGAGCATCGGGAAGGAGAGATCGAAGCCGAGATAGCGGGGGGCCTGCCGCGAGAGCTCACAGCCGATCTCGCCGGTACCCGCGCCGACCTCGACGACGCG
>CAZQZX010000194.1:0-6903 GCA_964597885.1 uncultured Planctomycetota bacterium
CGTCTCTTCGTATTCGGCCTCCGGATCGGAGTCGGCGACGATCCCCCCGCCCACGTGGAACGAGACCTCACCGTCTTGCACCAGGATGGAGCGGATGAGGATGTTCGAGTCCATGCGGCCGTCGAAGCCGAGGTACGCGAGCGATCCGGTATAAGGACCGCGCGGCGTCGCTTCGAGCTCGTCGCTGATCTTCATCGCGCGGATCTTTGGCGCGCCCGTGATCGATCCGCCGGGAAACGCCGCCCGCAACAGATCGACGGCATCGTGCGGCTCGGCGAGCTTTCCGACAACCGTCGACACCAGATGATGCACGTGCGAATGCGACTCGAGCACGCGGTCCTCCTCGACGCGCACGCTCCCGTACTCGCACACGCGGCCGAGGTCGTTGCGCTCGAGGTCGACGATCATCGCGAGCTCCGCGCGATCCTTCTCGCTCGTCACGAGCTCGTGCGCGTTCTCTCGATCGAGGACGGGATCGGCCGCCCGCGGCCGGGTGCCTTTGATCGGACGCGTCTCCACATGTCGCCCGTCGCATCGCAGAAAGCGTTCGGGCGAAGCCGACAGAAGCGCGCCTCCCGGCCATCCGAGGTAGCCCCCGAACGACGCCGGAGCCACGGTGCGCAATCGCTCGTAGAGGTCCAGCGCTTCACCTCGGAACGGCGCGTGGAATCGCTGGGACAGGTTCACCTGGAAGACATCGCCCGCGTGGATGTAATCGCGCACGCGCTCGACGGCTTCGACGTATCGCCGGCGCCCGAAGTTGGACTCGAGCGTGTCGGCGTCGATGCGGGGACTCGCGCCCGGTCGATCCCGACGCGCGGCCGCCCCCCTCACGATCCGGTCGACCTGCTCGCGGAACGCATCGCTCGTCTCTTCCGGTTGCAGCCAGCCGTGCGCTTGCAGCTGCCCCGTCTTCGCGTCGTGGCTGAAGACGAAGCGGTAGCGACCCACCAGGAGATCCGGAACGCTCGCCTCTCCGCCGCAGCGGGGAAGATCCTCGAGCTGGCACCGGAGATCGTAGCCGAACCAACCCACGCAGCCGCCCGTGAACGGGACCCCGGCGGCGTCGATCGGCGCGGCCGGCACGCGCTCCCCGAGCAGCTCGCTCACGGCGGTGAAGGCATCGCTTTCGAGCTCGACCTCGGAGCCCTCCCGCGAGAGCCGGGTCCGCCCCCCCGCGACGCGCAGCACGGCGTCCGGCGCCGCTCCGAGGAACGAGAACCGGGCGTGCGGCGCGCCGACCGCCGAGCTGTCGATCCAGAACGGATACGGGCGTTCTGCCAGCTCACGGAACAGGGCCGCGGTCCCGATCTCGACGGGAAGCGGGATCGTCTCGAGGCGCAGAGGCGCGTTCAGGGGTACGAAAGAGGTCATTCGGGGGGATCCTGGCCAGAAGCGCGCGATTATAGTGCCGGGCCCGATCCGGCGCAACGAATCCGGCAACCCGGGAGAGAAACGGCCGAGCCTCGTCGATACAATAGGGAGAGGTCCTCCCAAGCGATATGGCCGAGACGCGAATCAACTTCGACGAGGGAATCGAGCAGCTGCTCACCTACCTGCGCGACCAGCGCAACTTCAGCGAGCACACGATCCGCGCCTACGACAGCGACCTGCGGCAGTTCGCCGACTTCTGCCGCGAGGACGACGTGTCGTCCCCGCTCGACGTGGACCACCTCGGCGTCCGGCGGTTCCTCCTGATGCTCCGTGGCCGCGACTACTCGAGCAAGACGATCTCGCGGAAGGTCTCGGCCGCGCGGAGCCTGTTCCGGTACCTGACGCACGAGGGCATCCTCGCGTACAGCCCGTTCTTCGCGGTCAAGACGCCGCGGGGCGGACGCACCCTCCCCCGCGTGCTCGCCGAGGACGAGATCGAAGCGCTGCTCGAAGCCCCCGATCCGCGCGAGTTCCTGGGGCTTCGTGATCGCGCGCTCATCGAGACCCTCTACAGCACGGGGATGCGAAACTCGGAGCTCTGCGGCCTCGACATCGGCGACCTCGACCTGCTCGGAGGCATCGCCAAGGTCTTCGGGAAGGGCGCGCGCGAGCGCTACGTCCCGCTCGGCTCCCACGCGATCCAGGCCCTCGAGGACTACCTCGACGAACGTCCCGGCCCGACGCCACGCGAAGAGCCCGTGTTCATCAACCGCTTCGGCCGGCGCCTGAGCGATCGCGGCGTGCGCAAGATCCTCCAGAAGAACCTGGCGATCGCGGGGCTGCCCTCATCGGTCACCCCGCACACGCTGCGACATTCGTTCGCGACGCATCTCCTGGATCGAGGCGCCGACCTCCGCGCCGTTCAAGAGCTCCTCGGACACAAGAATCTCTCGTCGACGCAGATCTACACCCACGTGTCGACGGAACGCCTGCGAGAGATCTACGAGCACGCCCACCCCCGCTCGTGAGGCGGCATCCGGGGACGGGCCGCGATTGGTAGACTGAGCCAAAACCCGCACGTCGTGCCAGAGGATCCGATCATGCCGACCCTTCCCTCGATCCGCGCCGGAGCCGTCGAGCTCACCGCGGACGACACGCCGTTCTTCCTGATCGCCGGCCCCTGCGTCATCGAAGGGCTCGACCCGGCCCGACGTGTCGCCGAGGAGCTCGTCTCGATCACTAGAGACCTCGGGATTCCGTTCGTCTTCAAGTCCTCGTACGACAAGGCGAATCGCACGTCGATCACGTCGTTCCGTGGCCCCGGGCTCGATGAAGGCCTCCGGGTGCTGCAGGCCGTCCGCGAAGACACCGGCGCCGCGATCCTCTCGGACGTGCACGCCGCCGACCAGATCCCCGCGGCCGGCGAAGTCCTCGACATGCTGCAGATCCCGGCGTTCCTCTGCCGCCAGACGGACATCCTCGTGGCCGCCGCCAAGACGGGGCTTCCCGTGAACGCGAAGAAGGGCCAGTTCCTCGCGCCCTGGGACATGGCGGGCGTCGTCGGCAAGCTTCGCGACGCCGGCAACGATCAGGTCGTGCTCACGGAGCGCGGAAGCACCTTCGGCTACAACCGGCTCGTCGTGGACTTCACGGCCCTCACGATCATGCGTGAGCTCGGTGCGCGGGTGGTGTTCGACGCGACGCACTCGGTGCAGCAGCCCGGCGGACTGGGTTCGTCCACGGGGGGCGAGAGAGCGCACGTATCGCTGCTGGCACGCGCGGCGGTCGCGGCCGGGTGCGACGGCCTCTTCATGGAAGTGCATCCGGATCCGGATCACGCGCCGTGTGACGGACCGAACATGTTGCCGCTGACCGAGGTGAGAGAGCTGCTCGAGACGCTCATCCGGATCCGCGAAGCGGCAGGCGTTCCGGCTCGGAGCTGACGCTTCCGGCGCGGAGCCGACGGTTCCGGCTCAAAGCTGACTGCGGGGCACGAACACCGAACGGCTCAGCTCGAGAGCAATTCGTTCCGCATGTTCTTGAACCGCCCCTTCAGTCGCTGCGTGACCTTCGACAGGATCTGGCAAACGCGCGACTCCGAGAGATCCAGCGCGGCGCCGATCTCTTTCATCGTGAGCTCTTCGTAGTAGTAGAGCAGCACGATGAGTCGCTCCTGCTTGGTCAGGTTCTTGTGGATCAGGCGGATGACGTCCTTCATCTGGAGGTTCTCGTACGGGCTCGGCCCGCGCTTGTCCTCGAGGATGTCCGCCTGCGTCGAGCCCGACTGTCCCTCGGACTCGTCCACGCGCTTGTTGAGCGAGACGAGCGTCGCGGCGCTCGACTCCTTCAGCATCTGCTCGAAGTCGTCGACGGTGACCTCGAGGTGCTGGGCCATCTCTTCCTTGGTCGGCTCGCGCTGGAGCTTGTTCTCGAGCTCTTCGTACGCCGACTGGATGCGGTTGGCCTTCGCGCGGATCATGCGCGGGACCCAGTCCTGCGAGCGCAGCTCATCGAGGATGGCGCCGCGCACACGGGTCGCGCAGTAGGTTTCGAACTTGGTGCCGCGATCGAAATCGTAGCCGTCGATCGCGTTGAAAAGGCCGAAAACGCCGGCGCTCGTCAGGTCGTCGAGATCGACCGAGCTCGGCAGCTTGCTGAAGATTCGTTCCGCCACGAACCGCACGATGTGCACGTAGCACTCGACGAGTGCGTTGCGTGTCTTCTGGTCACCGGTCTGTTTGTACCGGGCCCAAAGGCGATGCGTGGTATCGGTCTCCGGATTCTTCACTCTTCCCTCCCCCGTTTGGGACCGCGTCTTGCGCGGCGGATCTGCGTGATCTCCTTCGACGCCTGAACTCGGGTCGCCGTCCCGCCGGCCGGCTCTTCCTCGAACCGTGCCGACTATCGTTCCGCCCGAACGATCGTCGTCTCGCGCCCCCGAGACGACCTAATCAATTTGTGAATTCTAAGTTCCGGATAATGGGTGTCAAGATGAGAACGACGTAAATTCAGTATTTTCTTGTCGAAGACTTTCGGATCGGGGAGTCGGCCGACGGTCTCGCGGGCGTCTCAGCGGCGCCGACGACGCCGTCGAATCGGTGCCGATCCGATGGCCGGCGACTCGCGGAGCTTCAGCTCGGATTGCGCCAGCTCGAGCTGACCGATGAGCTCGGCAGGGTTGGCCGGACGGTCCTCTCGCTCCTTCGCGGTCATGCCGAGGAGCGTCTCACGCGTCCGGCGCTGGATGTTCGGAAGGCGCGATTCGAGGTCGGGAAGCGGCTTGGAGAGGTGCGCGGCGAGGACGTCGGCCCGCGCCCCGCCCCGGTACGGCGGCTCGCCCGTCAGCATGGTGTAGAGCGTCATTCCGAGCGAATAGATGTCGCTTCGGATGTCGATCGACTCGTGCCCGCGGATCTGCTCGGGCGAGATGTAGTGCGGCGTTCCGACGATCCCGCCGCGACGAACGCCCTTCGCTCCACTCGGGGATCGGGCCAGACCGAGATCGCAAAGCTTGGCCACCCCGCCCGGCGCGATCAGGATGTTGTGCGGCTTCACGTCCCGGTGGACGTAGCCGTTGCGATGCGCGAAATCGAGCGCTCGGGCGATCTGGATCGTGAAATCCAGGGATCGGTTCTCGTCGAGGGCGCCACCCCGCTCGAGAAGCTCGGCGACCGTCGGCCCGTCGACGTACTCCATCACGAAGTAGTGCACGCCCGCGACGTCGCCCGTGTCGATCCCCGTGATGATGTTCGGGTGGTGGAGGTGGGCGACGGTTCGCGCCTCCTTGCGGAACCACTCGACGTAGCCGTCGGTCAGGGCCAATCGAGGCGACAGGATCTTCACGGCGACCGAGCGGTCGAGGCTCAGCTGCCGCGCCCGGTAGACGGATCCCATCGAGCCCTGCCCCAGCCGGTCGAGAACCTCGTAGCCGGCAATCGACTGCCGCACGCGGTCCAGCTGCTGGTCGCGCAGGACCTCCTCGAGCCGGGCCTCGTCGAGATGCCCCTGCTCGACCAGGATCCGTCCGAGACGCGGGGCGTTCTCGCCGCGCCGCTTCTGCTCCGCGAGCGCCTCCTCCACGTGCCGGGCCTCGACGTAGCCACGCTCGATCGCGAGCTCGCCGATGCGACGCGGATCCTTGCGGGGAGCTTCCGCCATCATCGGACGCCCTCCCGGAATGTCTCGCCGAGCCCGCTCACGTCAAAGCCGAGATCCGACAGGACGCGCCCGGTCTCTCGATCCATCTCGGAGGACGCCTCCTCCGTCGTGTCGTCGAATCCGACGAGGTGCAGGATCCCGTGGACGAGATAGAGCGCGACCTCGACCTCAGGCGACACGTTCCGCTCCGCAGCCTCGCGAAGGGCCGTCTCCACCGAGATCACGATCGAGCCTCCCGCGACGGCCGCCGCGTCGTCCTCGTCATCCGGATGGACCTCCTCCGCATCGAGAGGAAACGTGATGACGTCCGTCGGGTAATCGTGGTCGAGGAAACGGACGTTGAGGTCGTGAATCGACTCGTCGTCGGTGAAGAGGATCTCGAGCGCGAGGTTCGATTCGAAGCGTTCGAGGACTCGCCGGGCGACTTCGCGCATCCGGTCCGCGTCGACGGAGAGAAGCTGCTGCTCGTCCAGGATCTCGATGGTCGACGCGGGCGACGTCATGACCCGTCCGAACCTTGCTGCTCGTTCTCATGGAACGCATCGACGATATCCTGCACGATCGGGTGCCGGACGATGTCCCGGGTCATCAGATCCACGAACGTCACGCCCTTCACGCCGTCGAGTACGTCTCGAACCGTGACCAGGCCCGACTGCACATCGCCGGGCAGGTCGATCTGCGTGACGTCGCCGGTCACGACGATCTTCGACTCGTTGCCCATGCGGGTCAGGAACATCTTCATCTGCTTCGCGGTCGCGTTCTGCCCCTCGTCGAGGATGATGAACGCGTTGTCGAGCGTACGACCTCGCATGTAGGCGAGCGGCACGATCTCGATCAGCTCCTTCTCGACGTAGCGCCGCATCTTCGTCGGATCGACCATCGAGAACAGCGCGTCGTACAGCGGACGCAGGTAAGGATTGATCTTCGCCTGGAAGTCGCCGGGGAGGAACCCGAGGTTCTCGCCCGCCTCGACCGCCGGCCGCGCGAGAATGATCCGGCCCACGGTCCCGCGCGCGAGCTCGTGCAGGGCCATCGCCACCGCCAGGTACGTCTTGCCCGTACCGGCCGGGCCGATACAGAACACGATCGACGACTTGCGGATCGCCTCGAGGTAGCGGCGCTGCCCCGAGGTCTTCGGCTGAATGAGGGACTTCTCGATCCGGATCGAGCCGATCGCCGGAGAGCTCCCGCCATCGCCTCCGCCGGGCGCTCCTCCTCCCGGATGCTGCGGCCCGTGGTTCGCACCTGACGATGCGCCGCCGGGCAGGGCCGGGCCCGCGGCCTCGTCGACGCGCAGCCTCGAAGCGAACTCGTCCTCCGTGGGCGCCACGCCGCTGCCCGAGGCCGTCGGTGCGAGTCTCCTCGCGTGAC
>CAZQZX010000194.1:6913-13575 GCA_964597885.1 uncultured Planctomycetota bacterium
ATCCTCGAGAAGCTCTTCGAGCACCTCGGAGGCTTCGGACAGACCGGGCTCCTCGCCCTCCACCCGCACCACGCCGCTCCGCGTCAGGATACGGACGCCGAACCGCTCGCGCACGCTGTGGAGGTTGCGATCTTTCTTCCCGAAAAGGAGTCGGGCTTCGTCCAGGTTTTGGAGTTGCAGAACCCTGTGCATGACGAGGACCATTCTAAGAAATCCGGTCCGGGGGCGGGAGGCTCGCGGACGGATTCGACGCTCGGAGATCCGGCGCCGGGGGCTCGGGCGCGCCTCAGGAGAGCGCGGCCACCGCGATGAGGAAGGGGCCGATCGGGATCAGGCTGTCGATCGAATCGAGGATCCCGCCGATTCCGGGCAGCCATCGACCGGAATCCTTGACCCCGAAGCCCCGCTTGACGGCCGACTCGACGAGGTCGCCGGCCTGGCCCACCACCGAGAGCACCGTCGCGAGGAGAAGGAACTCGACGAGGCGGGATCCGTCCACCGCGAGCGCGGGCCCGGCGAGGGCACCGGCGAGCGCGACCGCGGCCACCGTCCCCCCGACCGCTCCTTCCCAGGACTTGTTGGGACTGAGCGACGAGAGCTTCGTGCGACCGAACTTCGTGCCGACGAAATACGCGGCCGTATCCGTGAACTTCACCACGAGGATCGACCAAAGGAACAGGCGCAGGCCGGTCGGCGGCCCGGGAAGCGCGAGCACGTCGAGAAAGAACGAGGTCGGAACGGTAACGTACGAGAAACCGAATACGGTCAGCAGCACGCACTCGAGCCGTTCCTCGAACGAGCCCCGGGATGCGAGCGTCACCGCGAAGACCAGACCGGTCATCACGACCGCGAGGAGCGCCGCCGCCGGAACCGCGACGAGCCCCGAGAGCTTCACCCCCAGGAGCAGCGCCGCCGCCCCGAGCCCCAGGAGCGGCATCGACGGACGGTTCACGCGACGCGTGATGTCGTAGTACTCGAAGAGCGCGGTCAGCGAGAAGACGGCGATGAGGATCGACGTGCCGGTCGCCCCGCCCGATCGGAAGTCAAGCGAGACGATCCCGAGGAAGAGGGTGAGCAGGGTTCCGCCGTAGAGGAGGCGGTGCTTCAGCATCGAACGACCGGTTCGAGGCCGCCGAACTTCCGGACCCGCCCTCGGTACGCGTCCATCGCCGCCGCGAGGTCTTCCTCGGTGAACTCCGGCCAGCATCGATCGGTGACGTGGATCTCCGAGTACGACAACTGCCAGAGGAGGAAGTTGCTCAGCCGATACTCGCCCGCCGTTCGAATCAGCAGGTCGGGCGACGTCATCGACGGGTCGTACAGGTGCTGCTCCACCAGGGCCTCGTCGATATCCTCGGGAGCGAGCTCGCCCCGCTGCACGCGCTCGGCCATCTGACGCATCGCGTCGACGATCTCGCCGCGGCCGCCGTAGTTGAGCGCGACGCGTACGGTCATGCGCGAGTGCTGCGCCGTCTCGTCGATGCTGCGCGTGAGCTCTTCGCGCACGTTCTCGGGGAGCGCTTCGAGCCTCCCGATCGCACGCAGGCGGATGCCGTTCTCATGCATCGTGCGGCGCTCGCTGATCAGGAATCGACGCAGCAGCACCATCAACACCCGGACTTCCGCCGGCGGGCGCTTCCAGTTCTCCATCGAGAACGCGAACAGGGTCAGCTCCTGAACGCCGAGCCGCACGCAATCCTCGACGATGCGCCGGACGGTGCGCGCGCCCTGTTCGTGCCCCTTCACACGCGGCCATCCTCGACGCTTCGCCCATCGACCGTTGCCATCCATGATGATGGCCACGTGCCGGGGGGCGTCGCTTCGGGGATCAGTCGGCCTGGAGTCGATTCCGTTCGTGCTCACGGGGCTGTCTCACTCACGCGTCGGCGAGGATCGTCTGCTCGCGCTCCGATCCCACCGAGATGAGGAAGATATGGGCGCCGAGCCTCTCTTCGAGCGCCTTGACGTAGGTACGCGCCGCCTCGGGAAGATCGTCGACGGTCTTCGCACCGGTGATGTCGTCGTCGAAGCCGGCGAAGTCTTCGTAGACCGGCTCCACGCGGGAGAGATCCTGCAGGTGCGACGGGAACTCTTCGGTGACCTTGCCGTCGATCTTGTATCCGGTGCACACGCGAATCGGATTCATGCCGCGCAGGACATCGAGCTTCGTGAGGGCGATCCGACGGATCCCGCTCACGCGGACCGCGTAGCGCGCGCCGACCAGATCCAGCCAGCCGCAACGCCGCGGCCGCCCGGTCGTGGTTCCGTACTCGCCGCCCCGAACGCGGAGATCGTCGCCGACGGCGTCGACCAGCTCGGTCGGGAACGGCCCTTCGCCGACCCGCGTGAGGTACGCCTTCATCACGCCGACCACGTCCTCGACGCATCCTGGCGGGATGCCGATGCCCGCGGTGATTCCGCAAGCCGAAGAGTTCGACGAGGTGACGTAGGGATACGTACCGAGGTCGATATCGAGAAGCACGCCCTGCGATCCCTCGAGAAGTACGCGACGATCGCTGTCGATCGCTTCGTGCACGACGAGGGAGGTATCGGTGATCATCGGGCGCAGGATCTCGCCCTGCTCGAGCAGCGCGTCGCCCATGGCCCTCGCATCGAACGGCTCCTTCTCGTAGAGCGTCCGGATGAGATGGTTCTTCACATCGAGCGTGCGCTCGAGCCGACCGAACAGATACTCGGGATGCAACAGGTCGCCGATGCGTACGCCGAGCCGCGCCGCCTTGTCGGCGTAGCACGGACCGATGCCGCGTCCGGTCGTCCCGATCGAGCCGCGCCCCGCGCGCTCTTCCGAGAGCCGGTCCATCGCGACGTGCACGGGAAGGATCACGTGCGCGCGATCGCTGAGCAGGAGTCGGCCACGCACCTCCACGCCGCGCGCCTCGAGCGTCTCGATCTCCTCGAGAAGCGCGGTCGGATCGATCACGGAGCCGTTCGCGATGACACAGCGGGTGGACTCCGAGAGAATGCCGATCGGGATGTGGTGGAGGGCGTACTTTTCCTCCCCGATCTGCACGGTGTGGCCGGCGTTGTTGCCGCCTTGGTAGCGAACGACGAGGTCGACGCCGCTGCAGAGGCGATCGAGGACCTTGCCTTTGCCTTCATCGCCCCACTGCAGGCCGACGATCGAGGTGACGGACATCGGGATCGTTTCCGGAACGTTCGGTGGGCGTACCCGGACTCCGATCCGGGCGTTGCAAACACCGTAAGCTAGTTGCAGCCCCTGTTTCTGTCAAGGGATGCAGCGACGGGTCAGGGATTGCCGGAAGTGGCTCCACTCGCTCGATTTGGCTCGCAGCCGTCCGGACCGACATCCACGCGCAGCGAGACGCGATTGATCAGCCCCGCGGCGTAGCCGCCCCCGAAGCCGTTGTCGATGTTGACGACGGTGATCCCCGCCGCGCAGCTGTTGAGCATCGTGAGGAGCGCGGCAACGCCCCCCAGGGAAGCCCCGTAGCCGACGCTGGTGGGAACCGCCACGACCGGGCAGTCCACGAGCCCCCCCACGACGCTCGGGAGCGCCCCCTCCATGCCGGCGACGACCACCACGACGCTGGCCTGTCGCAGGCGGTCGCGATGGGCCAGGAGGCGATGGAGGCCGGCCACGCCGACGTCCGTGATCGACTCGACGCGGGCGTCCATCATCTCGAGCGTGCGGGCCGCCTCGCGCGCCACGTCCCCGTCGGCGGTTCCGGCCGAGAGCACGAGGACGAGCCCGTGAGGGGCCGGGGCCGGATCGAGCCGCCCGTACACGACGCGGGCGCGCTCGTCGTACTCGATCTCGGAAAACTCCTCGGCGAGGGCATCGGCGATCGAACGTCGGGCGCGAGTGGCCAGGAGCTTCCGCTCGCGCCGCAGGATCTCGCGCGACACGGCGATCGCCTCTTCGTCGGTCTTGCCCTCGCAGAACACGACCTCGGGGAAGCCGCACCGTTCGGCCCGGCTGCCGTCGACGGTGGCGAACCCGAGATCGACCCGGGCGAGCGCGTGCAGCTGCTCCCGGGCCTCGTCGACGCTGATCTCGCCGTCACGGTTCGCGCGCAGGATTCGTTCGAGCTCTCTTGCGTCCATGGTCGCTCCGTTAGCGCGCGCCGCCCGTCGCGTAGGGCGCGCGGATCGGCCGCGGGTCGGCATCGAGGGAGAAGCCGTCGTTCTCGCCATCGAGCAGTCGATACGTACCGAGTCCCGCGATCATCGCCGCGTTGTCGGTGCAAAGGGACATCGGCGGAAAGACGACGCGCACTCCCGACGCCTCGCCCCACTCCCCGAATCGTTCTCGAAGACGGCCGTTCGCCGCGACGCCTCCGACAACCGCGAGACGCGGCATGCCGGCGCCTTCGACCGCCAGCCGTGCCTTGGCAAGCAGCACGTCGATCACCGCCTCCTGGAAGCTCGCGGCCACGTCCGCCACACGGATGCCGTCGAGCAGCGGAGCGTCGCGGCGCGCGTTCTGCCCCTTGCTCGTGTACAGCGCCGCCGTCTTCATTCCGCTGAAGCTGAAGTCGAGCGAATCGCGCCGCAGCTTCGCGCGCGGGAAAGGGTGCTTGGTCGCGTCGCCGTCCCGCGCCGCCTTCTCGATCGACGGCCCGCCCGGATACGGTAGGCCGAGGATGGACGCGACCTTGTCGAAGGCCTCGCCCGCCGCGTCGTCCGTCGTTGACCCGAGGATCTCGTGACGCCGCTCCGCTTCCGATCGGTACAGCGCCGTGTGGCCACCCGAGACCACGAGCGACACGTACGGATACTCGAGCGCGGGCTCGACCATCCGCGCGGCGTGGATGTGCCCTTCGATGTGATGGACGCCGACGATCGGAAGATCCCAGGCCCAGGCGAGCGACTTCGCCGCCGAGACCCCGACGAGCAGCGCGCCGATCAGGCCCGGACCGTTGGTCACCGCCACGCCGTCGAGCTCGGTCGGTTCGACCGCGGCCTTCTCGAGGGCTTGATCGACGACGGGAAGGATCGACTCGACGTGAGCGCGGCATGCGATCTCGGGAACGACGCCTCCGAACCGCGCGTGGCGATCGATCGAGCTCGCGACCACGTTCGAGAGCACGCGACGACCGTCCTCGACCACGGCGGCCGACGTCTCGTCACAGGAAGACTCGATGCCGAGCACCCTCATTCGCCGCCCTCGCCCGCCGGGTTGCCGAGGATCTGTTGGAAAACCGGCTCACCGCGCAGGATCGAGATCGCGGTGTCGAGCTGCGGATCGCGATAGCCTTCCGTATCGAACGGTCGGCACGGGATGACCCCTTCGCGATAGTTCTCGCCCGGACGCTCGCGGATCAGGTAGCGCTCGAACGACGGCCGTCCCTCGAGGCGCGGCGCCCGGCGCACGAGCACGTCGGGACTGATGCCGCCGTCGTTGACGCCCACGCCGGGCACATCGACGCGCTTCTCGATGCAGCGCCCCGACGGCGTGAAGTAAGCCGCCGACGTGACCTTCAGCACGACCTCCTCACCGTTGAGATAGAGGACGTTCTGGACGACGCCCTTACCGTACGTGGGCTCGCCGACGAGCACCCCGCGGCGGTGATCCTGGATCGCGCCGGCGAAGACCTCGGAAGCGCTCGCGGCCTCGCCGTTGATCAGGACGACGAGCCCGAGGTCCTCCGGCAGCGTGTTCGCCGCGCCGGCGCGGTAGTCCCGGCTCGCCTGCGCGCGGCGTCCTCGCGTCGACACGATGATCCCCGACGGCAGGAAGCGGTCGGCGAGCTCGACGGCCGCGTTGAGGATGCCGCCGGGATTGAAGCGCAGGTCGACGATCAGCGAGCGGATTCCCGGGCCGCGCATCAGCTTGCGCACCGCCTCGTCGAACTCCGCGATCGTGTTCTCCTGGAAGCCCTGGATCATCAGGTAGCCGATCCGCGCGTCGGGATCGAGCACTTCGACGCCGAGCACGCTGTGCCGCGGGATCGACTCCCGCACCAGCGTGACCTCGCGGCGCTCTCCGTCCTCGGCTTCGACCGTGACCACGACCTCGGTCCCCGGTCGGCCCTTGAGACGGTCGATGATCGCGTCCTGGTCGCGGCGCGTGCGCACGAGACCGAACTCCTCGCCCGCGACGCCGACGAATCGCTCGCAGGGCAGGACGCCGGCACGGTCCGCCGGCGAGCCGAGGATCGGATAGTTCACGGTCAGGTAGCCGTCGCGCGGAATCACCGAAACGCCGATCCCGCCGAACTTGCCTTCCGTCTCTTCCTGGAAGTCGCCCTTCTCGCGCGGGTCGTAGAACTGCGAGTAGGGATCGAGCCCCTCGACCATGCCGCGAATCGCGTCGTAGGCAATCTCCATCTCGTCGACCTCGCGGATGTACCGCTCCTCGACGAGCGCGACGACCTGCGAGAGCAGCTGCTCACCATCCATCGGACGCGGGGCCACGACGCGCGGGCCGCGGAACAGCACGAATCCGAGAAGCGCGAGGACCACCGTCGAGCTCAGGATGGGAATCCAGACGTAGTAGACGGGAACACGCTGCATGGGTCAGACCCTTCCCTCGTTCGTGATTCGGCGCGCGTCAGGATCGCGTGGATGCGGGCGATCGTACCGCCGCGTCGGGAGCGTACGGAATGCTGCTGCGAAGGGGATGCGGAAGGGAGAAGTGGTGGGCGGAGCCAGAGTCGAACTGGCGACACCAGGATTTT
>CAZQZX010000195.1:0-13488 GCA_964597885.1 uncultured Planctomycetota bacterium
GCCTTGAATGTTCCACCGATTCCTTGCCCCCGAGAACTTCGGCACGTTCGGGTCGCGGCTGCGGCTGCGGCCGTCGAGGCTGTACGGCATGTGGCACGCCGCGCAGCCGCTCGGTCGGAAGTCGCCGTAGCGGTTGTTCGCGCCCTTGCTGCCGAGGTGGCAGTCGCCGCACGTGAACGCGACCTGCTCGTGGAACAGGTTGGCGAGCGCCGAGCCCGTGATGCACGAGTTGTCGCTGTTGAGGTCGGCGTCGAGGTTCGCGGCGTCGTACACGGGGTTGTTGCGGATGTCCCACGGGCCGTCGCCGTCGCGGCTGCTGTACACCGGGTACTCGAGGAGCCGCGAGACCGAGCCGACGATATCCGGGTCGAGCGAGAAGTCCGGGTCGGTGACGGCGCGGAATCCCATGTCCGCGGCCGTGTCCTCGAAGAGTCCCTGATGCTCGGGGATGCGGTTGTCGACGCCGATGGCGTAGGCCGCACCCGAGAACACGCCGGCCTCGGTGGCGAGGAGGCTGTTCGTGACGGTGTCGACGTGCGGGTCGTGGCACTCGCCGCAGCTGCGTCCTTCCTTCACCACGCGGAGGTCGCCGGGGTTCAGGAACTGCAGGTAGTCGATCGCCGAGTACGTGACGCCGTTGACCTCGTAGTCCGGAAGCTTGTCGATTCCGGTGAGCGTCAGTCGGTTGAAGTACGCCTCGGCGTTGCGCTCCTGGAACTCGCGGTCGCCGATCTCGGGCGGCGGCGGCACATGCGCGAGCGCCGGATCGTTGGTGTGCGGGTTCCCGCCGTGGCACTGCGTGCACGTGAGATTGTCGGCACCCGTGAACGGATGCGGATTCTCGAGCCCGGGACCGCGGTAATCATCCTCGGTCGAGCCGTTGTGGCACGTCATGCAGGACTCGGCGCGGGCTCCTGCGGCTCGATTGCTCGAGTCGCCGGCGCAACCGCCAAGCCATGGAATCAGGATGAGGAGGACGACGGCCAGAATGCCGCCATGGATACGAACGACCGATCTCTGCATATCTCACCGTGTTGCGAGGAATATCCGGACGCTGGGCGGAGCGTGTCGCGTCGTTCGGGGCACAGTCGTCGCATATCGGGCGGATGAAGGTGGGACTTGAGAGCACCCGAACAAAAACAGGAGGGGCGCGAAACGGTGTGGGGGAACCCGACTTCCTGTCGAATCGGATCGACGCGAACAACCCCGAGCGGCGCGTTCGGCGGGAGCGTACGAAGGGGGTTGCCGAGCCTCCTACCGAACTTCGGCGTTGTCCCAGAATGTCGGCAGATGACAGCGATCGCAGCGGTCGACCCAGCCGAGGTTGATGTGGTTCGTCGTGCGCGCCAGGTCGTCGCGGTGGCAGCTCACGCACTCGGTATCGACGGGGAGGAAGTTGCCGACTTCGCCGCCGGGGTGGCAGCGCCAGCAGGCGACGCCGGTGTGCGCGCCGACGAGCGGGAAGCGCGTGCGGTTGTGCATGGCGATCTGGCCGACGGGGCGCCAGTCGTGCTCGCGGTGGCACATCGTGCAGTCGCTGCCGAGCTCGCCCTGATGGAAGTCCTCGTGACATCCGCCGCAGCCCTGTCGATGGAACACCTCGACCGGGCCTCGGTCGTTGTGGCAGTGAAGGCACCGGGCCTGCTCGTGCGCCCCGTTGAGGGGGACGCCGGTCTCGGCCTCGTGGTCGAACTCGAAATCGTCGGTGAGGACGTCCCAGGTCTCGCCGACGTGGCACATCTTGCAGTCGGCGGGGAACGTGTCGTGCGGGAGAACCGGGCCGAGACCGGTCCACCAGCGATGGCGGGTCGCGCTCCCCGAATCGGGCGTCGTGACGCACGACACGACGATCGCGGCGAGCAGCCAGACGAGCAGCAACAGCTTGCCGGGGCTCAGGCGAGGGGTCATGACTGCGTCCTCTCTCAGAAGTTCCGCTGCAGGAAGAGACCGGTCGACACGGAAGTCTCGTCGTCCCAGATGGCCGTTTCACCGTAGACGGAAATGATCCAGTTCTTGGCGGCGAAGTAGTCGAAGGTGGCGCGCACACGGTGCTGGACGATGTCGTCGAGGTCCGCCGAGAATCCGTCGTTCTTGTAGTTGGCGATCTCGTACATGAGCTCCCAGCGCGACGCCGCCGTGGTGCGGCTGTAAGTCAGGCGTCCGCCGACGCCGTCAACGAACTGGGCTGCAGTTCCGAAGACCGTGAAGTCGGCCAGGGCTCCGTCCAGCCAGAGGTCCTTCACTTCGAGTCCGACCTCGCCATTTCCACCCGAGTCGTCCTCGTCGTTGAAGCCTCCGATGAAACCGTGCACGCGCCGTTTGTCGGTAAGGTCGTAGAACGCGCTCGCGGTGAGGCGATCGTAGCGGTTGTCCTCGATCTCGTCGTCGAGCAGCGGCTGGAAGAATTCGTTGCGGTCCGTGTCCGGGAACGCGAGCCGGCGGTACGTGAAGTCGACGCCACCGCGCTTGAAGCGACGTCCGGTCGTGACGAGCGCCTGCGTGACCTCGAACGTCGAGTCCTTGGCGTCGTCATCGTCGTCGTAGTAGTCGATCCACACCGTGCTCAGGAAGTTCCATCCATCCTGCGGCATGTAGCGGAGCTTTCCGACGAACAGGTCGCGGTCCGCGTCGCCCTGGTGGAACGTCTTCTGGTAACCGCCACCCACCACGAACTGCTCGAGGTTGTCGGCCACCCAGTAGTAGTGCGCGGCCACCTGGACGTCGTCCCCGGTCTGGAAGTCGAAGTCCGGCTCCGGCATGAGACCGACACTCGCGCCGAAGCGGTGACCCTGCTCGGCGTGGTTCGTCCACTCGAAACCGTCGAGCACGCCGAATTCGGGCATTCCGTACTGGAGGAAGCGACCTCCCTCGTATCGGTTCTCGTGGAAGCGGGTGCCGCCGAAGCGATACGAGAAGCGGTTGACGCGCAGGTCCGTGTCGCGATCGTTGCGCTCATCGCGGTCGTGCTGGCTGCGGCGCCACACCTCGGTGTCGAAGTTGATCTCGCCGCCCTTGCCGAACGGGTTCTCGAGGCGAAGGTCCGTCCCGGCGCGCACGAGCGAATCGGTGTTCTCGCTGCTCCCGCTCAGGTTGTAGTTCGCGCTCGAGTAGAAGCGTCCGCTCACGCGGGTCGGGCGCTCGCGAGGTTTCACCGGATCGACGCGCGCGAGGAGCGGCATACCGGGAGCCCAGCCGTCGTTGCGGTCCTTCCATCCCGGATGGTCGGGCGTTTCGGGCTCGGTCTCCGTCGCTTCCTCGCTCTCGGATTCCTCCGGCGGCGGGGGCGGCGGCTCCGGTTCGTCGATCACGGGTACGGGAACGGGCGTGGGGCGCTCCGGTTCGGGCTTGCGTTGGAAGCGTGCCCGGGGGATGCGCGTTTCGGCTGGCGTTCCCGGCTCGAGCGTGGCTTTCGTGTCGGCGAGCCGTGCGACGGCGCTTCGCTCGTGCACCTGCACCACGGTTCCCCGGACGCTCCCACCACCGCGCGGAAGGAACGTGATGAAGTCGCCTTCACGGATCCCATCGCCCTCGCCGCGGTCGACGGAGACGAGCGGGCCGGGCCCCTGCGAGATCACGCGCATCGGAACGCGGACGGTGTCGTCCTCCGAGTCCGATTGCGCGCTCGCTTGAGCGACGACGGCGAGCGTCGCCGCGAGCCACGAGACGAGGAGCGGGAACGGGCGGATCATCGACGACCTCCTCGAAGGCGGCGGCGGAGCGGCTGGCGGTTGTCGCCGTGGCAATCGACGCACTGGCGTCCCATCGGTCGGTATCGCACGATCTCGACCTCTCCTCGCAGCACCGTCTTGTGACAGGCGGAGCAGGCGACTTCGGCGTGAGCCTCGTCGAGCGGGAAGCGCGAGTGAAGGTTGTGATTGAACGCGAGGTCCTTGAAGCTGCGGCCGCTCTGGTGACACTTGCGGCACTCGGTCACGCCGTTCTCGCGAAACTGTCCGCCGTGCGGATCGGTGTGACAGTCGGCGCAGGACGATCCGCGGGCGAAGCCTCGGGTGCGCCCGGTCTCGTCGAGGCCCATGGGCAGCCGCGAATGGCATTCGGTGCACGAGATCTCGCCGTGGACGCCGTCGAGCGGGAAGCCCGTCCACAGGCCGTGGTCGAAGTCGTCGGATTCCTGCACCCGGAACGACGTCGCGGAATGACAGCGCGCGCAGCTGCGGCGGCCTTCGACGTCGTGCGGCGCGCCGGATCGCGTGAAGGCGCCGTCGTGCGGATCGTCGTGACACGTGGAGCAGTCCACGTACGTGCCGAAGTGCTCCTCGACGCGGCCGAACGTGCGGCCGTAGGGATCGCACTCGGCGGCCCGCGGATGGCACGACTCGCACGATGCCTGGGCGTGCGCGCCGATCAGCACGAAGCCGGTCGACAGCCCGTGGTCGAACGTCTCGGGATCGATGTCCCGGAACTCGGTGGTCTTGTGACACATCGCGCACGAGGCGCCGGCGCGCGTGGCGTCGGCCGCGCCGGCATCACCGTCGAAGCTCGCGAGCAGGTCGCCGAGCGGGCCGCGCGGCGGCGTGTCGTGATGGGGCGACGGCGCGTCGATCCCGAGCACCTCGAAGAAGCCGAGATGCGCGTCGGCGTGACACGCCTCGCAGTCCGTGGGGGTGCCCCGGAACGCACGCGGGCCTCCCTCGACGGCTTCGCCGTGGCATCCGTCGCAGTCGGTGGACGCGTGCGAGCCCGTGAGCGCCATCGCGGTGAGCGCATGCTCTTCGATCCCGAAGGCGTGCGGCTCGAACGACGCGTGATCGTGGCATGCCGTGCACTCCTGCCCGGCGAACGGACCGCGATCGAACTCGCCCTTGTGCGGATCCTCGTGGCAGCGTCGGCACTCGGTCGCTCCGCGACCGGGATAGCGACGCTCGAACTCATCCGTGTAGTCGGGATGGCAGTCCAGGCACGCGAGTCCCGCGTGCGGAGCATCGAGGAGGAATCCCGAGCACGCGTGGAGCTCCGGCGTCATCTCGATGCGCTCATCTCGGAAGCTCGTGTGCTCGGCGCGATGGCAGGTGTCGCAGCTTCCCGGCGTGCGCGCGGTGGTCGCGGCGCGAGCGACGGAGGCCGCCGCGTCGGGCGTATCTTCGGTGACGGCCTTCTTCGTGACGACCCGCGTGACGCTGTGGAGGAAGCTCTCGGTATGCGGCGACGCGTGGCAGTCGAGGCACGTCCGCGGCTGGATGCGTCGGCCGAGCTGGCCGATGCTCTCGAGCGCGTGCGGACTGCCTTCTTCGTGGCACGTGCGGCAGGACAGCCCCGCGTGCCCGCCATCGAGCGGGAGGTAACGGTCGTGATCGGGGACGATCGGCGGATCGAAGGCGACCTGGTCGTGGCAGCTCGTGCAGGAGAGCGACATCTCCCCGCGGTGTGGATCCTCGTGGCACGTGGCGCAGCTCGGCTCGAGCCCGAGGTAACGGTAGCTGCCTTCGGGAAGGATCGGCTCGTTCGCGTACTCGTGGCATTCCGTGCAGTCGAGCTCGAGGTGGCGGCCGGCCATCGCGAACCCGACGAGCTGATGGTCGAACGCATCGGGATCCGCGACGCCCGCGAGCGCGAAGCTTCGCCGGTTTACGATCGAGAATCCCGATCCGTGGTGGTCGCTGTGGCAGAGGGCGCAGCTGCGTGCGTCCTCGTCGAGCGCGCCGTGAAGACCCGTACCGGCCTGCATCTGCGCTTCGATCATGCCGTGACACTCGAGGCACGCGCCGGTCATGCTCTTCGTCCAGCCGCCGTGGCATTCGGCGCATCCGCGATTCCCGGCAAGCTCGGGGATCCGCGCGTGCACGACGGCCAGTTCTCCCGGTGACGTGCGATGGCCGACGGCGCCGGCGACGAGGTACAGCACCACGGCCGTCGAGAGGACGGCGATGAGGATCTGATGCTTCTCGACCTTCATACGCCGGTTCTCCCGAAGAAGAACGCGCCGTACGCGAGCGCATAGATCACGTGGACGACGATCAGCAACACCATGAGCGCGGCGACCCAGCGGTGCAGGTAGCGCCATCCGGCGAGCAGCGCGCGGAGGTCCTCGAAGTGGGCGACCCGCACAGCGGCCTGGTGGGCGCGTCGCGCGAGGCGAAGCGTCTGCCGGAGCTCGCGCTCGGGGACGCCTTCCGAGCGACCGCGCTTGGCAAGCTCGGCGGTGAGGCGACGTACGTTGTGCTCGACTCCGACGAGCGCGCGGATCCGACCGAGTAGCGAGCGTCGCCACTGCGTCGACTCGATGAGCTGCAGGACTTCCTTGCGCGCTCGATCGTGGAAGCGTCGTCGGCCGGGCCTCGGATCGCGGTTCGCGGGCTCGGACAGCTTGGCGAGCTCGGCCTTCACTTCACCGAGCTCGAGCTCTCGCCCGTTCGCGGCGCGCGGGACCCACGCGTAGAAGTACCGACCGAGCGCACCGCTCACGACGAGCGCGACCATCGCCCAGAACGCGTGACCGCCTACCGTGTTTCGCGGAGCCATGGCCGCGTGAAGCAGAGCGCACAGGAACGCGAGGATGCCCGTCGCGACGTGGCTCGTCATCCAGAGCTTGAGCGAGCCGAAGTTGAATCGATTGCGAGCCGACCGCCTCACGAGGTACAGCAGGTTCACGACAACGAGGACGGCCGAGGTCACGCCGAGCATCAGGCCGAGACCGAGCCCCGGGCGCAGCCAGGTGTGCTTGGGGTGAGCCGGGCGGTCCGCCGCGGCGAGCATGTAGTAGTCGGCGTGCCCGAGGGCGAACGCGAGCGCCGCCACCGAGAGCCCGAAGCCGATCGAGAGCGCGCGCACCAGACCCGTGCCCTGTTCGGCGGGAGGGCGAGTGGCGGGACGCATCGCCGGATCGAACGACACCCCCGACTTCTCGAGCAGCTTGATCGGCGCGATGGCTCCCGCCATGATGAAGACGTCGTCGTTCGGGAGGCGACGCATCGACGGCCGTGTTCCGTTCGGGCCCTCGGGTCCGACCGCGAGCTCCACGGTATCGTTCGTGATCGCGGTGAGGTCGCTGTCGAAGACGACTTCGAGGGCGCCGTTTCGGAGCGCCCGATTCAGGCGTTCCTCGTTCTTTGCGCGGATGCGGAAGAAGCTCTCGCGCCGGTACGAGATCGTCACCTGGTTGCCGGGCTGCTCGGCGAGCCCGATTGCGGCTTCGATTGCCGTGTCGCCGCCGCCGACCACGAGGACGCGTCGCTCCTTGTAGTCGTGGGCGTCCATCAGGCCGTACGCGACCTTCGGCAGGTGCTCGCCCGGCACGTCGAGCTTGCGCGGGCGGCCGCGGCGACCGACGGCGAGCACGACGTGCTTCGCGTTGTATGCGCCCGACTCGGTTCGCACGGTGTAGGTGCCGTCGTCGTTGCGATCGACCCCCACGAACACCTCGCCGCATCGGATCGGAAGCTTGTAGCGCGTCGCGATGCTGCGCCACAGCCCGATCAGCTCTTCTTTCGTGTACGACGTCCGATCGAGTCGACCGACGAGCGGCATGTCGAGCGGATGCGTCATCACGAGCTTGCGTCTCGGATAGCGCGCGACGGTTCCGCCGGCCGCGCTCTCCTGGTCGAGCGTCACGAAGCGAAGCCCGTGCTTGCGCGCTTCGAGCGAGCACGACAAGCCCGCGGGCCCCGCGCCGACGATCACGAGGTCGAGGGTTTCGTTCGCGGGATCGTTCGGCTCGGCCACGTCGCCTTCGCCGGGGAAGGCCGCGCCCTCGTCTTCGAATCGATCGCCGCTCTGGAATCCGAAATCGTTCTGCGCGGGACCGGTCCCGTTCGTCGGTCGTGCGCCGTTTCCGTTGCCGCCGACGAGCGCGAGCCGGTTCGACGGAGCCTCGCGGTGCGCTCCCGTGCCTTCGCCGACGCGAACGCGTCGCGCGATCTCGGCTCCGACCGCGGCTCCCTGATCGACGGCGGTCTTGATGAGCGCGTGTGCCGTGATCTCGCCGGCCAGGAACACGCCGGGAGAGCCGACGGCTTCGAGCTTGCCGCTGAGCGCCGGGATGTCGCGGCGCTCTTCGGTGTCCCCGAGCGTGACCTCGATCGCTCCGACCGGGCAGGCCGTCTCGCACGCCGCGAAACCGATGCATCGCGCGCCGTTGACGACGGCGGCCTGGCCGTGGACGAGGTCGAGGACGCCGTCCTCAGGACAGGAGGCCACGCACGTCGCGCATCCGAGGCATCGAGAAAGGTCGACGACCGGGTGCTGCAACTGCGCCTTGGCGCTTCCCTGGCGCTCGGCCTGATCGCGATCGCGAACGGCGGTCGCCATCTTTCGCAGCTCTTTGCGGCGCGAGACCGCAGCGAGCAACGCGAGCCCGAGGACGGCCACGACGCTGAACAGGATTGTCCAGCTCATCGACGGCTTCTCTCAGCGAGCGGAGCGGCCCGAGGCGGTCGCACCGGTTCCGCCCGATCCACTGCTCGAGGACCCGGATCGGGCCATCTCGATCTGACCGGGAAGCGCCGCCGAGTGGACGTAGGCTTCGGCCGCGTCCAGGCTCTCGGAGAAGCGTCGCTGCAGATCTTCGGCAGACAGGCTCAGCGTGTCGATCTCGGCCGAGATCGCGTTGACGGACGCGGCGTTGAAGTCGTGCCCGAGGAACAGGATGTGATCCTTCAGTCCCGCGTTGAACTGCTGGTACGCCGACTGGGCGGGCTCCACCGCAGCGAGGATCGCTTCGTAACGAGCGAGCGTGTTCTCGAGGCGCGTCTGGCTTCGCAGCCGCATGTCCATGCTGGCGAACGAGCTCAGGTTCCCGGCCCACTGTTCGAAGAACGGATCGGCCGCGCTCTTCATCGGTCCGACGGCAGCCGCGAGCTTCGCGGACTGCTTCTCGGAGGCTTTCACCGTCGAGGTGAACGCGTTGAAGGCGAGGACCGGATCCCCGGTGAAGTCGTGAGCGATGAGCGCGTCGAGCGCGCGCATGGCATCGTCGATCCTCTGGTTCGACAGTTCGCACTCGATGTGCACCCGCTCGATGCGGGTGAGGAGATCATCGACCTGTCCGGGGCCGGCTTCTTTCTTGCCGCCACCGAACATGCCGCCCACCGTGGAGCAGCCGGTCAGGGTCGAGAGAGTGCAGATCGCCAGGAAGGTGCAGACATACCGCGAGACGACAAGCCGATTCATGGATCTACCTCGCTTAGAAAATCCCCGTATCGATACCGCTTCCGATCGCGGGCTCTTTTCGGACGCGGGACTTCCGGGGCTTGAGGAGATTTCGCGGTTTGTTCGCGCGGGGCGCGATCAGGAAAGGGCGTGCCGGAACGAGTAACCGGCGCCGGTGATCGCGACGCCGACGATTCCGAGCGCGATCGGGTTGCCGACGAAGTACGGGCAGGCCATCAGCGAGACGCCGGCGAGAACCGGGACGAGCAAACGTTCGCGCTTTCCATAGAGGAAGAAGGCGAGCCCGACGGCTCCGAGAAAGATGGCGATGGAGATGGATACGGCGTCCATGCCGTTCGGATCGACCGTTCGGACGGCGAACCTGAGCCGGCCCGGTCGACGATCAGTTCGTCGTCGCCGTGATCTCCCGCAAGATGCCGCGCACCAAGGCTTCGAGGCTCTTGCGAACCTGGTGGCCCGCTTCGAGAACTTCGGCGTGATCGAGCGGAGTCGGCGAGATCCCGGCCGCGAGGTTGGTGAGCGTCGAGATCGCGAGCACCCGGATCCCGCGCGCGGCGGCCGCGATCGCCTCGGGCACGGTCGACATGCCGACGGCGTCGGCGCCGAGCCGGTCGAGCATGCGGACCTCGGCCGGAGTCTCGTAGGCCGGTCCCGACATCGCGGCGTAGACGCCCTCGTGCAGGTGGATTCCGGCATCGAGAGCGACTCGCCTTGCCACCGCACGCAACCGCTCGTCGTAGGGGTCGGACAGATCGGGAAAGCGCGTTTCATCGTCGACGACCGGGCCGCGCAGCGGACTGCGGAACGAGAAGTTGATGTGGTCGGCGAGCAACATCAGCGCGGGCGGCCGCCAGGCCTTGCGCAGACACCCGGCCGCGTTCGTGAGAAGAAGCGTCTCCACGCCGAGCGCCGCGAGCAGGCGCACGGGCAGGATGACGCGCGACGGATCGTGCCCCTCGTAGAGATGGAAACGTCCGCCCTGAAGGAGCACGGGAACGTCGTCGAGACGTCCCACCGTCCATTCGCCTCGATGTCCTTCGACCGTCGTCTGCGGGTGGCCCGGAAGATCGGCGTAGGGGATGCGCGTCGCGTCCTCGACCGCGTCGGCGAGCCCGCCCAGACCGGATCCGAGCACGATCGCCGTGCGCGGCACCTCACCGGGGATCCGTTCCCTCATCGCGTCGATGGTCTCTTGCATGCGTCTGGGTCTCCGTCTTCGTTGCGCGTCGGGCACGGACTCAGGACAGGATGCCCGCGAGGCTCGCGGACAGGAACGCCGCCAGGTTGCCGCCGACCATGGCGCGCAGCCCGAGCCGCGAGAGATCGCCGCGGCGTTCGGGCGCGAGCGCCCCGATGCCGCCGATCTGGATCGCGATGGCCGAGAAGTTCGAGAAGCCGAGCAGCGCGTACGTGGCGATCAGGATCGAGCGCGGGTTCTCGATCGTGCCGTCCGAGATCGCGTTCGCGAGCCCCATGTACGCGACGAACTCGTTGACGGCGGTCTTGATGCCGATCAGCGACCCGACCGCATTGGCGTCCGCGGGCGGCACGCCGATGAGGACCGCGAGCGGCGAGAGGATCCAGCCGAAGATGCGCTCGAGCGAGAGCCCCTCGACGCCGAACCACCCGCCGACGGTGGCGATCCCGAAGTTCACCATCGCGATCAGCGCGATGAAGGCGAGCAGCATCGCCGCGACGTTGAGCGCGAGCTTGAGCCCTTGCGATGCGCCGGCGGCGGCGGCATCGATCAGGTTCACCGCGTCGCGCTCGACCTCGATGCGCATCGTGCCGCCCGTCTCGGGCTTCCCCGTTTCCGGTACGAGGATCTTCGAGATGAAGAGCGCGGCCGGGGCGTTCATCACGCTCGCGGTGAGGAGGTGTCCGGCGATATCGGGAAAGTGCGGGGACAGGAGTCCGACGTAGGCCGCCATCACGCCGCCGGCGACCGTCGCGAACCCGCCGATCATCACCGTGTTCAGCTCGGATTGCGTGAGCCTCGAGATGAAGGGGCGGATCAGGAGCGGCGACTCCGTATGGCCGACGAAGATGTTGCCGGCTACAGAGAGCGTCTCGGCGCCGGACGTCTTCATGGTGCTTCGCATCACCCAGGCGATGCCGGACACGACGCGCTGCATGATCCCGAGGTAGTAGGCGAGCGACATCAGCGTCGAGAAGTAGATGATCGTCGGCAGGACGCTGAACGCGAAGAAGGCGCCGGTGCGCGCGAACGATCCGCTCTCTTCGAGCAGCGCTTCCTCCGGCGGGCCGTCACCGATCGGCGTGCCGACCGGCACGTTCTGCGAAACGAGATTCCCGAACAGGAACTCGGCGCCGTCCTGCGTGAATCCGAGCAGCTTCTGGATGACGGCGTTCGCACCGTCGAACGCCGCCTCGCCGATCGCCGTCTTGAGCACGAGCACGCCGAATACGAGCTGCAGCAGGAGACCGATACCGACGAGCTTCCACGAGACGTTCTTGCGGTCCGTCGAAAGCGCCCACGCGATGGCGAGGATCGCGGCGATGCCGGCGAGCCCGGTGAGCCGCTCGAGGATGCTCATGCGGCGTGGGTCTCCTCGAGCTGCCGACGCACGCGGGTGCACAAGGCCGTTCGATCCGAGTCCGGAAGGAAGGCGTGCTCACACGCGTTCATGACGACCTGCCCGAGCTCTTCGGCCGAGAATCCGAGGCGCTCGTGGGCGGTGCGATACTCGTCGGTGAGCGTGATCCCGTCCATCAGGCGGCCGTCGGTGTTCAGCGTGACCGCGATCCCCTGATCGAAGTACTGGCGGATCGGGTGGGCCTCGTGGCTTTCGACCGTTCGCGTGTGCACGTTGGAGGTCACGCACACCTCGAGCGGGACCCCGCGATCGCGGACGGTCTTCAGGACGGCCTCGTCCTCGCGAATGCGCGTTCCGTGACCGATCCGCTCGGCGCCGCAGTCCTCGAGCGCCTGCATGACGGAAGCCGGTCCGTAGCCTTCACCGGCGTGGCACGTGCGCCGCAGTCCGCCCTCGCGTGCGATGGCGAAGGCGCCGGCGTGCTCCTTCGCGGGGAAACCGTCCTCGGCTCCGGCGAGATCGAACGCCACCACGCCACGATCTCGGTATCGAACCGCCAGCTCGGCGAGCCGCTCGGAGACCTTCGACGGCAGCGTGCGGAGGCCGCACACGATGAGCCGCGCGATGCAGCGTTCCTCGTCGCCGCCTTGCTGCTCGCCCCGGTGCAATCCGTCGAGCACGGCCTCGATCGCTTCTTCCTCGCGCATGCCGGGCGAGTGGAGGGCGGGACAGAAGCGCGTCTCGACGTAGCGCACGTTCTCGTCGGCGAGATCCTCGACCAGCTCCCAGGCGATGCGGCACAGGGCGGCCGGGGTCTGCATCAGCGCGACGGTGTAGCGGTAGCGTTCGAGGTACTCCTCGAGGCTCTCGACGTCGCGCACGAGCATGGCTTCGGCGAGGGCGTCGGGTTCCGATGCGGGCAGCTCGAGGCGCGCGTCTTCGGCGAGATCGAGCATCGTTCGCGGGCGGAGCGATCCATCGAGGTGGACGTGCAGCTCCGCCTTCGGAAGTCGTCGGATCCAGTCCCGGCTGTCGTCCATGGCGGACTACTGTAGCAGAACGAATCCGCGGCCGCGCCGGCGATCGGTGTCAGTCGGCGAGGTCGGCGCCGCACCGCTCGCACGAGGCGCCGGCGCGAGGCTTCGCGAAGATCTGCGCGAGGCCCGCCGTGATGGGCAGGCGTCCGCGGTCGGCCTCCCGGGGCGTCGCGTCGGTCGTCGCCGCCGTGGGGCTCCCCGCGCAGCCCGGGCACTCCTGTGGGGCCGCTCCGCCGCGGAGGCTCCCCACCACGAGGATGAGGGCGAAGACCGTGGCGACCCCGGCGGTGATCCCGACGCGGGCGGCCGGCCGAAGGAGCTTCTGGCGCCACATCGTGTAGAGGCCCGCCGGGAAGCACGCGATCAGCAGATAGGTGGTCATCCACTGGGCGATCGGTTCCGTCGGATCGCCCTCGGCCGCCTCGGGATCGGGGGTGGTCGGTCGATTCGGATGGGTCCTCGGGTCCATATCGCTTTCCTTCCGGGGGAGCGGACAGGGGGCGGCGAGCCGTTTTCGGGCCTTCTCCGGGAGCCCGAGGTGCCGCAGAATTCCGTGCTTATCGGACGAACCCGGGGGGGACTGAAGCGGGTGCTCGGACAGGCGGCGCGTCCGGCCGGCCCCGTCTCGCCGACTTTCGATAAACCCGTGCGGGGAAAGGATTCATCGAGTACAATGGCGAAGCGCGCCGAGGAATCTGCACCCCGCCCGGAGAGTCGAGTGAGCCCCACAGGTTTCCAGGGTCTGACCGCGAGGATCGGATCCGATC
>CAZQZX010000196.1:0-13486 GCA_964597885.1 uncultured Planctomycetota bacterium
AGTGCTGCTCGACGACGGCAGCCAGGGACGCGCCGCGGTTCCTTCGGGAGCCTCGACCGGCGTCAACGAGGCGCTCGAGCTCCGCGACGGCGACAAGAGCCGATACCTCGGCAAGGGCGTCGAGAAGGCGGTGGCGAACGTCAACTCCCGCATCGCCGATGCGCTCCTCGGGCAGGATGCGCTCGCGCAGGTCGACATCGACCGAACGATGATCGAGCTCGACGGCACGCCGAACAAGGCGGAGCTCGGAGCGAACGCGGTGCTCGGTGCGAGCCTCGCCGTCGCGAAGGCCGCAGCCGACAGCACCGGGCAGCCGCTCTATCGCTACATCGGCGGCGCCGGCGCGTGCCAGCTCCCCGTGCCGATGATGAACATCATGAACGGCGGCGCGCACGGAAACTGGGTCACCGACTTCCAGGAGTTCATGGTGATGCCGGTCGGCGCGTCGAGCTTCCGCGAAGGGCTGCGGCAGGTGTGCGAGATCTACCACCGGTTGAAGGGCGTGCTCAACGACAAGGGATACTCGACGGGCGTCGGCGACGAGGGCGGATTCGCACCGGCGCTGACCAAGGGCAACGACGAAGCCATCGACGTGATCCTCGAGGCGATCGACCGCGCCGGCTACAAGGCGGGCGAGGACATCATGATCGCGCTCGATCCCGCCACGTCCGAGATCTACAAGGACGGAAAGTACGAGCTCAAGACCGAGAACCGCACGCTCACGCGCGAGCAGATGGTGGAGCTCTGGTCCGACTGGGTCAGCCGCTATCCGATCATCTCGATCGAGGACGGCATGGCCGAAGACGACTGGGACGGCTGGGTCATGCTGCGCGAGGCGCTCGGCGACAAGGTCCAGCTCGTCGGTGACGACCTGCTCGTGACGAACGTCGAGTTCCTGAAGAAGGGCATCGACCTCAAGGCCGCGAACAGCATCCTCATCAAGCTGAACCAGATCGGATCGCTCAGCGAGACGCTCGATGCCATCCAGATGGCGAACCGCGCCGGATGGACCGCGGTCGTTTCGCACCGATCCGGCGAGACCGAAGACACGACGATCGCCGACCTCGCGGTCGCGGTGAACGCCGGCCAGATCAAGACCGGCGCCCCCGCGCGTTCGGACCGCGTCGCGAAGTACAACCAGCTCCTGCGCATCGAGGACGAGCTCGGCGATCGCGCGACGTATCTCGGCCGCGAGACCTTCTTCAACGTGCGCTAGCCCGATCCCGCGCGATTCGAGCCGCGATCAGGGATCCGAGTCTTCGTATCGGTAGACGAGACCGTCCGCACCGACGAGTGTAAACGAGCCGTCGTTCGACGTCACGGCGAGGGCCATTTCGCCAAACGGGGCTTTCAGCGTCGACCAGGTCTTACCGGCGTCGCTCGAGCGGGCCACGTTGCCGTGGGCGCCGACGACGACACCGGTATCGCCGTCGAAGACGAGGCCGAGCGGGAACCCGGCACTCGGGAGCACCTCCTCCCACGATTTGCCGCCGTCGGAGCTCCGGCGCACGAAGCCCTTCTTGTCCTTCGCGCCGCACACGACGAGGTCGCCGTTCTCGAAGGCGTGGACGCCGGTGATCACGTGATCCGCGCCGAAATCGTGCACGCGCTCGAACCGTCGCCCCCCGTCCTTCGTGCGGAAGAGCTCGCGGCTGTTCGAGTACTCGGTCCCGGCGAGAGCAAAGCCCGTCTTGGTATCCGCGAAGCTCATCCATCGGAAGACGAGGTTTCCGGCACCCGTCTCGAGAGCCTTCCACGTCTTGCCGCCGTTCGTGGTCCGGAAGATCTTCCCGCCGTAGCCGCAGACGAAGCCGAGCTTCGAGGTCGGGAACTCGAGATCGTACAGGCCGAACGTCGACGGAAGATGCGTCTTCTCCCAGCTGCGCCCGGCATCGCGGGTCTTGAGGATCAGCCCGCAGTTGCACGCGGGATCGTATCCCGCCACGTAGCCGACCTTCTCACTCGTGAAGCGCACCGAGAACAGGAACCCGCCCGTGATCGGCCGCGTCTCCTTCCAGGTGTGGCCGCCGTCCGTCGTCTTCAGGATGACCGCGCCGGTTTCCTGCCCGAAGCCCACGGCGTAGCCGTTGTCGGCATCGAGGAACGTGACGTCGTAGAGGTTGTCGGTGGCGCCGGGATCCCGGGACGACCAGTCGGCGGGGGCCAGGCGGACGGCGCCGAGAACGAACACCAGGGAGAGGAAGGGAACGAGCGCGAGGCGTCGCGTGTGCATGCGGACCTCCTGAGTCAGGAGGACGGACCGGATCGGATCCCCGTGAGGATCGCTAGCCCTTCTACGGAGACGCCGGCCGGACGTTCTCGGTTTCTCGGAGGTTCTCCGAGACGAGATCCCGCTGGACGCTTGTCGCAGCCGGGCCCCGCCGTTAGATTGGCGCGCATGTCCGATCCCGATCCAGGCACGCCCCCCGGAAGCGACCGTCCCGACAACGTGACGCCTGCGGTCTACGATGAGTTGAAGCGGCTCGCGGAGGCGCAGTTCCGATCGCAGCCGGCCGGCCACACGCTCCAGCCGACCGCGCTGCTGAACGAGGCGTACATGAAGCTCGCGGCGAGGCCCGAGCTGTCGCTCAACGACTCGGACCATTTCATCGGACTGGCGGCGCGCGTCATGCGGCAGGTGCTCGTCGACCACGCGCGCGCCAAGGCGGCGGTCAAGCGCGGGCCCGGATGGGAACGCGTGACGCTCGGCGAGGCCCGCAACGACGACGGAGCCGACGCGATTGACGTGCTCGCCCTCGAGGAAGCGCTCGAGGAGCTCGGACGCCTGGACGAGCGCAAGGCCAGACTGGTCGAGCTCCGATTCTTCGGCGGCCTCACCGAGACCGAGGCCGCGACCGCCATCGGGATCTCGCGCACCGAAGCCACCCGCCAATGGCGGATGGTCCGAGCGTGGCTCTCGAAGCGCCTGCGAACCGGGGACGACAACGCCGGCGAGCCGACCGAGGGTTCGGCCGGCTCCGGCGACTAGCGGCCGCGCGTGCGCGACCGCTCTTCCAAGCTCAGCGCTTCGGCGGGCGAACCTCTTCGATCACCGCGCCGTCGGCAGGGCTCAGCACGAGCACCGAGAACCGATCCGCACCCGACAGCTCGTCGTTGCTGAGCGACACGTAGTCGAACCGACCGCGAAGATCGGTGTACCCGTCCTTGTAGAAGCGAGCCGACCCGTTCGACATCCGCGCGAACACCTTGACGTAGGTACGCGGGAGCGGCTTGCCGTCCGAGGCCCGTCGCACTTCGAGCTGGCCGAAGTTCTCCATCCAGCGAATGTCGAGGGCGTGCGACGAGTGCGCTCGCGATCGGGCGATGCCTCCGCCGCGGACCTCGATCAGGAGATTCGAGCTCTGGAATTCCGCGGGCAGCTCGACGACCGTCGCGCCCTCGGAAGCCGAGAGCGACACCGTGTCCACGCGGCGAGGTCGGATGAACGCGAGCCCGTCGTCCGACTGTTCCACGAACGGCTGGATCGAGAACAGGTGCTCGACGTCCATCGGGTAGTAGCGGATCTCGGCCTCCTCGAGGTTTCGCGCTCGGATGCGAATGCTCTCGCCGACGACGTCGAAGTCGATCGAGGGCTCGGAGTTGGCCAGCGACTCCTGCGAAGGATCGTCGCCGTCCGCACCCTCGTCACCCGAGCTCTCACCCGCGAGCTCCGCCAGGATCGATTCGACGCCTCGGATCTTCTCGCGCCAGTGCGCCACCGGATGATCGCGGTGCATCGCGACGACCCCGCGGGCCTCGGCCGGATCCTCCTCGTCGAAGAAATCGAGGTACGCCCGGAGGTAGGCCGTCTGAACGCTCTCCTCGGGGAGGGCTTCCCCGCCCTTCGCGAAGGCATCGCGCCCTTCTTCGATGCGGTCCTGCAACAGGAAGTAGTACGCCGCCCGCAGCCAGTCCTCGCTGCGCGGCGCGGGACGGTAGACGAGCGTCTGCAGGAAGCGCTGATACTGCGCCGAGATCACGTCGTTGCCGATCCGGCGCTGTCCCCCGAACGCATGCGCGCGCGAGTGGAACAGCGGCTTGTACTCGAGGTGCTCGATCCAGCCCCGCTCGACGGGATCGACGGAGAGGATCGGTGCGTCGAGCACCATTCCGCAGCGGTTCGCGATCGCATTCTTGTGCTCGAGATACTCACGAATCGCGCCGCGATCCCGGTGGAGGATCGCGTACGACCACAGTACGTCCGTGTACGCGCGACGATCGCGAAGGAGCGACAGCACGCGCGAGAAGACGTTCGCCTCCCGCATGCGCCAGGCGATCTTCTCGAGGTCGGTCCGAAGCAGATTGGCATCCGTCAGATACGCGATCACCTCGTCGACACTCGCGTTCTGCGAGACGTGGCCCCACGACGTCGTGTCGATCACGGTGGGCTCGGTGACGACGTCGAGCGACACCGGCTCGGCGTGACCGATGAGTGCATCTTCGAGCGACACGTGGACCGGGAAGTGCCGGAACGCGCCCGCGCGGGGGAAGTAGAAGTGGTACTCGCGCGTCGTCGTGGAGAACGCGTTCAGTCGAACGCTCTCGCTCCGCGTCGTGAAGCCGCCCTTCACCGGAATGGCACCGCCGGGGATCTGCAGCAGAAGCTCGAGCTTCCGCGGCGAGGACGACGGGTTCGTCAGCACCACCTGGCACCCGTACACCTCGCCCGCGAGCATCTCGCCCGTGACGTAGCGGTCGACGCGCTCGCCGTTCTCGTAACGGTACCGGTCGTCCAGCTCGAAGTAATTCTGCCGAACGAGAATCGGGGCGTCGTCGCTCGGGTCCGCCGACTCGAGCTCTCGCCGCACCACGAGGAGCGGACTCGCCGCCCGCAGCGTCGCGCCGCCGCTTTCCGTCCGACTGATCTCGTGCTCGCCGGCGCGGAACGGCAGGTCGAGCAGAGCGATGGCCAGCAGCATCTCGTTCACGTGGCGCGAGGCCTCCGCGACATGCGGCGATACGAACGGCCGTCGTCCGGAGGCTTCGGCGAGGTCGAGCCAGTATCGGTTCACCTCGATCAGCCCCGGAACGAGCTGCTCCAGGGGACGATCGAAGTAGCGGCTCTCGGAGTATTCCTTCGTGTCGTCGGGCCGGCGATAGAAACCGCGCTTGCGCGCCACCGCGTCGAAGGCGAAATCGTCGGCCTCTTCTTCTTCTTCGAGCTCGACCGCCTCTTCGTCGGCGAGCTCACTCCTCGGCGCCTCCCGGGGCGCCGCCGGCGCCTTCTTGCCCTTCTTGTCGCCGCCGACTACGTATCCGAGGCTCTCCAGCTTGCGAAGCTCTCGTCGCGCGCGGTTGTCCTCGAGCATCGGCGCCGCTTCGGCCATCGCCGTCCCCGCGACCGCACCGGCTCGGTCGAGCGTGCGACCGCGCAGCGCGGTGTCGAACAGGAATCGACGGCGATCGGGGTCCGGGGTCTCGAGCGCGAGACGATCCCGCACGTCGCGAAGGATTCCGTCTTGCGGATCGTCGACCTTCTCCGAGAGAAGGATGCGCTCGACGAGGTTCAGTCGACCGTAGGCCCAAGGGTCGAGATACCGCGAGAGATCCTCGTCGAGGAGATAGCGATCGAGGAAGCTCTTCTCGAGCTTCGACGCGAGGAGCGGTCGCACCACACGGTCGAAGTACTCCGGATCGCGCCGCTTCAGGAACAGATGCAGCTCGTGACACGCGTGCTCCGAGTACAGCTCGGCACGACGCTCCTCACTGAGATCCGGCCATTCCACCAGGAAGCGGAAGCCGAGCCAGCGCGGGTCGTCCGACAGCGAAGCGAACAGCCCGAACACGCTCTCGAGTGAGTCGTACACCTCGAAGTCGCCGCCGGCTGAAGGCGGCGCGAAGCGAACCGTGTCACCGACAGGCACCGCCTCGATGGCGTTCCGCATGAGGAAGTGGCCACTCGGATCCAGCTCGCCGGACAGGCGTCGATCCCGCGGCTCGAGATCCGCCTCGCCAAGCGCGAGCGTCCGGTACACGGTATTGCTGCGGTCGACGGCCACCACGTGCAGCTGCTGGTGCGGCGCGAGATCCCCGAGCTCCAGCACGATCTCACCGCTTTCGTTCGGACGAATGTTCTCCCGCAGAAGCGATGGCGACGGCAGGAAGTCGAGGTTTGGCCACGCGCCCGCGGTCGACGAGACGACCGGCGTACGCATGGCGGACGGCGCTCGAGAGCGCGAACGCTGGCCGGGACGGCCGCCGCCGAAGGCGCCCCCCTGCCCGCCGCCGATACCGATCGTATCGCCGGCCTCTTCGCGCGCCCACGGGTTCACGAGAAGCTCGGGTCGGCCGAGCATGTTCCCCGGGTACTTCTTGGCGTACTTGCGTTCGAGGATGTAGCGGTACTCGTCGCCGATGGCACGTTCGGAATGGAAGTCCGACGCGCGAGGCGCCAGGTCGACGCGCTCCGGACCGTCGCCCGAAGGCACGCGGAGACGATCGTACGGCGAGTAGGCCACGTCGAAGCGGGTCGCGAGAAGGTGCACGCGCGCTCGCGGACTGGCGTTCGTCAGGCGCACCGAGACGCGACCGCTCGCGTCGAGATCCATCGAAGCGATTCCGATCGGCGCCGGGTCGGCCTCGAGGTAGCGGCTCTTCGACACGATCCAGTCTTCCACTCGCTCGCCCTCGGTAACCCTCAGGCTCACGCGACGGTTCGTTTCGAGGAAGCGCAGCTCGTAGTCGCCCGCGGGAAGACCCGCGATCCGCACCGCCTCGTCGCTCACGGTGATCCGCGACGATCGGTCTTCGTGGTAGACGCCCCGGCGTCGTTCGAGGAGCGTGACGGTCTCGCGATCGCCGGTCGCCGGCACGACGATCGGCGCACCGGCCTCGGCGTGGATCATGGGCGGCAGATCGAGATCGCCCGAGCGAGGGGCCCAGTCGAAGGCCCCTTCGGGCGTGACCGCGCGCAGCCAGACGATATCGCGAAGGTCGCCAAGCTCGACGCGCCCGCGCGCATCCGTCTGCATCGAAACGCGAATCGCATCGGAGAAGTCGCGGTGGCGGAGGGTCATCTGGACGGGGACGGCCACGCGCGGCTCGCCCGTCTTTCCGAGCACGTCGAGGAACGCACCTCGATCGGTATGCCCGAGCAGCGGGCAGCCCGTCCACTCCTTGGCCTCGATCCCGTTCAGCACGAACGCGCTCTCCTGCGTGGTGAGCGCGACGTCGTCGCCGCCGGTGCGGCTCTTCACCGTGCCCTCGAGTCGGAACGAGACCGACGTGATGCCGTCGGGCACGCGCAGCGCATGCACCGACTCGCGGTCGTCCGCGAGCTCGAACGCCGGCACGTCCTGCCGGAGCTCGATGCCGTCGCGGTCGCGCGTCGTGATGACGAGCTTCGGATCTTCGAGCCGACGGATCGAGGTGGGCGTGCCCGCGATCTGGAGGGACGGGCGGACGAGCACGCGCGTCGTCGCCCCCGAGAGCAGCGACTCCCGATCCACGAAGAACCCGGCGTTCAACCGCGCTTTGTCGCTCGCGTGCTCGAAGCGATCGAGCACGGTGAAGTCGCCGCGCCGCAGCAGGATCGTCTGCGCTCCCGGCTCGGCGGTGTAGGGTACACGCACGATCCCGTTCTGGTCCGGGGAGTACTCGTGACCGGCGAGCCAGATCGACGCGTCCGAAACGGGTCGATTCTTCTCGTCGAGGATCCGGAAGCGGTGGCCGCCGGCTCGCTTCTCCTCCAGGTAGCGAAGGCTGCCCTTGCGGATCACCCCGCGGCTGCGAAGCCCGCCACCCACGAAGTCGACGATGTACACGCCCGGTCGGTCGAGAAACGGCAGCTCGAAACTGCGCCGCTTTCGCAGCGCGGGCGGATCGTCGTACGAGAAGCTCAGCTCGTGCGACGCGACGAGGCCGTCGAGCTCGAGCGACGCGTCAACCTCTTTGCCGTTCGCCTTGTAGTAGTTGAACGTGTCGATCTCGAAGACCTTCACGATCAGGTTCTGGACGTTCTTGATGTCGAGATCGAGCATCACGCGCTCGTCACCGGCGAAGAGCGTCTTCTGCGCAGGGCTGAAGCGAAGCTCCACCCTCTCGCGCAGCTTCTCGAACGCGGCCGGGTCGTCGAGGAGCGCGAACCAGCGCTCGGTGTCCCCTCTTCCGTGGAGGATCTTCGCCTCGACGAACAGACGCTTCAGCCAGTCCTCGCGAACCAGCTCGCCGAACTCCCCGAACCCGTCCGCATCCTTGAGGAAGTGCACGAGGTAATCCTCGACCATCGGACGATCGTTGCCGACCGGTGGCATCAAGGTCGTGCGCACCTCTCCGAGCCGGAACGCCACCGAGCGGTGCTCTCGCCGCTTCAGGTAGTCGGGATGGGCGTACGCCGTTCGAGCCGGCAGCCGGAGGTACGTGAGGAAGAGCGCGCGATCGTAGCGGCCGAGAGCGCGATCGTGCGCGAGCCGATGGTACAGCACGTGCGCCTTCAGCGGATGGAAGGTGGGCGAGAGCCCGCGCGCGAAGTTCCACAGTCGGTTGAGATAGGCCTCGCGAGCGGCGGCATCGTTTCGCCAGTCGACGTCGGGGCCGGGAGCGAGTCGGTTCAGGTAGGCGTTGACGAACGTCGGGGTGTCGAGCACTTCGGGCCGAAGCTCGAGGAGCTCGTCGAGCTGGGATCGCAGCATCTGCGCGTGGATCTGGAGCGAGCCGAACCCGGACGACATCGGAGGCGGGGAGAGGTCCCGCGCAACCAGCCGAGCGAGCCCCGGATAGTCCGGCCGTCGCAGTCGGGTCAACAAATCGCGACGCTGGTCCTTGGTGAGCTCGCGAGTCGCCAGGCGCCTCAGGCCGGTATCGGTCAGGCCCTTCGTCTTACCGCGATACTTCCGGAGGGCGACCTCCATCAGTCGTTCGGGGTCGATCTCCTTCGGATCGAGGCGGGTCGGCAGCTTCGATTCCGCGCCGACGATCTCGCGCTGGTGATCGAAGCGCAGCCCGAGCACCTTGCGAAGATGATCGAGCGACCCGTCCGGATCCCGGTCGTACGAAAGGATCGCCTGCCGCGTCTTCATCTGATCGCGACGCGGAGACGACCCCTTCATGCGCGACCAGTCCCGTAGCAACTGGTCGACGCGATCGAGGTCGCCGGTGTGCTGGTAGTGGAGGCACGAATAGAAGTAGTAGTCGTCGGTCCCGGGAATCAGTCGCTCGAGGAGCGCTTCCCGATCGGCGGAGAAGGCGAACTCCTCCTCGAATCCGATCTCTCCCGCGGAAGCCGTCGGCGCCAGTCCCAACGCGACCAGTCCCAGCGCGGCCGTCCCCAGCGCGGCGATTCCGAGCCAGGCGAGTACCGCAAGAGCGGCACCAGCGAGATGCAAGAGGCGGGGGATGCGAGATTCCATGGTCGTACTCCTTCGAGATGGTCGGCAAACCGGCGTCTCATCAGGGAACGCCCCAGTCGCCGAATGGATCGGTCGAAATGGCCGGAACTCACGAATTCCGCAACCGACGCCTCCCGGCACGGGACGTTCCCACCTTTCTTGTCGGCCGTCCGACGCTCCCGACGATAGCCGGATCCGGCGGGACTTCGAGCCGCCCCAAACGGCTCGCAGGCAATGACTTGTGAAATCGATTTCGAGCCCCTCGATTCGGGGCGTAACGAGCGGCCGCGCCGCTCATCGTAGGGGGTGCGAGCCAAGTACTCGAAGCGAGCGGGTCGGCACCCGCCACAGGCCGCAGAAAGAAGGAAAGGAGCATCGAAATGACCTCGCGACTGGCGATCCCCCTCTTCGTTGCCGGTTTCCTCAGTGGCTTTCCGATCGAGGCGTTCGCGACGTGGGTCGGTGTCGACCTGATGTCGCTCAGCCGCGATCTGCGGATGCAGCGACTCGCGCCGGCCGTCATCTAGGTACAATCGCCCCTGGGCCCAGGCCCGATCCACGGATCCTCGAACACCCGCAGGACCGAACCCGCAAGCCCAGGGAGATCCACCAAGATGAGCTCGACACCGCACGACACCGACATGGTCGATCTGCTCAAGGTACCGAGCGTCGCGATCGCCGAGTCCCTCGCCTCGATGCTCGAGAGCGAAGGCATCAAGACCTACGTGGCGGGGCGCCATCTCCAGGACGAGTGGGCGATGGCGATGAAGGCCCTCGGCAACGTCGGCAAGACCATCCAGGTCGCGCGACGCGATCTCGAGGCCGCGCAGCGCATCCTCGATGAGGCGCGAGCGGCGGGCGATGCCCTCAGCGAGTCCGAGGTGCCGCCCGGCTCACCCGGCGAATAAGCCCGGTCGAGTGAGCACAGTCGAGTAAGCACAGCCGCCAATACAGCCGGCGCGTCAGTTCTCGAAGTCCCACTTCTCGAGATGCGCCGGCTCGCGCGACCGCAGCACCGCCTCGATCCGCGCGACGACCTCGGGGTGGTCGCCGGCGACGTCGGTGCTCTCGGCGATATCCGCTTCGAGGTCGTACAGCACGACGGGCGCGTCCGGATCCTTCTTGAGCCCGGTGCGGATCCCCTTCCACTTGCCGAGCCGCACGGCCTGCGACTTCCGTCCGTGGAATTCCCAGTAGAGCGACGCGTGCTCCCTCTGCCCCGCACGCCCTTCGAGCGTCGGGAGGAAGCTGATGCCGTCGGTGCGGCCGGGCACCTCGACGCCGGCGACCTCCGCGCACGTGGGTAGCACGTCCCAGAACGCCGAGACGTGATCGGTGACGCGGCCCGGCTCGATGTGACCCGGCCAGCGCGCGATCATCGGCACGCGGATCCCGCCCTCGTAGAGGTACGTCTTGCGTCCGCGGAACGGGCCCGCGCTCTCGAAGAACTCGGAGTCGGTGCCGCCGTTGTAGGTCGGGCCGTTGTCGCTCGAGAACATCACGAGCGTGTCGTCGTCGAGGCCGAGCTCCTGAAGAAGGTCGAGGATCCGTCCGATCTCGCGGTCCATCCGCGTGACCATCGCGGCATAACCGGCCCGCGGTTTCGGATGCGGGAGGTATCCCTTCTGGCCGCGGTACGGTGTCTCCTCGAACGCGCCCTCATACTCGGCGAGCGAATCCTCGGGGACCTGGATCGCTGCGTGCGGAACGGTGAACGGAACGTACAGGAAGAACGGTTCGTCGCGATGCCGCCGGATGAACGCGAGCGCTTCCTCCGCGAGGCGATCCTGCGAGTAGACCGTTCCCGTGTACGGTGCGTACACCTCCGGATCGTTCACGTCGGCATCTTCGGGAAGCCGCTGGTGCGCCCGGAAGTACTCGTTGCCGAGCATCTCCTTCTCTTCGTTCTTCCACAGATGCGTCGGGTAGAAGTTGTGCGCGACGCGCTGGCACAGGTAGCCGTAGTAGAAGTCGAAGCCCTGCCGGTTCGGATGCCCGGACGACCCCGGCCCCCCGAGCCCCCACTTGCCCACGCATCCCGTCGCGTACCCGGCTTCGTGCAGCATGGATTGGATGGTGAGCGTGCCCGCGGGGAGCGGGAGCTGTCCCTCGGGCTCGTCCGGCCCCCAGCCGCCCACCTCGTGATTGTCGCGCACGTACGCGTGCCCGGTGTGCAGGCCGGTCAGGAGCGTGCACCGCGACGACGCGCACACGGGGCTTCCGGCGTAGTGCTGCGTGAAGCGGATGCCTTCCTCGGCCATGCGGTCGAGGTGGGGCGTCCGGATCTTCGTCTGTCCGTAGCAGCCGACCTCGCCGTAACCCAGATCGTCGGCCAGGATGTACACGATGTTCGGCGGCCGCTCGTCGCGCCGCGCCTCGTCGGACGACCCGCCGGACTCGGCCGATCGACACCCGCCGATCGTCGCAAACAACAGGAACAACAGCGGCAGCAGGCCCGCGAGCCTCGCTCCCGCCGCACGCTCATTCGCGTCGCAGATCTGATCGCGCATTCTCGCTCCGCTCCGTCTCGCCCATGGCACCCCTCGTTGAGCACCGAGCGCATCATAGCGGTTTCGGGCTACTCGACGCGAATCACGACGCCGTTCGAGACGCTGACGAGCTTCCGCCCGAGCGCGTTGCGGTCCCCGACCAAGGCCTGGACGGTAAGGAACGTGCCGATCGGCGGAAGGCCTCCTGCCGGCACGTCGAGGACGATCGCGGGTAGCGCGCTGCCGGGGACGCCCGTAGCCGTTTGCCCGGAGAGCTCGAGCCGTGGATCGGCCGGGCGAATCGTGTTCGCAACGTGGACTGGCGCCGCGTACCCGGGCTCGTCACGAATCGGCTGGAAGCATGTGAATCCGAGGCTCGCCGGCAGCACCGCCGTCGTTCCTTCCTGCGGAGGGCCGCTCCAGATCGCCGCGTAGTAATTTCCGCCCGCGGCCGGCTCGGGAGCCCGATCGAGCGTGACGCGAAGACCATCGGTCGAATCGATCGCCAGGAACCGCCGCGGACCTCCGGTCGAGCCGTCGACCTCGAGAACGTCGACATGGAAGCCGTTGACGGCGTCCGTGTTCCCGGTGAGGCACAGTTCGAGGTCGAACGAGCGATTGCGATGGAATCGAATCGCGTCCTCGCTGAGGATGACGATATCGATCAGCTCGTCGTCGTCAAAGAAACCGGTCGTGACGGCGCCCGTTCGGCGAGCCGCAACTCCTTGCATCCAGGGCTGTGGCGGGCTGAATTCGCCACGGCCGTTCCCGAGCGCGATCGTCCCGTCGCCCGCGAACAGAAGGTCGATCTGCCGGTCTCCGTTCAAGTCCCGCGCCCTCACCTCTCCACGCCCGGCGATCGACAGGACGCCGGGGAAGTTGCCGTTCCCGGCCCCGAAGCGGATCTCCGCCGTATCGCCCTCTCCCGCGACGACGACGTCGAGATGTCCGTCCCGATTGAGGTCACCGACCGCGACCTCGGTGGGAGGATTCAGCCTTTCGATCGGAAAAGAGTTGCGGCGGATGAAAGTCCCGGTGCCGTCTCCGTACGCGAACGTGACGCCTCCGATCTCGTGATCCGTGATGAGCAGATCGATGAAGTCGTCCGTCTCGTCGTCGAACGAACCGATCGCGACGTGGTGTGGCTCCCGAACTCCATCGACCGGGATCCCGTCCGCGAACCCGCCCGCCCCGTCGCCCAGGAATGTCCAGACATAGCCGTCGATCCCCGGACGAAAGTCTCCTTTTCCCGCAACGACGATATCGAGATGACCGTCCAGATTGACGTCCCCGACCGAGATCGAGGTCGGCAATACCACCGTAGGAAGAATGGCGCCGAGCGTGAGACCCCCGGCTCCATCGCCCAGGAACATGCGAACGTCCACACCCGCGCGTCCGATTGCGACGTCGGGATTGCCGTCTTCGTCGAAGTCGCCCGTGGCGATCGCCCCGCGGTTCTCGAAATCCAAGGTGAGACCCGGAGTGAAGCCGTCACTTCCGTCCCCGAGGATCACCTGCACCGTGGAGTCACCGTCAGCGTGGATCACGTCGAGGTGGGAGTCGCCGTTCAGGTCAGCCTTGGCGAGCCCGCCGGATGCGCTGAAGGACTCGGAGGGCGGGGCCGCGACGACCACGGAGCCGTCGATCGGTTCACGCCCGGCAAAGCGGACG
>CAZQZX010000197.1:0-13329 GCA_964597885.1 uncultured Planctomycetota bacterium
CGTAGCGTGCGCCTCACCCCCGCGAAGGAGCGCGACGAGCTGGTCCCTCAGGATCTTGTCGGCGCTCATGCCTCTTTGTTCTTCTCGTCCCAGGGCATCGGCTCCCACAGCTCGACCTTGTTCCCGTCCGGATCCATGATCCACGCGAACTTGCCGTTCTCGTGCGACTCGGGCCCGCTCACGACGTCGACGCCGCCCTCCTTCAGCTGGGCGAGCATCTCGTCCAGGTTGTCGACCCGGTAGTTGATCATGAACGACGACGAGCTCGGACTGAACCACTCGCTGTCGTGATCCGCCAGGTGCCACACCGTCAGCCCCTTGTCCTCCGACGGATCCTCCGGCCACTTCAGGATCGCCCCGCCAAAGTCCTCGAGCTCCATCCCCAGGTGCTTCTGATACCACGCCGCGAGCGCCGCGCGGTCGCCCTTGCACTTGAGGAACACGCCTCCGATCCCCGTGATCTTCGCCATGTGGGTTCTCCGGTTCTGTGACCCGTGATGCCGCCTTGCGAGTACGGCCTTGCTCGGGCGCAAGCGTAGCGCGTTTGGGTACGCGTGGCCAGGGTTCTTCGTACCAGTGCCGCGAGCTCAGCAGAGTCGCGGCCAGGCCGCAGATCGATTCGCAAACCTGATCGACGATGTCGGCGCCGCACCCGCCCCCTAAACGCTGAAGCGGTAGTGGACGATCTCGCCGTCGAGGACGACGTAGTCCTTGCCCTCGAGGCGGAGGGAGCCGTCCTTCTTGCAGTCGTTGAGGGTGCCGTTCTCGATGAACTTGTCGTAGGTGACGACTTCGGCGCGGATGAAGCCTCGTTCGATGTCGGCGTGGATCTCGCCGGCGGCTTTGCGGGCGTCGGTGCCTTCGGGGATGGACCAGGCGCGGACTTCGTCTTCGCCGACGGTGAAGAACGAGATGTAGCCGAGGAGGCTGTAGCAGGCGGTGGCGATGCGGCCCGGGACCGGCTCGGTGAGTCCGAGCTCTTCGCGGAACATCGCGGCCTCTTCTTCGTCGAGCTGCTGGATCTCGGCTTCGGCTTTGGCGGAAATGGTGAGGATCTGGGTCTTCGGGAGGGCGGCCCAATCCTTGAATCGCTCGAGGATCTTGTCTTCGGTACCGATCTCGCGCTCGTCGATGTTGATCACGAGGAGCATGGGCTTTTGCGAGAGGAACTGGTAGCCGCGCAGCAGCTTGGTTTCCGTCTCGTTCAGCTCGATCTCGCGCAGCGGCTTCTCTTCGTCGAGAAACTCCTTGCAGCGCTGGAGCGCCTCGAGCTCCTTGGCGTTGTCGTCCGTGAACCGGGGCTTGCCCTTCATGCCTTCGAGGCGTTCGATGCGGCCCTCGCAGATCGTGTGATCGGAGAGCATGAACTCGCCCCACAGGGTGCTCATGTCGCGAAGCGGATCGATGGTGCCGGCGGGGTGAGGCACCGTGTCGTTCTCGAAGCCGCGCAGCACGACGACGAGCATGTCGTTGTTGCGCATACGTCCGAGCTGATCGCCGGGGATGCCGCTCGACTGGCCGGGCTCCGACGAGGCGATGCCCGCGATGTCGACGTACTCGACCGCGGCGAGCGTTTTCTTCTTGGGATTGAAGATCTCGGTGAGCTTCTCGATGCGCTCGTCGGGGACCTTCGCGGTGCCGAGGTTGACCGCGTCCTGCCCGGAGAACGTACCCGTCTCGAGGTCGAGGCCGGTGAGGGCGTTGAACAGCGTGGTCTTTCCCGACTGGCCGAGGCCGACGATTCCGATCTTCATGGCTGGATTCGCTTCTTGTTCTTGTGCTTGGGGGTGTGCCGCGAGAGAGAGGGCGCGTGATGCGAGCAAACGCTCACCCCGGCCGTCCCTGGAAGCGGGACAAGATAGATTCGGTGGCCGTGCGTGTCCAAGTCGATTGGCGGAGAAGCGTGCGAACGTTACGAGACGGCTACGACGCCGCCGGTCGGTAACCGCGAACCTCGGCGTGGGCCGTGCTCGGTGCGGTCCAGGGCCTTCTTTCGTTGGCACCGCCTTTGCGACGATGCCCCGCATGAAGAATCTGACGAAGCTCGTCCTGACACTGGTCCTGCTGGTCACCCTTGGCTCTTCGTCGTTCGCCATGACCACCTGGTACGTGGCGAGCCTGGACGTTCCAGGCAACGGGGACGGGAGCCAACGTTCTCCCTTCCGCACGATCCAGCAGGGGATCGATGCCGCCGTGGATGGCGACCTCGTTCTCGTGCGGCGTGGCCGCTACCCGGAGGCGATCGATTTCCTCGGCAAGGAGATCGAAGTCCGCAGCGTCGACGGACCTTCCGCGACGACGCTGATCGGGGACGGGACGGAGGTCGTGGTCCGGATTGCCGGGGGGCAGTCGCGCGCCACGAAGCTGATCGGCTTCACGATCACGGGCGGCGAGGCGACGATCGGCGGCGGGATCATCTGCATCGGTTCCTCGCCGACGATCCAGGGCAATGTCATTCGCGAGAACTACGCCGAGCGTGGGTGCGGGATCGCCTGCTTCGACGGATCGGCTCCGCGGATCGAAGGCAACGAGATCCTCGAGAACGGCCTGCGCTTCTGCTGCAACCCGTTCGCCGGCGGCGGCATCTACTGCGCGCGCGGCTCGGATGCGGAGATCGTGGGGAATCTCATCCGCCTGAACGAGGCGCATCGAGGGGCAGGCATCGCTTGCTTCGCGAGCTCTCCGCTGATCGACGGGAATCGAATCGAAGACAACACGGCCGCGTCTCGCGGCGGTGGCGTGATCTGTGAAGACGGGGCCAGCCCCGAGATCCGCAACAACAAGATCCTCTTCAACCGGGCCAGCGGCAACGGCGCCGGCATCCACTGCAACGACGCAGGCACCGATCCGCTGATCCAGAGCAATCGGATTCGTGCGAATCGCATCACGGCGGGCGGCACCGCCCGCGACGGGGGCGCCATCGCCGTCTACGACGACGCGGCCCCGACGATCACGGACAACGAGATCCTCGACAACGAGAGCCGGCTGCTCGCGGGCGGCATCCTGGTGAAGCGGGCGGACTCGGTGCTGATCGAAGGAAACGAGATCCGGGGGAACCGGGCGACGATCAACTCCGGCGGCGGCATCGTCTTCAACGACGGATCGGCGACGGTGCGCGGGAATCTCATCGCCGACAACTTCGCGGACGATGACGGCGGCGGAGTGCTCCTCATCCTCGGGGCGGGAGGGGTCTTCACGAACAACTGGATCGTCGGCAACGAGGCCGCGGTCGGTGGCGGCGTGCGCGGCGAGCAGGCCACGACGCGCTTCGTGAACAACACGATCTCGGACAACGTGTCGCCGGATCGAGCGGGCGGGGTCTCGTCCGTGGACTCGGGACTCGGCTTCGAGAACTGCATCATCTGGGGGAACTCGCGGGAGGGCTCCGGCAGCGAGATCGAGCTCGAGTCGGGCCCGATCGAGATCACCTACTCGAACGTGGGCGGTGGCTGGCCGGGTGAGGCCAACCTCGACGTCGACCCCGCGTTCGTCCATGCGCCGAACGGCGACTACCGCCTGCGGATCGGCTCCCGGTGCGTGGACCGCGGAAACAACAGCGCCCCCGAGATCCCCGACACCGACTTCGAAGGGGATGACCGCGTGCAGAACGGCGACCGCGGCCCGGTGGCCGTCGTCGACCTCGGCGCGGACGAGATGACGCCGGCCGTGGCGGCGCGATTCGGAACCGTGAACGCGATGGGCGAAGGGCTCCTCGATGTTCTGCGGCTGAATGATTCGCGCGGGGATTCGCGTCGCGAGATCACGGTGGGCGCGGGCACGCGTCTCGAGCTCGCGATGTCGGCACCGCCGGCTCCTTCGACGGCACGCTTCGCGCTGTACGCGTTCGCCGGGGAGCCCACGCTCGAGACGCTCGCCGTGCAGCCGGCGCGTCTCGGGGTGATGACGTTCGCCACGCCGCTGAACGACTCGTCGGACCCGCTGCTCATCTGGAACAACACGCCCTACGGCCGACTCGGAGAGGCGGATCAGCCGTCGAGCCCGGCTCCGTCGATCGTGTTCGACCTCGCCGGTGGACGACCGCCCGGTGTGGTGACGTTCCAGGGATTCATCGAAGACGACGGATCGGCCGCCGACGTACCGCTCAGCATCACGAACGCGATCGTTCTGCGGATCGAGTAGAGAGAGGCCGGCGCCTAGCCCGCGAGCGCGCCCACGAGCTTCTCGACCTCGGTGGCCGCCGACGAGCCCGATTCGCGGATCGTGTCGACGATCTTCGACCCGACCACGGCGAGCCGCGCGTGGCCCTCGAGGAGGCTCACCTGCTCTCGAGAGCGGATGCCGAAGCCGGCGGCGAGCGGATGCGACGCGAGCTCGTTCACCTCGGTCAGCCGATTCTGCACGGCCTCGTCGATCGAGCTCTCTCGGCCGGTCACACCGAGGCGCACCACCGTGTACAGGAAGCTGTCGGCGGTGGCGGCGAGCTCGGCGATGACCTTGCGCTCGGATGTCGGCGCGACGACGGGGATGTAACTGACGCCGGCACCGGTCAGCGCGGCGCGGAACTCGTCGAACTCGGGCTCGGTATGCGGCAGATCGGGGATAATCAGCCCGGTGGCGCCCGCGTCGGCCAGGTCCTTCGCGAACGATTCGAAGCCTCGCACGAAGGGCACGTTCGCGTACGTCATCACGACCGTGGGGATCGTGAGCTCGGACGTGATGGTCTCGAGCATCCCGAGGAAGTCGGCGTGGCTCGTGCCGGCGTCGAGGGCGGCCTGGCATGCGCCCAGTACCGTCGGGCCGTCGGCGAGCGGATCCGAGAACGGGAACTGGAGCTCGAGCACCTCGGCGCCGCCCGCCTCGATCGCACGCGCGGCGTCGAGCGTGGTCGGAGCATCCGGGTAGCCGGCCACGAGATGCGCCATGATCCCCGTGCCGTCGTGCGCGTCGAGCTTCTGCTGCAGCCGGTCGCGGTTCATGCCTGGCCTCCCGCCGAGCCGTGGCCGCCGGAGGAGCCGGACTCTCGTCGATCCATCGCGTCGATCTCGCTCTGCAGGAACGCGCGCCACTTCTCGCCGTCGAGCTCGCGCGCGGTGATGAACAGATCCTTGTCGCCGCGGCCCGAGAGGTTCACGACGACGACGTCGTCGGCGCTCATCGATGGGGCCATCTTCGAGAGATGGGCGATCGCGTGGGCCGACTCGAGCGCGGGGATGATGCCTTCCGTGCGGGCGAGGAGCTTCACGGCTTCAAGCGTCTCGCTGTCGGTCGCCGACGCGAACTCGATGCGCCCTTCCTTGCCGAGCCACGCGAGCTCGGGCCCGATTCCGGGGTAGTCGAGCCCGGCCGAGACCGAGTGCGTCGGGAGCACCTGGCCGTCCTCGTCGAGGAGGAAGAGGGATCGATATGCCTGCACGATGCCGGTCTTCCCGAGGCCGCTCATGCGCACCGCGTTCTTGCCCTCGCCTTCGCCTTCACCGCCCGCCTCGACGCCGATGAGCCGCACGTCCTCGTCGTCGCGCCAGTCGTGGAAGAAGCCCATCGCGTTCGAGCCGCCGCCCACGCAAGCCAGGAGCGCTGCCGGCTGCTCGATGCCGTGGTCTTCGCGGAGCTGTCGGCGGACCTCGGCGCCGATCACCGATTGGAAGTCGCGTACCATCGTCGGGTACGGGTGCGGCCCGAGTGCCGAGCCGAGAAGGTAGTGCGTATCGTCGATGCGCTCCGTCCAGTGGCGCATCGCCGCGTTGACGGCGTCCTTCAGCGTGGCCGTGCCCTCGGTGACGATGCGGACGGTCGTGCCGCAGCACTCCATCCAGAATCGATTCGGAACCTGTCGGCGGGCGTCGACGTCGCCCATGAACACCTCGCACTCGAGACCGAGCGCCGCCGCGGCCGCCGCCGTCGCGACGCCGTGCTGGCCGGCGCCCGTCTCGGCGATGACACGCGTCTTGCCCATGCGCTTGGCGAGCACCGCCTGGCCGACCGCGTTGTTGATCTTGTGCGCGCCGGTGTGGGCGAGTCCCTCGAGCTTGATGTAGACGCGCGGACCGCCGAGCTCGCGCGTGAGGTTCTTGGCCTCGCGAAGCGGCGTCGGGCGGCCGATCCACGTGCGCGCGATCTCGTCGATCTCCGCGCGGAACTTCGGATCGGGCGCGTGCTCCTTGTACGCCGCCTGCAGCTCTTCGAGCGCGGGACGCAGTACTTCGGGGACGAAGCACCCGCCGAACGGACCGAAGCGGCCCTCGACGTTCGCGGATGCGGCGTTACTGGATTGCGACGTGGTCATGCCACGGTCTCCTCGATGAATCGATCGATCTCGGCGAAGAAACGCCTCAGCTTGTCCGGGTCCTTGTGCCCCGGGCTCGCTTCGAGGGAGCTCGAGGCGTCGATACCGTACGGCGCGCGGCCCGGGGTGCGATGCGCATGTTCGAGCGCGGCGAAGACGTTCGCGGGGCCGAGGCCGCCGGCGAGCATCACGCGGCGATCGAGCGCCAGCGCGGCGTCGACGATGTCGTCGGGTAGCGGTACGCCGGGGCCGCCATAGCGGCCGTCGACCTTGGCTTCCACCAGGACCTCGTCGCAGGCGTAGTCTAGCGCGCGGCGGACGTCGTCGCCCGTCTGCACGCGGATCACCTTCATGTAGGGGAGGCCGAGCGCCTCGCACCAGGCCGTGTCCTCGTCGCCGTGGAGCTGCGCGAGGCGGATCCCGGCGTCGAAGGCGGCGGCGATCTCCTCCGGGCTCGCGTTCACGAACACGCCGGTCGGCGTGACGGTGTCCGGAAGCGAAGGGGTGATCGTGGCCACCTGCTCGAGCGTGGCGCGGCGCGGCGAGTCGGCCAGGATGAATCCGATGCGGTCGGCCCCGAGCTCGCAGGCGAGCGTTGCATCCTCGAGCCGCGTGACGCCGCAGACCTTCACGACGAAGCGTCGCGGACGGTCGGCGGGGGCGGGCTCGGGCGGGGGAGCGGCGCCCGGCGTCACGACACCTCGAGCTCCGCGCGGAGGGCGCGGACGTTCGCCTCGGGGTCGTCCGCGATCACGAACGACTCACCGATGAGCACGCCCGCGAACCGAGCGTCGATCAGGCGCCGGATGTCGGCCGGATCGCCGAAGCCCGACTCGGCGATCACGGGGATCTCGTCGGGAATGCGCTTTTTCAGCCGGAAGCAGGTCTCGGTATCGACGTCGAACGTGACGAGGCTCCGATTGTTGATGCCGAGAAGCGGCGCGCCCGCCTCGAGCGCGACGTCGAGCTCCCGGTCGTCGTGCACCTCGGTCAGCGCCGCGACGCCGATCTCCTTCGCGGCCGCGATCATCTCGGCGAGCCGTTCGCGAAGGACACCGACGATCAGCAGCACGGCATCGGCTCCGGCCCGGTGCGCCTGCTCGATCTCGCGCGGTGTCGTCAGGAAGTCCTTGCGAAGGACCGGGAGCCCCACTGCTTCCTTCACGGCCATCAGGTCCTCGATGCCGCCTTGGAAGTAGTTTCGCTCGGTGAGCACCGAGATCGCGCCCGCGCCGCCGCGCTTGTACGCACTCGCGAGCTCGACCGGATCGCGCTTCGGCTTGAACGTCCCCTTGGACGGGGACGCCTTCTTCACCTCGGCGATGATGGTGAAGCCTTCGCTCGCGAACGGCAGCAGGGGAGCGGTCCGTTCCTCGGGAACCGGCTCGTCGAGTCCGTCGCGGATCTTTCGCTCCACGATCTCGTCGAGGATATTGCGGGCCGTGGTCACGCCGCCGCCTCCTCCTCGCCGCTTCGACGGAAGCCCGCGAGCCTCTCGAGAACGCCGCGCGCCGCGCCGCTGTCGATGGCCTCGCTCGCGAGCAGCAGGCCCTCGCGCAGATCGCTCGCGCGGCCGCCGGCCACGAGCACCGCTGCCGAGTTCAGGAGCGTGACGTCGCGCTTCGGTCCGCGCGCGCCGTCGACGATCTCCTCGAGGATGCGGCGGTTCTCGTCCGGGTCGCCGCCCTTGAGCTCCTCGATCGTGCAGTACTTGAAGCCGTACTCGCGCGGGTCGAGGTCGTAGGTCGTGAACCAGCCGTCGCGCACCTCGGTGACGCGCGTCGTGCCGGTGAGCGTGATCTCGTCGAGTCCGTCGCTTCCGTGGACCACCATCGCGTGATGCGATCCGAGCCGGTGGAGCGCCTTGGCCATCACTTCGGTGAGCTCGGCGTCGAACACGCCCATGAGCTGCGAGCGGGACAGCGCCGGATTGCACAGCGGCCCGAGGATGTTGAACACGGTGCGCAGACCGATCTCGCGTCGGGGAAGGGCCGCGTGACGCATCGCCTGGTGGAACGCCGGTGCGAACAGGAACGCGATGCCCGCGTCGTCCATGCAGCGAACGGCGTCTTCGGGCGGCAGGTCGAGCGGCACGCCGAGCGCGCCGAGCACGTCAGCGCTCCCGCACTTGCTGGTGATGCTGCGGTTGCCGTGCTTGGCGATCCGGGCGCCGGCCGCGGCCGCGACGATCGCGGCTGTGGTCGAGATGTTGAACGTCCCCGAGCTGTCGCCGCCGGTGCCGCAGGTGTCGACGGTTTCGCCGGGATTCGGGAGCCGCGTCGCGCGGGCCCGGATGGCGCGCGCGAAACCGACGATCTCGTCGAGCGTCGCGCCCTTCATCCGCATCGACATCAGGAACGCGCCGATCTGCGCCGGCGTCATGTGGCCTTCCATCAGGTGCGACATGAGGCGGTTGGCGTCGATCTCGTCGAGCGGCTGGCGGTCGGAGAGCTGCGCGAGGAGCGCGGTCACCGGTACCGGCTCGCGCGCGCCGATCACGAAGTTCCGCAGCATGCGCGCGCCGTGCTCCGAGCCGATCGACTCGGGGTGGAACTGGATGCCGGCGACATCGTGCTCTTTGTGACGCACGCCCATGACCTCGCCATCGTCCGAGCGCGCCGTGATCTCGAGCTCGACCGGGACGTCGTCTTCCCGAACGACCAGCGAATGGTAGCGCACGGACTGCACGGGGGTGGGGATGTCGCAGAAGACTCCCTTTTCGTCGTGGCTCACCGGCTCGGCCTTGCCGTGGACGACCCGCTTGGCGCGAACGATCGGCGCACCGTACGCGGCCGCGATCGCCTGGTGCCCGAGGCACACGCCGAGAATCGGGATCTGCCCCGCGAAGCGCCGGATGACGTCGATGCAGACGCCCGCGCGGTCGGGTGTCCCGGGGCCGGGGCTCAGCACGATGTGGTCCGGCGCGAGCTCGGCGATCCCGTCGAGATCGATCTCGTCGTTTCGCTTCACCACGACCTCGACCTCCTGCTCGCGCAGGATCTGCACGAGGTTGTAGGTGAACGAGTCGTAGTTATCGATCATCAACAGCATCGGTCGTTTCCTGTATTCGTGTCGCCCCCCATCGAGCCGGGGGCCGGCGCGGCGCCGCGGGTCGCGAGTCGGTTCCTCACGTTCCCGGCTCCGCCTTCTGGGATTCCTTGGGAAGCTGAGGCGCCTGCCCGCCGATCGCCGCCAGCAGGGCGCCCGCCTTGTTGATCGTCTCGTCGAACTCCCTCGACGGGATCGAGTCGTACACGACGCCGGCGCCCACCCGGACGTGCAGGTGGTCGCCTTTCTTCACCGCGCTTCGGATCGTGATGCACGAATCGAAGTTCCCGAGGCCGTCGAAGTAGCCCACGAGCCCGGCGTAGGGACCGCGGCGGTACTTCTCGACCTCGTCGACGATTTCCATGGCCCGGAGCTTGGGCGCCCCCGAGACCGTTCCCGCCGGGAAGGTCGCGCGGATCGCGTCGAAGGCGTCCATTCCGTCTTCGAGATCGGCCTGGACTTCCGAGACCAGGTGCAGCACGTGCGAGAATCGTTCGACGAACATCTGCCGGGTGACGAGGACGCTTCCGGTCTTGGCGACGCGTCCGAGGTCGTTGCGGCCGAGGTCCACCAGCATCAGGTGCTCGGCGCGCTCCTTCTCGTCTTCGAGGAGCTCCTTGGCGACGGCCGGTTCGCGGCGCGCATCGTCGGGGCGGCGCCTCGTTCCGGCGATCGGCTTCAACAGGAGCTTCCCGTCGCGCAGACGAACCATCACCTCCGGCGAGGCCCCGAACAGGTCGAAGTCGTCGAAGGCGAGGAAGAACATGTAGGGCGACGGGTTGATCGATCGAAGCTTCCGGTAGGCCTCGAAGCCCGTGCCGGTCCACGCGGCCTGGATGCCCTGCGCGAGCACGGCCTGGAGGATCTCGCCCGAGATGATCTCTTCGCGGATCTTCTCGACGGCCTCGAGGAACTCGCGGCGGGGGATCTCGAAGCGGAGCTCACCGGCGCGCATCCGGGCTTCATCCGGTCGCGACGGAATACTGGGGCGCGTCTCGAGTAGGAGCGTCTCGAGCTCGTCGAGGCGCGCCGTCACGCGGTCGTACTCGGCGCGCGGATCGCCCCCCGTGTCGGGGTGGTCCCGGAACGCGTTCACGACCAGGCGCTGCGACTGCGTCAGCCGATCGAAGATCACGAACCCGCCGTAAAAATGGAACAGCACCTCCGGAAGCTCGAGCGGATCCGGCTTCTCGCGCAGCTTCACCTTCTCGAAGCGCTGGATGACCTCGTAGGCCAGGTATCCGATCCCGCCGCAGGGCACCGGGACCGGCGCCGGATAGACGGGGAGGATGCGCTCCTTTTGGTAGGCGTCGAGGATGTCGAGTGGGTCGCGGTCGCCGAGCGGCTCCTCGGTCGCATGACTGAAGAACGTCGTGCGGACGGTCTCGCCTGCGAGCTCGACCTTGCCGATCGGATCGAACCCGATGAACGAGTAGCGGTCGCGATCGCGCTCGCCCTCGGCCGACTCGAGCAGCACGCGGCCGTCGAGCATCGTGAAGGCGGTCGACGGGGTGAGCCAGTCGGCGCGGATCCCGCGGACGACGGATACGGTCCCGTGCTTCCGCAGGAGGGGCTCGAACGACTCGAAATCGGGCAGGGTGGGTTCCTTCTCGGTCACGATCGTCTCTCGTTTCGCGAGCGCGTTTCCAGGGGGGGCCGAAGAGGAAAACATAGCTCCGCCCGATGGCGCCCGCCACTGGCGCGGAAGCCTCAAGGCGGGCCTCGCCCTGGCTCGATAAAGCCCGGACAGGGCGCCTCGGACGCGATCCGGCCCCGGGGTTTCGCGCCCCTTCTAGATCGACTGGATCGGGCTCGTCCTGAACTGTTCTCGGGCGGATCCGGGGCGAGATCGGCCGGCCGGGCGAGCGGGTCGGTCGGCCGCGCCCGGTTTTGTCATACTGCGAGCGTGGTGAGAGTTGGCGGAGTCCTCCCCCGAACGGGGTCCGGGAGGCCTCGCGCATCCATTGAAGGGAGATCGGGAACATGAAGAACACCCATGGGATGGTGACCCGGTGCCGGGTCTGTGTGCTGGTGCTGATGCTGGGAGCCTTCGCGGCGATCGTCGCCCCGGCCGGAGCGGCCGAGGAAGGCGATCGTCACCTCGCGAAGCTGACGCTGCGCGGCGTCGTCTCCGAGAACGGGAGCGCCGAGCTGAGCCTCTTCGGGGGCTCCGCGCAGATGCTCAAGCTGCGGGATGTCACGGCGGCGATCGCGTCGGCCGCCAAGAACGAGTCCGTGCAGGGCCTCGTCCTTCGGCTGAAGGGCGCCACGATGGGGCGGTCGCAGCGGGAGACCCTCCGCCGCGCGCTCGTCGACTTCCGCGAGTCCGGAAAGCCCTCGTACTGCTACCTCGAGTCGGCCGGCCTCGGTGACTACATGCTTGCGTCGGCGTGCAGCGAGATCAGCCTCGCTCCCGTCGGCTCGATCGAGCTGCCGGGCGTCGGCATGCAGAAGATCTTCTTCAAGGGCCTGCTCGACAAGGTCGGCGTGCACATGCAGGAGCTCCGCATGGGCCGCTACAAGAGCGCGGTCGAACCGTACACGCGCGACGAGCCGAGCGGTCCGGTGCGGGAGGAGACGGAAGCGCTTCTCGATTCGCTGTTCGAGGACACCATCGACGCGCTCGCCGAGAACCTCGGCCGCAAGCCGATCGAGATCCGCGGGCTGATCGACCACGCGCTGTTCAGCGCCGAGGAAGCCCTCGAGCACGGCCTCGTGAAGCGCGTCGAGTTCGAGGACGAGATGCTCGCGCGCGTCCGCGGCAAGGAGGGCCTCGCGATGCAGTCGGCGATGGAGAGCGACTCCACGCCGCAGGCCCCGGGCTTCGCCGGGATGATGCAGATCTTCAACGAGCTGTTCTCGCCGACCGTCGAGTCGACGAGCGAAGGCCCGAAGATCGCCGTGATCCACGGGACCGGCGCGATCGATACCGGCGGCGGTATGCCGAACCCGCTTGCGGGCGGTGAGGCGATGACGTCGGACGAGATGGTCAAGGTGTTCCGCAAGGTTCGCAAGGACGACACGGTGAAGGCCGTGGTCTTCCGCGTCGATTCGCCGGGCGGGTCGGCGCTCGCGAGCGACCTGATCGCGCGCGAGGTCGAGCTGACGGCCAAGGTGAAGCCGGTCGTCGTATCGATGGCCGACCTCGCGGCGTCCGGCGGCTACTACGTGTCGGCCCCCGCGACGTGGATCATCGCCGAGCCGACCACGCTGACCGGTTCGATCGGTGTGATCGGCGGCGTCATGGACATGACCGGCGCGTACGAGCTCGCCGGCGTCCGGATGGAAACGTTCAGCCGCGGCAAGCGCGCCGAGATCGTGAGCGCCTACGGACGCCTGAGCGACGAAGGCCGCGAGATCCTCATGGAGAGCATGCGGGACGTCTACGATCGCTTCCTCGGGATCGTCGCCAAGGGCCGCGAGATCCCGGTGTCCGCGGTGGCTTCGGTCGCCGAGGGTCGCGTGTGGACGGGCCGGCAGGCGCTCGAGATCGGGCTCGTCGACCAGGTCGGGAACCTCGACGACGCGCTCGCCAAGGCGCGCGCGCTTTCGAGCTCGGCCGCCGACATCGAGACGATCTACCTGCCGAAGCCGAAGACGCTCTTCGACCTCATGAACCCGGAGATGGGCGCGAGCGTCGGCCTCGGAGCCACCGTGCGCCATGCCGTCACGATGCTGCCGCCGGAGCTGCGCTCGATCCTGCACCGGATCAGCTGGGTGTGGACGCTGCGCCGCGAGCGCGTTCTCGCCGTGATGCCGGATCTCCTCGAGGTCCGCTAGCGGGAGGGGTTCGATCGAAGGCCGTCCGGATGAGATAGTCCCCGGATGGCCACGCGAACGAACCGGACGTCACGAATCCGAAATCGAATCGCCGGGGCCGCGCTGCTGATCTGCAGTGCGGCCCTTGGCGCTTGTCGCACGACCCCCGAGGTCGTGCCTCCCGCCTCCATCGCGGCGGCCCGCGGCTGGAAAGAGCTCGGGATCACCGCGGTCCAGGAAACCCCGCACGTCTTTTACCGGCACTCGCCCTGGGCCGG
>CAZQZX010000198.1:0-13235 GCA_964597885.1 uncultured Planctomycetota bacterium
GCGAGATCGGAGCCGCGCGTCGCGCGGCGAGCCCATCGACGGGGCGACGCTCGAGGCGCTCGTGCGCTCGACCGGCCTCGACGTCCGGCACCTCGTCCCGGGATACCGCCGACTGCGTGGAGGCGGGGACGCGGTCTTCGCGTTCACGCTGGAGGCACGCCCCGATCGCTCGACGGAAGAGACGATCGAGTGCCAGGCCTACTTGCGCCGCTTCGGCCGTCCGGGCCGGCAGGCCGAGGTCGAGGCCAAGTGGGCGACGCTGAAGCCTCGGCCGACCGTTCTGGGTTCCGGCTTTCGCCCTCTTCCCGACGGCGGCGGCATCCTCTTCCTGTTTCCGAACGATCTCCGTCTGCGAAGCCTGTTCCAGGTCACGGACCGGAAGAAGCTGAAGCGCCTCATCACGGCGATGCCGGGGTTTGCCGATCACGGCTGGCGTGTCAGCGGGAAGGGATCCTCGATCGAGACGGTTCGGTACAAGCCGGAGCATCGCTACGTGGCCCGGCTCGAGCTCGGGCTCGCGCGCGACGGGGAGCCGGTTACCGAGCGGCGCACGGTGTACCTCCGTCAGTTCGACGACCGACGCGGGAGTCGAATCGAAGCGATCGCCCGGTGTCTGCACGGCGAGCTCGGGGAGCATCGGGTACCCGCGCCGATCGGCACCTTGCTGGACGGGACGACGTATCTCGAGGCGGGTGTCGGGGGCGTCCCGTGGATCGAGTGCCCGGATCCGCCGGCCGCCGATCTCGGGGAACGTCTCGCGGCGCTTCACGCCGTTCGGGTGAGACCGTTTGGCGTGAGCCGGAGTGACTCCGCTCGGGCGCGAGGGGATGCACTCCTCGAAACGCTCGTCAACGAAGGAGTGCTGACGCGGGACGACGCCGAAGACCTCGCGCGTCGATTGCGGTGCGTCGAGCCGACGGACTTCGCGCCGACGCTCGTCCATGGCGATCTCCACCTGCACCAGGTAATCGTCGGGAACGAGGGTCCGGTCCTGGTGGACCTCGAGCGCTGTGTTCTCGACGACCCGCTTCGAGACGTGGGTGGATTGCTCGCTCATGCGCGAGCCGTCGGGGACGAAGGACGCCCCGGCTTCGACGCGGATCGCTTCCGGGACGATTTCGTCCGGGCGTACTGCAGTCGCACCCCGAGTCGGCGGGATACGGATCTCCTGTTCCACGAAGCGCTGGCTCATCTCGAGCGCGCGATCCTTCCCGTACGCCGCGGAGTGCCGGAGGCGAGGCGCCGTTCGCGTGAGCATGTCGAGCAGGCAGCGGCCTCCCTCGACGCCGCGATGCGGGCAGGTCGTTTGCCCGCGAGTCACGACAGGGCCTCCGCGAGCTCGCCGGCGCTCACGACGATCGAGCAGGACGGCTATCGCCTCGAGCGGGCCTATCCCCGGCGAAAGGGTCCGTGGCCTTGCGTTCTGAAGCATCAGGAAGACGGCCACGCCTACGGGACGCTCGACCCGTCGACGCGAGACATCGTACCCGTTCGACCGGAGGAAGATCCGCTGCTCGCGACGAGCCTGGATCTTCTCGACGGGGGCGAGCTGATCGCCTACCGGCCGGGGCAGCGCGCCGTGATTCGTACGACGTGTCCGGAGGGGACCGCGTACTCGAAGATCCTCCCGGTGAAGAAGGCCCGGGCCGTCGCGAGCCGTCTCGCGATTCTCTCGCCGCGTCCGGAGCCGCCCTTCCCGGAGATTCCGACGGTGCGGGCCGATGAGAGCCGTCCGGGAATCGTTACCATCGAAGCGCTCGAGGGCGAGACGCTGCGCGAACGCCTTGCCGCGGTGCAGAACGAAGACGCGGCCGATGCTTCGATTGTCGGACGGGTGGCGCGTAGTCTCGTGGCGTTTCAGGAGCACATGCCGGCCGAAGCGGACGGCGTGCTCCAGGAAGGTTTCGACGCGCCTCTCGACGATCTACTGTACTGGGATGGGATCGTACGTGAGCACGACACGCTGGAGTCCGTGGCCCAGGCGGCGGTGACGATTCGGGTGGCCGGAGCCCTGCGGGAGGTTCCCTTCGCAAACCATCGACCGGTTCTCGTCCACGGGGATCTGCACGACGGCAACGTTCTGCTCGGGCCGGACGGAGTGGGCTACCTCGATCTCGACGGTTTGGCCCTCGGGCATGCAGCCTTCGACCCGGCGAATCTGGCCGCACATCTCTGCCTGCACGCGCTCGAGAACGGGCTCTCCGGTGAGGAAGGCGCCCGTGACGCGGACGGTCTTCTCGATGCGTACGAAGCCTCGGGCGGCCGGGCCTCGCGCGCCGCGCTCGAGGCGTATCTTGCGCTGTGTCTCGCGCGTACCGCCTGTGTCCATCGATTTCGCCGACGAACGAGGCCTCTCGTACCCGAGCTTCTCCGCGAGGCCGCGCGGCGACTGGAGCGGCTGCGGTGAATCGCGCGCTCGAGGCGCGAGTCGGCGGGGTCCGCGCGGCTCCGCTGGTGCTTCTGGCGATCGTGCTGGTTTCCGGATGCCGAGCCTTCCGACCCGAGATCCCGACGGTCGGGCGCGAGCCGGGGAGCGACGAAGACCCCGTGGTTCATCTCGGGTACCTCTCCGAGGGCACGACGGTGGAAATCACGGGAGAGTTCCGCCGGGGTGAGTTCGTGGCCCGATCCATCGAGATCCTCGAAGCGGACGACGAGGTCGTCCTGAAGGGGAACCTTGACTTCCTCGATCTCGATCGTGGGCGGGGACAGGTCGCCGGTATCGGCTTCGAGATCCCCGGCAACGCCCGGCTGGCCGGTCTCGAGAACGAGGATGTCGGCCTGGACGCGTTCGTACCCGGTCAGTTCGTGAAGGTGGAGCTGATCGAACGACGCAGTCAGCTGCGGCTCCGAAAGATCCGGCTGCGCGAACGCCGCGAGGATGAGCTCGAAGAGATCGAAGGCCCGATCGATGAGATCGACTTCAGTCGACAGGAGCTCGTGATCGGTGGCGTGGAGGTTTCGTTTGCTGTCGATACTCCCGTCCGATGGGGACTCGAGACGGCGCCGGGGATGGATCCGGATCTCGCGCGTCAGCGTGTGATGGGGGAGCGGCGGCCCGGTTTGCCGCGCATCCGAAGCATCGATGAGGACAATCGTCGACCCACGAACCAGTTCCGGCTCGGCGACGACATTACGATCGGCGGCGAGCTTCAATACGACATGGAGTGGCGCGACAACCACGACCTCAACGACGACCGCGATCGCGACCGGTTGGTGCAGGGATCGCAGGCGAGGCTCGAGGTGTCCTTCGAGATTACCGACAAGATCTACGGCTTCGTCCAGGGTCGTGTCCAGCGCGATTACGTCGGATTCGACGAGGAACGCGACATCGACTTCGACACGCGATATCAGCTCGGCGAGGCCTTTCTCTATTTCGAAGACCTGCCACTCGACGGGCTGGCGGTGCAGGTCGGTCGCCAGGACTTCGATCACGGTCGCGAGTGGGTAATGGATATCCTACTCGACGCGACGCGGCTGTATGTCAATCTCGATCGTGCGCTGCTCGAGGTGTCGGCCAGCATGATCACCTTCGGTGCGGGAGACGCTCAGGAGGGGATCAAGAACTTCCTCGTCGGGCTTCATTCCGAGCCGCTCGAGGAGCAGGAGCTCTTTGCGTACGCCCTCCATCGGCACGGGGGAACTCGGACCGACCTCGAACGGACTCACCTCGGGTTCAGCGTCGAGGGTCGAAAGCGGCCGTTCCGATACTGGGGCGATGTCGGTTACGTGATCGGGCAGGAGGATGGCGAAACGGTCAAGGGGTACGGTGTCGACATGATCGCGATGTACGCACCGAGTCGGGTGAAGAGCAAGCCTTCGCTCTACGCGGGTTATGCTTACGGATCCGGCGACCGCAATCCGGATCGCGGCTCGGATCGCAATTTCCGCCAGACGGGGCTCAACGACAACAACGCGAACTTCAACGGCGTGACGAGCTTTCGCTACCTGGGAGAGCTCTTTCGACCCCAGGTTTCGAACATCCAGATCCTGACCGCCGGGGCAGGTCTTCGTCCTTTCCGGCGAACCTCCGTCGATCTGCTGTACCATCACTATCGTCAGGCCGAAGCAGCCGACTTCCTCGAGGGGTCGCGATTGCGCCAGCGTCCCACCGGTGAGTCGGCCGGGCTCGGCCAGGAGATCGATCTGGTGATCGGCGTCGAGGACTTCTTTCCGCTCGAGGTCGAGGTGGTGCTCGCTTACTTCATGCCGGGCGATGCGTTCGCGGTCAAGGATGACGCCTGGTTCGGTGCTCTGCAAGTGGAGTGGAACTTCTGATGCGACGATTCTCTATCCGTCTCCTTGCGTTCGTGGCCGCACTCGCGCTCGGAGCGATCGCCTGCTTGGGCGGCTGCTCGGGCAATCGTCCGGTCGCCAAGGGACGACCGACCAACGTGGTCGTCATCTGTATCGACGTGCTGCGTGCCGACCACGTTGGCGCTTGCGGATACGGTCGGTCGACAACGCCATGGATCGATCGACTCGTTCGGGAGGGCGTCCACTTCGAGAACGTCACGAGCGCAGCGTCTTGGACGAAGCCGAGCGTGCCGTCCTATTTCACCGGGCGCTATCCCCATCAGCACGGCGTGTACGAGGGATCGCGGAACGAGGGCGGTCGCCTCGTCTCGGATGTGCTTGCCGAGGAAGAGCACACGATCGCCGAGGCCTTTGCCGACGCCGGCTACCGGACGGGCGGCTTCGTCAACAACGCGCAGATCGATGGAGCGCTCGGCTTTGGCCAAGGCTTCGACCTGTACGCCGACGACTGCGGTGACGCGCGGGATATCGCCACGAGGTTCCTCGATTGGCTCGACGACCCGAGCGATTCGGGTGGAGACGCGGACGAACCGTTCTACGCATACCTCCACTTCCTCGACGTGCACTGGCCGTACGCGCCGAGCTCTCCGTACCGGGAGCTGTACGGACCGGCACCGACGTCGATCGACTTCTTTACGCCGGCGTGGAAGACGCTGAAGCGCAATATCCGGGACGGCGTGCTACAGCTCGGCGACAACGATCGCCAGGCCATGATCGATCTCTACGACAGCGAGCTGCGGGCCACCGACGTGCAGATCGGAGTGCTCCTCGAGGCGCTTCGACACCGCGGGCGGCTCGAGGACACGATGCTGGTGTTCCTCTCGGATCACGGGGAGGAGTTCCTCGATCACGGCGGTATCGGCCACGGCAACGGGCTGTACGATGAGCTGCTGCGCGTGCCGCTCATCGTGCGCTTCCCGGGCGCGCGTCACGCGGGGACGAAGGTCGATACGCCGGCGACGCTGGTCGACGTGATGCCGACGCTCCTCGACGAATGCCGACTCGATCCCGTGGAAGAGGTCGCGGGTGAGTCGCTCCTTCCGATCCTCGCCGGAGAGAGTCTTCGCCGGCGTCGGCCGATCTATGCCGAGGGGATCCACGGAGATCGCTATCAACAGACCCTTATCGAGGGGCGGTGGAAGTACGTGGCGACGCTCTACGTCGGGAGTACCGACGAAGAGGGCGTGGACGATGACGCTCCCGATGCACGGGACTATCTGTACACCGGCGTTCGTGTCGAGGTCGAAGGCGTGCTTACCGGCGACGGAGTTTTCCTCGCCGAAGAGGTCATCCTTCAAGACGACCAGGAAGACGACCGCGACAAGATCACCGGCACGGTCGAGGCGCTCGATGCCGAGAACGCGGAAATCCGGATCCTCGGATTCCGCGCCGTGCTCGCGGACGATTTTGAGCTCGAGGAAGACGGCGGCGGAGATCTCGACCTCGCCGACCTCAGGGTGGGGGACGCCCTGAAGATGTACGGCCACGCGGAGAGCCCCCGGCTTTTCCGAGCGGAGAAGGCCAAGCGGCGAGGACCGTCTCGAAGGAAGAAAACGAAGCTAGAGGGCCCCCTGCGCGCGGTCACCCGCGAGGACCGTACGATCGTCGTGGAGCTCTCGGGGCGGTCGGTCCGGATCGACGGCGGGACGGACGTGCTGACGGCGCAGTGGGAGCGGATCCTCGGCGAACGGAAGAAGCGCCGTGAAGGAAAGTCTCCCGCGAGCGGCGTGTCGTCGGATCCGCTGATTTCCGCCATGGAGCTCGGGATCCCGATCGAGCACCGACTCTACGACCTGAGCGTCGACCCGCTCGAACGCCACGATCTCTCACGAGAGAACGCCACGCGCGTCGAGGCGATGCGGGGGCGGCTCGACGGATTCCGGATCGCGTCGTCGCGCGGGCGATCGGGGCGCACGCTCGACTCAAAGGACGAGGAGCGCCTGCGGCGGATGGGCTACATCAAGTAGCCGGGCGCCGATGGGCTAGTGGAAGAAGCTTCCGCGTCCGGGAATCGAAGCCGGGGCGCGCTTCTGGTATCGTGGGGGCCGCGGCGACCGAGGGTCGCCGGGTCCGGTGCGACGGGTTCGACTCGAGTCGAAAGGGAACGATCATGGCCGTTCTTGTCTTCTTGTCCCTGCTGACGTTGCTGGTGGAAGGTTCGCTCGACGCGAAGAGCTCTTCGGAGGTCGAGGGTGTCGAGAACGCCGTCCGCGACTACCTACACGCCTTCTACGACGCCGAGCCGTCGCGGCTCGAGCGAAGCCTCGACTCGTCTCTCGACAAGGTCGGTCTGGCGCGCAAGAGTGCCGATCAGCCGTACGCCGTGAAGAAGATGAGCTTCACGCAGGCGCTCGAGCTCTCCGCGGTCTGGAACAAGGACGATCGTTCGGTCGACCCGAAGTCGGCCCTCCAGAAGATCGAGGTGCTCGGCATCTATCCGAAGGTCGCGTGCGCCAAGCTGACCGCGGCGTGGGGCATCGACTACTTCCACCTCGTCCGTCACGGCAAGGGCTGGAAGATCCACCACGTGCTGTGGCAGTCGCATCCCGGAAAGCCCGGCGCGGCGTACAAGCCGAACGACAAGGATCTCGCCGCGGTGCGCCAGGCCGGAAACGACTACATCGATTCGTTCTACAAGGTGAAGCCGGAGCTTCTCGATGGAAGCGTCGACAAGGAGCTGAAGAAGCTCGGACTGTACCGCCCGTCGCCCAAGGCGGCCTTCCAGCCGGCGCCGATGGACTTCGCCAGCCTGAAGGAGCTCGCCCACACCGCGTTCGCGAGCCAGAAGCTGCCGGCCGACGCCGTCCGAGGCGTGCGCGTGATCGACCTGCTCGACTGCACGGGCGTTCTCGAGGTCCGCGGCGTCTGGGGCGTCGACTTCGTGAGCGTCGCGAAGATCGGCGGCACCTGGAAGATCCGGCAGGTCATCTGGCAGTCGTACCCGACGCCGGAAGAGATGGCGACGGTCGCCGCGGGTCCCGGACAGTAACGGCGGACCCGCGACGACACGGGTTTGACGATCAGTCGCCCCAGGTCTCGGCGATGAGCGGCCCAGGCGCCGGAAGCTTGCCGGGGTCGTGAAGGGTCGGCGCGTTCTGCTCGAGCGCGTCCCACAGATCGTTGGCGTAGCCGAGGTGCACCTCGAACAGCCCCTTCACGAAGGAGATCGGAAAGGCCGGCGGCGGCGGCTCCTGAGACGTGATGGAACCGTTCGACCGGATCGCGTGCAGCTCGCCGACGTGGCGGTACAGGGCGTCAAAGGGATACGCCGGAACCGGGTCGCCCTCGATGACCCATCGCTGCCAGCGTCCGGGGTGATCGGCGTTGAGTGCCTTGACGTCCTTCACCCAGTCCTTGTTGCCGGGCTTGAAACCGCAGTAGGTGTAGACGCCCTGGGGGACGATACCGTGGAACTTCTGGAGCCGGTACGCCAGGAGCTGCGCGAGCGCGCCGCCGAGCGAGTGCCCGGTGATCCAGAGCTCTCGCGTGCCGAGCTTCCCCTTGATGAGCTTGAGGAGTGAGGCTTCCTCGGTATCGAACACGAGGTTCAGCGCCTTGCACGCGCCGGCGTGAACCTTGATCGACGAGTTCCACCTGCGGCTGCCCCACTCGACCGGGTGATACAGGCTCGCGTCGAGGTCGGTCAGGAAGTCGGCGTTGTTGTTGTCGGTCTCGGTCCCGCGGAACGCCACGATCAGGACTTCCTTGTTGCGGAAGAGGACACACTGGGTGCTCCCGCCGTTGCCGGTGACGTCGATTGGATTCCCGACGATGTTGAGCGGCCAGCACTCGAACGTCGAGACGAGCCGCTGCTTGTACTGCGCTGCCGATTCGCCGCTCGGCGATCCGTAGATCAGCCGGCACAGCAGACCGAGCAGATAGCTGTTGGCCCAGCGATGCGAGTTGGTGTTCTCGCGGAAGAAGTTCATCGCCGCCGGCCCGATCCCGACCTCGTAGTCCTCTCGGAGCGGCTTCGACCACATCTTGTTGTCGCGCCGCCGGAATCGGAGATCGCCCGTCATCGCCGTGGACGGGAGCTGCACGACGATCTGCGAGCTCGAGCTCGAAAGCCGCGTGAGCTTCGTGTTGCCGAGGTAGATGTCGCAGTCGTAGAGGTTGCTTCCGTCGATGACGAGGTCGGCGCTCAGGCACGCCGGGCTCTCCGGCGAGACGTTCGAGATCACGTGCACGTAATCGTACGGCGCCTCAACCGATCCCTTGGGGCCGATCACCTTCTCGCCTTCGCCCTGGTTGAGGAGCGGGTCCGCGGGGTATCCGGTGTGGTCCTTCTCGTTGTAGCGGTCGTGGTCTTCGATGCCGAGCATGAAGTGCGACGGAGCGCTCGTGGCCCAGTACGACAGACGCGTGCGTCTCGACGGATCGAGCATGCGGGGAGCTCGGGCGTACGCGGACGTGGCGCTCGTCGTGACGACCAGGCGCACCGGGAGAACGACGGTCGGTCGGCCCGTGGAAAGTCCCTCGATCCGCAGGAGCGATCCCGGCCTCGTCGCCGAGCTCGCCGTGACGCGGATCCATCGCGAGCCCCTCTGGAGGCTGCCGATGGTGGCCTGGATCGATCGGTCGAGGCTGCTTCGCCCCTGTCCCCGAACCACGCGCAGGCGATCGATCGTGTCGTAGACTTTCCCGGTCACGCGGAACGAGACGGTATCGCCGACCGCTACCTTGATGACGGGATGCTCGGGACGGGCCGCGGGCGGCCTGCGCTGTGCGGCGACGGGTGACGCGACCATCGCCAGGAGCAGTGCGCTCGCAGCGAAGAGGACGGAGGATCTTCGACGGGACGGGCTCACGGTCATTCTCCTTTCGGATTCCATGCGGGGGCCCGGCGCAACGTCCGATCGACCCCTTCTCGAAAGGACACGCGAGAAGCGTCGGCCGGAGGGACCAGGAAAAATCTCGCCGTTTCGAAAGAGGCGCGAGGCCGGGGGATGGGGCCGCGCCGTTAACGCCCGTCCGGCAGCCACGTCTGGAAGCGGCAAGGAGGACGCCTCCATGCGATCCAGATCTCGAAACACTGTCACAGCGAACCTGCTGCTTTCGATCCTGATCGTGGTGGTCGGGGCCTGCAGCGGGCCATCCGAGCCCCCCGTCGATTCCGGTGCTTCCCCTGGGGGCGCCGCCCGCGCCTACGACCTCGCGGTGGAGCGATGTCGATCGGGCGATGATCCCGGCGCGATCGTCGCGCTTCGCGAAGCTCTCGAGAGCGATCCTGCCCTCTTTCAGCGCGCGCTCCTCGAGCCGGCGTTCCACTCGGGGCTCCGCGATGGCCGCGAGTGCCGCGAGCTCCTGCGAGAGGCTTGCATCGCGTCCGCTCCCCGCAGTCTGAGATTGGTGTCGCGGGACGAGCCGGGCGAGTGGATCACGATCGAGGGCCGCGTCGTCGACGAGGACGGCTCGGCAGTGCCCGGTGCGTGGGTCTCGGTTTTCGCGACCGACGCCGAGGGCCGCTACCACCCCGAGATCGAAGGCGAACGAGTGCCGCGCATCTTCGGAATGGTCGTGTCGGATGCGGAAGGCACCTTCGCGCTCGAGACCGTGAGGCCGGGCCCGTACCCCGGTACGCGAAACCCGAGACACATCCACGTCGGTGTCCGCCAAGGGGATCGCCGACTCGCGAGCCCGGGCTACGCCGTGTTCGACGACGATCCGCTCCTGTTCGAGCCGGGCAACGAAGAACCGCGCGGCGAAGCCGTCCGCATCGCGATGCAAGGATCGACGGGATCGCTCGTGCTCACGATTCGCTGATCTCGATCGCCACGCTTACCGAGTCGCGAGGACCTGGCGCATCACGCCTCCGTTCTCGTCGGCGATGCGTTGCGCGAGCTCGCGCCCCAGCCCGAACCCGTCGTCGAGCCACGCGACGTCGATGCGCGTTCGCTGATCGAGATTGTACGCGCGAAGTCGTCGCAAAACGTCGAAGATCGTGGTTTGCCCTGCGTGCTGCGCGTCGGTCAGCATGAGGATCTGGTCGGGGCGGAGGTGGCCGCGACCGCGACGTCGGTCGCCGCTCGTGAATCGGCCGAACGCGTCGTGTAGCCCGCTCAGGAGATCCGTTCCGCCTCCGATGCGTGTGGTGCGGACGAAGCGTCGCGCCGCGGTGACCGACTCGTCGGTCACGGGGATCCAGGACTCTTGCCATCTCTTGGCGCTGTTCGTGAACAGCACGATGTCGAACTTGGCCCGTCGGTGCTTGACCCCGGTGAGCGCGCGGGCGAGCTCGGCTCGCAGCCGTTCGAACTTGGGGCCGGACATGCTTCCCGAGATGTCGATCACGAACAGGATGCGCTTTCCGCGTATCGGGATCCCGTAGAACGTGCGCGCCGAGGTGGCGTAGCGATTGCTGGTCTCGGCGGGCTTCCTTCGCGGCGCGCGGAAGCGCTCGCGTTCGGCTTCCCACCAGGCCGCCCATCCTTCTCGCGTATCTGCGGGCATGTACTTTCCCGTGAGGGCGCGCAGGACCTCGTTGCCGCGCTCGCGGGCGACGGGATGGATCTTCGGCTGCGCGATCCAAACCACGAGGCCGTCGATCGTCGATCGCATCGGCCATCGCTCGAGCCCGCCGAGGATCGCGCACTGCACCTGCCAGTCACTCTCGACCGTGAGCTCCCCGAGGAGTCGTCGCGCCGCCAGATCGAGCATGGGCGACTTTCCGGATCCGGGCTGCAGGTCTTCTTTCTTCCGGAGGGTGTACTCCCGGAAGATGCGCGAGACGACGCGGGCCGCATGCAGACGCTGGACACGATCCCGGCTCGACATCGAGTGGAGGGCAAGCGGCGCGACCTCGGGAACGTCGAGCCGAACGAGCTCGCGTAACGCAGCCGCGCGGGCGGCGAGCGAAGCCTTCCCGTTCGCGGCGATCTCGAGGAGCGCGAGGGCGATCGTGTACCTGGTTGCGCCCGTCGAGAGCATCGCCATCGTCTCGATGAGGATGTCCTGCCCGTCGGCCGAATAGCGACGCAGTCGTGGAATGAGTCGTGTCTGTAGCGGGGTCACTGCGTTGGCGGGCGGCGAGCCGTGCAGCGAGCGCTCGGCGATCGTGCGCGTCGCGACCGGGTACGTCCGTCCGAGGCGAGGATCGGAGCCGGCGATCCGGATGAGGATGTGGTACGCGAGTGGGGAGCCGGTGGCCAGCGCATCCTCGAACAGGGATTCGACCGTTCCGACCTGGCCGGCGTTCGTCGGCGCTCCCTGGAACGACTTTCCCTCGATCCAGCGAATGAGGAGTCGGACTTCCCGGGAGTAGTCGGCTTCGTCGGCGCGGGCTGCGCGAAGAGGAGTGAGCAGCGCGGCCGCCGCGAGCAGGAAGCCCGTGGCCGTCAGCGTGCACGAGCGTCGGGCATTACGCCCACCGCGAAGGAGAGGGAACGCCATGGTACGCGACCCCCGCAAGCTAGTGTTCGACCGGACCCGAGCGAGGCGCCGCGCGCGAACGCGATGCAGGCCGCGCTCTTCATCTCCGATCGTACACCGGTCCTGTTGGGTGTCAAGCTCGCGGTCGCGGTCCGAGAGCGAGAGGGACCGCCTTGCCAGCCTCGCCTCAGCGCTCTTGGAAGTGCGACGTCGTTGCTTGCCTGATGTCTCGCCGTTCGAACGCACGTTCAAGATTCTGAACGTAGGGGACGGGGACGTCCTCGCGGACGAGGCGACTCGATTCCGTGGGGGGCCAAGTGCGGCAGTCACTTCCGACGAGAGGCTTCCGTGTCGTCCTCTTCGGCCCGCCGCTTGCGTCCATGCACGTCGTCATGTGCCACCGACCTTCGTGCCACGGAGGTCCAGATATGCGTCGAGTCACCACCATCCTGCGTCAGCTCGCCCCCGTCTTCGTTCTCGGGGCCGCTCTCCTTTCGGCTCTTCCTGCGAACGCTCAGCCTCTGCAGATGCAGCCGGGTAGCGCGCTGGTCTTCCCGCTCGTCGACAACCGCCCCGGAAACGGGACGATGATCAGCGTCACGAACCTCCTGGACGACGATCGCCAGTGCTCCGGGCGAGGCGCGCGCAAGGGTGACGTCCTGCTCAGCTACGTCTTCGTCAACGGAACGACGATGCAGAGCTTCGAGCGCTTCGAGTACCTGACGCCCGGCGACACCCTGAGCGTCCTGGCGGATGTCCTCGTCCCCGAGCTCGAGGTGGGATACCTGGTGGTAATGGCCTACGACGCGGCCGATTCCGCCCGCGCCATCCAGTACGACTACCTGCTGGGCGGCGCCATCATCGCGCAGGCCGGCCCGAACTTCATGTTCTCGTACACGCCGTACGCCTTCGAAGGCCGCCCGATCCGCGAAACCTCGGATCCCTGCAACCCGATTCGCACCGACATCGACAACGACGGCACGCCGGACTTCGACGGGGCCGAGTACTCGAAGTTCCCCCGCGAGGTCGTGATCGAGTCGTTCATCGAAGAGCGAGGGATCTTCGGCAACACCCTGACCCTGCTCACGACGTGCGCCCCCGACCACACCGCGGAGATCCGCTCCGTGCTTCGCAACAACGAGGGAACGCGTTACTACGACATCTTCGAGTTCTCGAGCTGGTGGACCGGCTCGCTCAGCGAGGTCTCGAACTTCGCGTCGTCGCTGCGCGGAAACGAGTACGAGCTCGGCTACCGCGACATCGAAACCGGCTGGGCTTCGTTCCGCGGCCTGCGCATCGTCGATTCGTCCGGAAACCCGGTTCGGGATCGCAGCGGACGCAGCGCCATCCCGCCCGTCCTCGGCGTGTTCACGCAGTTCGCCAACGACACGGCCTTCTCCGGCGGTCACGCTCTGCAGTACCACGGTTCGCTCGACGGCCTCGAGCTGCGCGGCAACCGGGATCGACAGCGCCGCTAGGCGCTGTCGGTCAGAGCGGCCAGACCAGCAGGAGCGCGGGCAAGCTCACGACGATGACGAGAATCTCGA
>CAZQZX010000199.1:0-13214 GCA_964597885.1 uncultured Planctomycetota bacterium
GTCCGAGCGACGCGCCGCGGGAAGGACGCCACCGAGCCGGTACTGGTCGTCGATGCGCCCTCGATACACCAGGCGCTGCTCGGCATCGAGCACGACCGCTTCCGGTGTGCGGCTCACACCGAGGGCCCGGGCGCACGCGCCGTCGCGATCCTTCACGAACGGAAAGAGCGCCCCGCATTCGAGCGCCTGCGCGGCCATCTCGGCGATGCTGTCGCCGGGCCCGGCATTGACGCCGACGATCTTCACACCGCGCTCCCGATACGCTTCGTCGAGCGCGACCAGTCGAGGGAGATATCGTTGAACGAGCGGGCACGTCCGATTCACGAAGACGAAGACGAACGCGCGAGCTTCACCGAGCTCCGCGAGGGAGCGCGGAAGGTACCGGATGTCCTTGAACACGAGATCGTCGATCCGCGATCCCATCGGGACGGACGCTTCGCTCCCCCGCGCATCGATCGCGGGGAGAAGCCAGGACAGCAGCAGGATGACGACAGCGGCGCAGCGCATGAGCGACCCTCGTGAGAGGCCCTCAGTATCCCGTCTGCAGGCCCGCCGCCGCAAGGAAACTCTCAGCCAGACGCTCGACGTCGGCATGGTCTTGCCAGGAGGTGCCCGATTCGCGACGATCCAGCCATGCCGAACCCGGAAGAGGCACTCCTGCACGTGAAGGTCGAGCGCGCCTGGATGCACTGGCGTCGGGACGAGCCTCGTCCCGCGATCGAGTCCGCGCGCGAGGCTCTCGCCGTGGACCCGACCCATGAGTCGGCGTCCTACGTGCTCGGCTGCGCCCTCCTCGCGACCGACGACGCGGACGGGGCAGCCCGCGTTTCCGAATCGCTGCTCGGCGCCCACCCTCATTCCGCGCTCGGGCACGAGCTCGCGGGAGTCCTCGCGAACCGCGTCCGGAAGGATCGCGGACGCGCCGACGTCCACTTCCGCGAAGCCGTCCGGCTCGAGCCCGACGCCGCCTGGCCGCGGCTTTCGCTCGCGTACTTCCTCGGCGAGTCGAGACGCCTCGAGGAAGCCATCACGATCGCGCGCCAGGCCCAGAAGCTCGAGCCCGAGAACGCGGACGTCCTCCACACGCTGCAGGTGCTCTACCGCTGGAACGACGAGGTCGAGATCGCCGAGCAGATCGGACGCGAGGCGCTCGCTCTCGCGCCGGACGATCACCTTCACCATCTCGAGAGCGGGCTGCGGCTTCTCTCGAAGGGCGGTGGGAACGGCGCCTCCATGGCCGCCGGCGCGAGCTTCCGGGAATCGCTTCGCATCCATCCGGCGAGCGACGCGAAGAAAGATGTCATCGCCCACGAAACGGTGCTGGCGCATCCGCTGTTCCGCGCCGACCTCTGGTTTCCGACGCAGCGCGATCTCCTGATCGTTGCGCTGGCGACACCGCTCTTCTGGTTCGGGCTCGGCCTGTTCCTCCGACCGTTCCTGTGGGTCGGTTGGATCTCGGTCGCCGTCCTGCTCGTCGGGTACGGACACTACGGACTATTCCGCCTGTGTCGATTCCTCGTGCGACGACGCATCGACCGCGGGCGTCTCTGACCGAGAGGGCGGCGGCGACCCTTGCGCGCTCGCTCGGCGCGGCGCGGGTCGCGGTTGCGGCGGACGCTCGGGCACGGGAGCCTCCCGCCGTGGGCGCTCCGCGCTTCGCCGCTCGAGCATCGCCGTATCGAGGCGATTGCCCGCTCTCGCGTACGCGAGCGTCAGGCTGCCATCTTCGATCGACGCCAGCCTCCAGCGGCCTTCGAACGCCACGAACGTCCAGATGAAGTCCTCGTTCTTGAGCCGCTTGCGCGTGCCCTTGATCGGCTTCGACTTGCCCTTCTGCTCGAGGTAGTCGACGAGATCCAGCGTGACGATCACCGCGACGGACGAGAACTCCTGCTCGTTCTCGACGGCGACGCGCAGCGGCCGGACCTTGCGAAACTTGTTCATGCGGCAGACGTTCGTCTTGCCCTCTTCCTTCCATCGATCGAGGATCGCCTGCTGCGACTCGAAGTACGCCGGCATCATGTGCTCGGCCGCCGGCGTCAGGTCGCCGGAAGACCACACCGCGTAGATCTCGTGCACCGCGGCCTTCGCCTGCTCCTCGAGCTCGTCCCAATCGAACTGCGGGTAGTCCTCGGCGAGCGTCCGGAGGCTCTTCTTCGCACGCCAGATCGCCAGGTACTGATACCCGTAGACATACAGGATGACGGGCAACAGGATCAGCGCGAGTATGCCGCCGATGATCCTGCCGATCTGCGTCTTGAAGACCGCCTCGACGATCTCGCCGCCGGGGCCGGCCAGAGCGACTCCGGGAAGCACCCACAAGAGCAGGAACACGGATGACGCGACGGCTATGGCCGCCGCTCGATACAACGCGCGATCGGAAGGCATCTGCATTCTCCTGTCAGCAGTCCGACGGTCGAGGATAAGGCATCGAAAGCGCGAACTCAATCCGTGAGTCGGGTCGCATCTCGAACCACGCATCGGTTATCCTCGTGCCCGGGTGGCGACGGGGCCGCCTGACGAAGCCGGATTCGATCGAGGGAGTGCCTTGCGACAGGTCCGCACCCGACGCACGTTCGCCAAAGGGTCGCTCACGGCGATCGGCATGCCCTGCACGGCGTGCAAGGCGACGATCGAGTTGAATCGCCAGCCACCCTGGCGTCTTCAGCGGCGAGCCGTCGTCCTGTACCTCGTCGCCGGCGCGACCACGCTCGTGTGGATATTCGTGCTGGACAGGATCTTCCCCTTCCCGCGAGACGACTACAGCCCGACGATCCGCAAGTACGTCGGCTTCGTCTGGTTCGCCGCCCTGTTCACCCCCGGCGGAATTCTCGGCTTCCTCGCGAACCGGCTGCCGCGCATCCGCACCATCGAATGTCCTTCGTGCGACGCCGTCGAGGTGATCACCCCCGACGAGATGCGCAGCCGCCTGCAGCGCGGATCGAAGGGTCCTTTCAGCTCCGCCTGATCGGTCCTAACGGCGGACGGCCGCGAGATGCTCGTGCCGGTCGATCTCGAGCGTCGCGGCAACCTGGCCCTTCATCGCCTTGGAGCGGCATTCGGGGCACACGGCAGCGCGTCGCTCGTTCCACCAGGCGCGCGCCTGCTCGGTGGTGAACGGCTCGATGCCTTCGAGCGCGGCCAGTCGAAGGCGCAGATCGTTCGCGCTCTCGGGCCGCTCCTCGGGCTTCTTGCGTAGGCAATCGAGAATCAGCTTCTCGAGCCCTGCCGCCACCGGCTTGCCGAGACGCTCGGAGGGCGGATCCGGCTCGGTGTTGATGTGCGCGTTCAGGACGGCCATCGGCGTTTCGCCCGTGAACGCGTGACCGCCGGTCAGCAGGTAGTACCCGACGGCGCCGAGCGCGTAGAGATCACTCCGCGGGCCGACCGTACTCGGAGCGAGCATCGCCTCGGGGGCGAGGTACTGCGGCGTGCCGGTGATCGAGTCCATCTGGGTGAGCTGCGCATCCTGCGGCGAGCCGAGCTCTTTCACGAGCCCGAAGTCGAGGACCTTCACGAAGTCGGGCTCGCCGCCCTGCTCGAGGAGCATGATGTTCGACGGCTTGATGTCGCGATGGATCAGACCGACGCCGTGGGCCTCGGAGAGCGCGCCCGCGATCTGGTCGAGGATCGCGACCACGCGACCGGCGGGCTGAGGGCCGTCGGTGTCGACGAGCTCTGCCAGCGTCGCGCCGTCCAGGAACTCCATCGCGTAGTAGAAGACGCCGTCGGGCGTACGCCCGTAGTCGTAGATCGTGATCGTGTTCGGGTGCGAGAGCCCGGCCGTCAGCTGCACCTCGCGCTCGAATCGGCGCACCGCTTCCTCGCCCATCTTGTCCGGCGGGAGCAGCTTGATCGCCGTCGGCCGTCGCAGCATGGCGTGGTCCGCCGCGTACACGACGCCCATGCCTCCCTCGCCGACCTTGTCGCGAAGGGTGTACTGCCCCAGACGCCGCACGTCACGCATCTCGCGGCGCAGGCCGAAGATCAGTCGCGACGCGCCCTGGCAGACGAATACCGTCAGCACCCACCACATCGCGGCCACGAACGTGAAGCACTGGGCGCCGCTCGCCTTCGTCAGGTCGTAGAACGCCGGAACGAGCTGCGTCCACAGCTCCGTGTCGAGGTCGCTGTATGCGATGTACGTCGACGCCAGGAGCGGAACGGCGACGATCGCGCCGAACACGACCGTCCGCCGGGGTGTGCTCGGCACGTGGACGGATCGCGCCACCATCGTGTAGGTGAGTACGAGGATCGCCACCATCTCCGGCCGCACGCCGACGGGCAGGAACACCGTCATCGCGATGTACGCGATACAGCCGCCGATCGTGCTGACCACATCCATCCACAGGATGCACTGGCGCGTACGGACTCCCTTGCGGCACACGAGCCAGGCGGTCGCGAAGAGCAGGATCGCCACGACGTGGAGCCAAAGCGACGGGTTCACGAGCCAGTTGCGCTTCTCGAACGGTCCGAGGGCGGCCAGCGCGACGCGGAAGAGCAAGAACGCGGAGCCGATCTGGGCGGCTGCGCACCCGAACGTCGCGACGCGTCGCTGCAGGAACTCGACGCTCGCATCGGACGCGTCGGTCGAAGGTGTCATTCCGGAATGGATCATGCCTTGCTCGTCGCCGCCTCGCGCGCCTTGCGGACGAGGCTCCGTGCGTTTGCGAGACTCGATTTCGAAAGCTCGGATCCCGAGAGCAGCCGCGCGATCGCTTCTTCGCTCTCCTTCTGGGTCAGCTTGCGGATGTCGACTTCGGTGCGGCGCGACTTCTTGTGCTTCTCGACGCGGAAGTGCGTGCCGGCGTACGCGGCCACCTGCGCGAGGTGCGAGATGCAGATCACCTGGAACGTCTCGCCGAGCTCCTGCATCTTGCGCCCGACGACGTCGGCCACGCGACCCGAGATGCCGGAGTCGATCTCGTCGAACACGAGGATGCAGGTATCCGCGCCGGCAGCGAGCCCCTTCTTGAGCGCCAGCATGATGCGCGACACCTCGCCGCCCGACGCCACCTTGTGGAGCGGGAGCGCCGGTTCGCCCGGGTTCGACGCGAGCAGGAAGCGCGCGCTCTCGGACCCGTGCTCACCGACGCCGTCGAGGCGTTCGATCGCTTCGTCGAAGAGCGCGACCGCCTCCTCCCCGAACAGCGACAGATCCGTATCGGGGCGCGGACGCTCGACCGCAACGAGCTCGACTTCGATGCGCGCGTCCGGCATGGCGAGCTCGTGGAGCTCCGATTCGACTCGCTTCTTCACCCGATCTTTCGCCTTGCCGCGAGCACGGCGAAGCTTCGCCGCGGCCTCGCGAAGCACCTGGGCCCGATCGCGGAGGGTGCGAAGCTTCTCGAGGGTCTCGAACGCCGCCGACTCGAGGAAGGAGAGCTCGCGCTGTAGTCGCTCACGCTCCGCGAGCAGCCCGTCGATGTCGGCGACGGCGAACTTGCGGAACAGATCCTGATACCCGGCGAGTCGATCCTGCGCGGCCTGAAGGCTCGCTTCGTCGATGTCGAGCCCCGACGCCGTGGAACCGAGCCGGTAGCTGAGGTCGTCGAGCCGGCCCGCGAGGTCGGACGCCTCGCCCGCGAGCTCCTTCGCGATCGGCAGAACGTCCTCGCTTCGTCCGAGCAGCCGCGCGACCTCCCAGAGGGGCTGGCTCACCGGCTCACCCCCGGCGCCCTCGTCCACGAGCGACTGGGCACGCGCGAACGTCTCGCGAACCTCGAGCTCACCACCCGCGCGCTGGCACAGCTCCGACACGCGAGCAAAGTCGTCGGCCGACGGGTCGAACCGATCCAGCTCCTCGCTGCGATACCCGACGTAGTCCGCGTCGCGGCGCCGCTCGCGGAAGTCCTCGGTGCCATCGACGATCTCTTTCAGCGCGTCCGCGCAGGCGGCGTACTCACGCTCGACGGCGTCGAGGGGATCTCGCTTCGTGAGGTAGCGGTCGAGGTACTCGGTGTGACGGGAGGCGTCGAGCAGGCGCTGATTCTCGTGCTGCGCGAACACGTCGATGAGCGTCGCGGCCAGGTCTCGCAGGAGCCCCACGGTGACCGGTACGTCGTTCACCCACGCCTTCGAACGCCCCTTGGCGCCGATGGTCCGGCGCACGAGCAAAGTCGCGCGTCCGTCGTCGGCTTCGGCATCGCTCTCGATCGGGATGCCACGCTCGCCAAGAAGCCCGGCCGCCGGATGCGAAAGTGGAACCTCGAACGTGCCGGTGACCGCTGCCGTGTCGACGCCGGACCGCACCGTCTCGGGGCTCGCCTTGGCCCCGAGCAGGAGCCCGAGCGCCTTGATGAGGATCGACTTGCCCGCGCCGGTCTCGCCGGTGATGACGTTGAAGCCCGGATCGAGCTCCATCGACAGCGCGTCGATGATGGCGAGCCCGTGGATGTCGATGTGACTGAGCAAGCTTGCTTCTCCTCGAGAGCTGGAGGCCGCCGGACCTCACGGACCGGCGAGCCTCACTCCTCCCGAGGATCGTAGCAACTCGTCCGGCTCAGTTCTTCCAGGTGCGGTAGCCGTCGGCCTGTTCCTTCTCGGCCGGGCTGAACCGCTCGATGAGATCCGCGACGAGACCCGAGTACAGCTCGCCGACGTTCGCCACCTGGATGGCGTCGCCACCGCGCCGCAGCGCCCGCGTGACCTCTCGCTTGGAGAACGGGCGCACGCCCGCCTTCTCGGCCGCCGCGAGCTCCTGCGTTCCCTTCGCCGCGTCGACCTGCTCCGCGACGCCCGGCGTGCCGTAGTAGACGCGCGCGTTCTCGAGGTCGAGCTTGCCGGGAACGATGACGACGAGGTTCCCCTTCTCGAGGCCGAAGTTCGTGATCTCCGCCGGGCGGCGGTTCACGAACAGGATCGGCATCTCGGTCTGCCTCGGCTTGCTCATCTCGGGATCGACCTGCACGACGAGCACGGTTCCTTCCTTCACCTTCGGCTTGTCCTTGGAGAAGAGGTACTCGTACTCGGCTCCTAGCGTGAACGACTTCGCGACAAGGAGCTTCTTCGCACCCGTCGGCACGAACTTCGCCTCGGGATCGGCGGTGACCCCGCCGGTGTTCTTCGTCGTTCCTTCCTGCGCGAAGCCCGTCAGCGGCGCGAGCGCCACGAGCATCGCGATTCCGATCATCGTCAGCATCTGAGTCTTCATCTAGAGATCCCCGTTGCGCGAAGCGCGATAGATTTCAAGGTCGTCGAACGCGAGGCGACCCTGCGCCTCACCGAAAGTGGAACCGAAGTCGAAGCGGACCGCGACGATCTCCTTCAGGAGGATGTCCGCGCCGTTCGTCATGAAGTCGCTGATCCGGATGCGAATCGTCTCGTACTCGGACTGCCAGCCGACGCCCGCGCCGAATCCTGTTCGCTGATACGGCTCCTGGATCCCGCCGCCGTAAGCCCCGATCTCGATCGAGGAGATGTCCCCGTTGATATCGCGGAGCGACACGGTGAACGTGAGATCGCCGAGGTTGGCGACCGTGTTCGGGTGTCGCGTCTGCTGTGCAGCGCGGAACGACAGGTACAGGGCGTCACGCAGGTCCTGCTCCGGTCCGATGAGCTCGAACTCGATGAATCGATCGCCCGCGGCGTTCCAGTCGAAGACCGAGCCGCGCGTGCTGTCCGCGCTCGCACCGTACGTCAGACCGTTGAAGAGGTCGGCGCCCGTCCAGCTGAACGAGAGGTCGCCATCGTCGAGTCGGCCTTCGGTGAGGTTCGTGACGTCGGACATCACGGCTCCGCCCGAGCTACTGACGGTGGTCAGTCCCTGGCTCTGGAAGTCGTCGATGACGAACGGCGAGTCTTCCACGCCGGTGCGGCGGTACTGGTTCACGACGATCGTCGATCCCGAGACGCTCATCGGACGCAGCGACTCGTACTGCCGCCAGAAGAAGTCCTGCGCGGCGATGTTGCCCTCGAAATAGTGCTTCGCGAGACCGAGGTACGTCGCCTCCGCGACGCGCTGGGCTTCGGCGCGACCGATCTCGGTCCCGGGAGGACCGTTGAAGTCGTTGAAGCCGCAACAATTGAAGTCGTTGTGGTCGGCGCCGTGCACGTACGTCGAGTGACGGATGCCGGTGGCGCGATCGAGAAGGTGGAACGACTGCGCGACGTTGCTGTTCGGGCAGCCGCAGACATCGCCGTCCGCCGCGCCGTACAGCAGGTGATACGGGACGTCGTGCGGGTTCGCGCTGAAGGTGCCGAGGAAGTCGGTCGGCGCGATGCTGCTGACCAGCTTGACGGCTTCCCGGGTGAAGTTCGCCGGCGAGTACGTGCCGTCGACGATCCGGTCGTAAGCGCGCGCCACGCCCTCACCGCCACGGCTGTGGCCGATCCACATGATCCGCGAAACGTCGACGTTCCCGGCGAAGACGCCGTCGGCAATCGTGTTGCGGTTCGCGAGGAAGAACTCGAGGTTCTGGAGCGTGGTCGAGGAAGCGGCCTCGGGACCCGGCATCGTGTTGTTCTGGTGGCTCATCACGATGTAGCCGTAAGACGCGAGGTGTCGCTGCAGGTAGTCGTACCAGTTGTAGCTGTGACCGTTTCCGTGGCCGATCTGGATCAGCGGCAGCTCCGGAAGGTCGTCGATGTTCGTCGGGTACCAGGTCTTCTGCGTTCGGAACGAGCCGCCGTTGTAGACCTTGCTCGTGACCGAATACGGCCCGGCCGCCGTCATGTCGTTGACGATGTAGAAGCCCGCCTCGTCGAAGCTGTCACCCTTCGAATCGAACGAGTCGTTATCGACGCTGTCGTAGGCAAAACCGTCGAACAGATCGCCCGGGTCGAGCGTGCCGTCCTGGCCGAAATCGAAGACGATGTCGTAGGGAACGCCGAGGCCCGGTCCGGCCGCCCCGTCGAGACCCGTCGTCCACGCCTCGTTGATGTTGAGCTCGACGCCGCCCGCCGTCACCGTCGACGACTCGATCGCGCCGCTGACGTCGACGAGCACGTTGTTCGCGGCCCACTGCTGGGCCGTGCGATGCCGCACGACGTAGATGTCGTAGGGCAGCCCGAGGCGCTCGGGGTGACGCGACGGATCGATCGCGGTCTGGACCACGTCGTCCTCGGTCATCGTCATCATGTAGTCGAAATGCGGGTATGCGGGAAGCTCCCGGCCCGCGAGCCCCGGGAAGGGGTCGACCTTGAAGTCGACGGAATCCTGGCTGGCGCCGCCGCCGAGCGGAAGCAGCTCCGAGCCACGAAGCGCGCCCTGGCCGTAGCCGGTCGCATTCACGAGGAGCTCGACCGGAAGATCTCCCGGCTGGAAGTCGACCGGCAGCGTGAGACGCTCGCCCGAAGGCGTGAAGACCTGGAGGATCGGATCCAGGATCGACTCGAGCCGTACCGGGTTCGGGATTCCGGGAGCGTCGAGCGTGAACGGCCGCATCCCGAAGCGCAGCTGCGAGAAGCTGGCCGGTGTCGCCGGCGCGACATTCGGCGTCAGGTGGACGCCCGTTGTGTTCTCCGTGGCATCGTCGGAGAACGAAACCATGAGGTCGACCTGGGACGTCGCCGTGCCCGCCAGTAGCAAGCAGCCGGCGAGGGCTCCGAAGAGCGTGGAAAGGACTCGCGTTCTCTTGTTCATGAGTCGGGAACCGCCAATCTGCAGTGGGGTTACCCTCGGTTCTGGGCCCGACAGGTACCGCCGAGGGGAATCGATACGGGGGTTGCCAGATATCCCCGTTAGCCCTTCATGCTAGCAGAACCCCGGCGACTCCGGGAAGACCCCGCGCCCATCGAGAATCGCCCGCAACTACTCCAGGAGGAGCAGGATGGCGTTCGTAGTGCTGGCCCCCTTGGGGCTCGACGCGTTCGGGTTGACGATCACACCCTGGAGCGTGAAGGAAGAGCCCGGGGGCAGATTCGCCGGATCTCCTTCCGACAAAAGGAGAAACGTCTCCGGGGCTCGGCCCGGATCCGCGATCGGAGCGCCGAAATAGCCGCTCGCGCCGACCTTGGATTCCTTGCCGATGGAGTTCCAGATCGCGACGGGATCGGAGCCGTTCGCAATCAGAGCGGGAAAGCAGAACGGACCGAGCTGTCCGGGGAGCTGAACGACCGTCGATTCGGTGGGTGGACCGACGTTCATATGAACGAGGAACTTTCCGTTGCCCTTCCCCGACGGCTTCGCGATGTCGGCCACGATGAGTCCGGTGGCGTCGGCGGTCACGATATTGCCGGTAGAGATCCCGTTGCTGAAGTTCACGCGCAGCGTGTTGACGTCGTCGAGGCTCTGGCAGAACGTGATGAAGCTCGGCTCGCACGTGACCACGATCGTCCCCACGCCCTGATCGCCTCGGAAGCCGCCGATTCGCACGAGGTACGTCTGCCCCTCGACCACGCCGAAAGAAACTTCCGAGCGCACGTTGCAGGCGTCGTCGTTGCAGGCGATCGCGGACTTTCCATCCGGGCAGTCCGGACCGTCGTAGATGGCCATCTTCGTGTCGAAGCCGCTGCTGCACAGACTGATCGTGGTCTCGCCGGTGCAGGTCGCGGTGTACGTGTACCAGATGTCCGCGTCGATCTGCGTGTAGCCGAACTTGCCGCATCGCGTGGGCTCGTCGGGGCCGTCCGTCGTCGCGCCGCGTGTATCGTACGGCGTGGAGCCTTCGATCAGAACGCCCGCCGACGAGCAGTCGTCGTAGGGGGTCCCGCAGGAAAGCACGAGCGAGCCCGTGCCCTCGGCGCCTTCGAACCCGCCCACGCGGATGAGGTAGTCCTGTCCGGCCACGGCCTCGAACGCGACGAGCGACCGCGTCTCGCACGTGTCGTCGTCGCATGCGATCGCCGACGCGCTGTACGGACACGCGATTCCTTCGTAGACCGCGACCTTCGTGTCGAAGGTGCTCGCACAGAGATCGACCGTCGTGGTGCCGGTGCACTCCGCGGTGTAGGTGAACCAGACGTCCGCCTCGATCTGCGTGTTGCCGAAGAAGTCGCACACCCCCGGCTCGGGCGGTCCGTCCGTCGTCGCGCCGCGATTGCTGTACGGCGTCACTCCGAGTGTGATCGGTTCGGCGAAGACGCACTCGTCGTTCGCGGGAGCGCAAACGATATCGAGGAGGCCGGTGCCGCGCTCCCCGAGAAAGCCTCCCACCCGGATCAGGTAGGACGTCCCCGCGAGGACGTCGACCTCGACGATGGAAGCGAGCCCGCACGTATCGTCGTCACACTCGAGAGGCAGGGACGAGACGGGGCACGCGCAGCCCTCGTAGACGGCGACTTTCGTATCGAAGCTGGCCCCGCACGTCTGGATCCGCGCGCGGCCGCTGCAGGAAGGCGTGTAGCAGAACCAGACGTCGGAATCGATCTGCGTGTAGCTCGAGAAGTTGCAGCGCTCGGGCTCGTCCGGGCCGTCCGTCGTCGCCCCCTCGGTCGAGAACGCGTAGAGGCCTTCGGCAACGGCCTCGGCCGCCGAGCAGTCATCGTTCGCAGGGGCTCCGCCCGACGCGAAGACCGGCAGCGCGAGGACGGGGATTCCGACGAGGAGCAACGCGGCCGCGAAAACCGCCGCTCGACAGGACACACCGACAGCCGTCGACCGAGACGGGATGCATGTGCGGACCATCGAACCGTGCTCCGAAATTCCAGGGGCTGGGGCGCCCGGATGACTCCTCCCTTACCTCATCCATCTTAGCTCGAATCTCGCGAATTCACCAAGAGCCAGGACGCATCAGAAGCTCAGGACCCACTGAAAGCGCACGATCTGCTCGGTGTCCTGGGATTCCATATCCCGGTCGGTCTCGATCTGCAGCCATTCGAGGCGGAATTTGAAGCGGTCGTCCACGATGAAATAGGCGAGCGAGAGGCCCATTTCTTCCGTCTCCCGGTCCAGGGCGCCGTCGTCGACGTGAAGCTTCGAGTATCGCGCGGCCGCCTCGAGCTTCTTCGGGATCAGGAACACACCACCCTGGACGTGGAAGCCGTTCTCATCGATCGAATCGAAGCCCGATCCGCCGTCCTCGTCCGTCCGGCGCCGGAAGAGCTCGGCCGTCAAGAACGTCCCCGCGTATCGGCAGGCCCCGTCGACCCCGTAGCCGACGGTGTCGACTTCGGTGTCCGTCCCGCTGAACCGACGCGGCCCCTCCGGGTTGAAGACGAAGCTCGAGCCGAACGAGAACGCGGGACGGTCGCTGGGCTCGAGATCGCCCTCGCGGCGCTGCCACGCGCCGGTCGGATTCCACTGCGCGCGGGCGACGAACATCATCTCGTTGTTGTCGTTCATCGCGCCCTGCAAGTCCTCGCCGTCTCCGTTGAAGATGCCCGCCCGGACGTCATAGAGCCCGTCCGGCTCGCGGTAGCTGCCGAGCATCCCGATCTGTCGCCCGAGCCCGAAGAAGCGCATCGGTACCGTTCGCTCGGAGAACTGCAGGCGATGCGAGGGCACCAGATCCTGACGGCCGAACGGAGCGCGGAACTGGCCGGCTCGAACCGAAAGGCCCTCGACCGGCTGCCAGGAAAGGTACGCGTCCTGGAGGAGTGTCCGTCCTTCATCCGAGCTCTGCGTCAGCGACACCTGGATGCGATACAGGAGCTCGGGCTGGAAGATGTGGCCTCGAAACAACAGCCGCGCCCTCCGGACGCGAAACGCGCTGATGTCCTCGGCATCGTCGCGATCGCGATACGTGTAGCGGGGCTCGACACGCCCGTTCAACCGAACCGAGAAGCGATCGTCGTCGGACCGGATCGTGAAGCCGCGGCGATAGCCGATGTTCGGCGCATCGAGCTCCAACCCGGTGAGCGGATCCGATTCGAGGACATCCTCGACCGCGAGCTCGAGCTTCCTTCCGCCTTCGCTGCCTGCAAAGAGAAAGATGAGGAGCGCGGCACCGGCCCCGCCCACCAGCGTCATCGCTTCTGGAGCACGTGGAGATCCTTCACGCCGTCGAATGCCGCCTCGAGAGAAGCGGTGATATGGAACGACGAAGTTCCCCAGAGCTGCTCGACGGCGTCCGGTGCGACGAACGTCGAGCCGTCGAAGCGATGCGCCGGCTCACCAGTCGGAGCGGTCCCGACGTGGATTCCGCGCTCGGCGAGTCCGGCGAGGATCGCGTCGTCCGGCGCGAGACGAGCGGCGTGCGTACCGAACGTGCCGACGACGAGAACGCCGGACGGACGGAGGATGCGATGCATCTCGGCAAGCCAACCGAGCTGACTCGGCGCGTCGAGGTGCTCGAAGAGCGAGAGCGCGAACGCCACGTCGAACGTGCCGTCCT
>CAZQZX010000200.1:0-11238 GCA_964597885.1 uncultured Planctomycetota bacterium
CATCACCGACGCCAACCCGGAAGGCTGCACGACGAAGCTCACCGATCACGAGCACGGCAAGGACTGCGGCCACGAAGCGGTCCCGCACGGCGACCACGTCGACTACCTCGTCGACGGGCGCTTGCACCATCCGCACGACGGCCACTGCGACGACCACGGTCCGATCGAGCTCGCGAACTGAGACACCGACACCGCAGAATCAACAAAGGCCTCATGCCCACCCGGGCATGAGGCCTTTTTCTGTGGGTACGCAGGACCCGCGCCGGCTCTCAGTGCTCGAACTCGATGCTGTCGATGAGCACGTCGCCGGTCGTCCCCCGGAAGAACTGGAAGATGATGCGGTTGACTCGGGTCAGATCGATACCGCGGCCGATCGACGAGAGCGGCACGCGGATCGTATTCATCGCGGACTTGCTGTAGTCGCCTCCCGGCTGCTGCGGGTTGCCGTCGTAGAGGAACCGCGCCGGGAACGGAATCACACCGAAGTCGCTCGCGCGGACAAAGCCGATCTCGCCATCGTCGTCCTCGAGGATGACGTAGAAGTCCTGATCCTGCAGGAACGGGTTCAGTCCTTCGCAAGGCGGGCGTCCGGTCGAATCGCACGTCGCGTCGTAGATCTGCCCGACGCGGAAGTTCAGCGACGTGAAGCTCGAGACGTTCTTCGCGTTGCCCCCGACGAAGGCCGCCTTGTCGGGCACCGTGAACGCGACGTACTGCAGGTCCTCGTCACCCGTCCATCGAACGCGCACCGCACCGGTGTCGTGCGGCGAGTGATGGTGAAGCAGGTGACTCGCCCCGCCCGACGAGACGACACCGTTTTGATCGTCGGTACTCGCGGCCCCCTGGAAGTGACGGATGACCCGGCGATTCTTCGCGCTGTACTGCGTGAACATCCGCAGCGGAAGCCCGGCGGGCTGTCCCCAGTCGTCGGGTCGCGTGGTCAGGTGCAGGGAGAGGCTCTTCGGCTTCCAGCTTCCCTGGAACATCCCCTTGTAGGCGTCGTCTCCGTCGAGCTGCCAGAGGAACCACCCCGCGGCGTATCCCTTGAGGATGGCGTGATGGGCATCGACATCGATGAAGTGCGGAAGGAACGGCGGCAGTCCACCGAACTCGCGCCAGTAGTTGTGATTCGCTCCGTGCACGAAGAGCATCGAACGCGTCATGCGCGGCTCGAGCGCGATGTCGCCGTCAAAGACGACTTCGTTGCCGGCGCGATCGTACGAGCCGAATCCCGCGGTCCCCGACTTCGGCTGGATCTCGGAGGGAGGCCCGTTGCCCTGCGCATCGTTCCAGCCCGCCGTGTCCTCGTCGTGCGAACCGAGGATGACGAAGTACGACGAGGCGACGAAGGGGCTGAGCGATCCGCGATCTCGGTCCGACGGCGCGAGCCCGAGCACCGATCGAATGTTGTGCGGCGCGCCGGCCTGCTCGTTCAGCGTCGCGAAATCGATCACGAACTCGCCGCCGCGGCTGTGTCCGATCAAGCCGATCGGCACGTCCGCGTTCAACCCGTAGTGCGACTTCAGATAGTCGAGGTGGCCGGCCAGCGAAACGATCGTGCCCTCGACGCTCGCCGCGATGAAGCCCTGGCGCGCCAGATGCTCGAGCAGATAGTCGTAGTCCAGATACGTATGCCCCAGCCCGTGTCGCAATAAGATGACAGGGGTCGTCTCGGAAAGCGGGCGGCCTTCGAGGTCGGGCGCGTACGATACGCCCTCGAAGCCGTCGACCTCGAACGCATTCGGGATCGCGGCGTCGTGCTTCGTCTCCGCGCAGGGATCGGGAAGCTTGTTGACGATATCGTTCAACCCACCCGCACGCGCGGCGGAGCCCACTCCCCCGACAACAAGCACCGCGATCAGCAACGCGATGCCCGGCAACCGATAGTGACGATTCATGGTCGGATCCTCCATCCGTCTCGCTGTCTCGTATCGCGGCCCACTCGGACCACGCTGAGGTTCGGAGCGGAGACCAGCACCGCCACTCACGCCAAATTTCGAAGGTTTCCGGCCCACGCTCGCCATTGACCTTCGGGAGCCCCGCGGGTAGCTTCGAGCCGGAATCTGACGAGGTACTCCAGGCCTTCCAAGGGCAAAGGAGCCAAACGCATGCGCATCTCGACTACCGGAACGACCTCCCTTTTCGTCGTCTTCGTCTCCGCGCTCTTCGCGGTCTCGGCCGGTGGAGCCCGGGGCCAGATCGAGTTCGCTTCGCCGGTCGAGATCGGACCGTCCGGCGTCGCTTGGGATTCTCTCCTCGTGGATCTGAACGCGGACGGCCACCTCGATCTCGTGGCACTCCGATCGCACTCGATCAGCCGACGCCTCGGCGACGGCAACGGCGGTTTCCACAGTCACCGGACGTTCCAAGCGGCGCGCGATGCGATCGGTGTGACCGCCGCGGACTTCGACGGAGACGGGACGATCGATCTGGCCGTCGTGGGCTGCTACGACACGAACGTATCGGTCCTGTTCGGCGACGGCAGCGGCGACTTCGCGGATCCTGTGTTCCATCCGCTCACGCAACAGGGCGGTCACTCCGTGGAGGCCGGAGATTTCAACGGCGATGGCTTCGTCGACCTCGTCGCGACCACGGATCGGGTCAACGGCGGCGGCTACGAGATCAACCTCTTCCTCGGGGACGGTGCGGGAAGCTTCACAGGCCCGTTCGTGACGGATCTTCGCGCCGCGGGCGGCGGCGGACGCATCTCGATCGCCGACATCGACGGCGACGGTGCCGACGACCTGGTCCGGTATGCCGGCGCGAACCGAGGATTCGGTCGATACGGAATCGAGATCCGCTACGGCGCGACGACGCAGCCCTTCGCGGAGCTCACGATCGTCTCCACCGAGGTCGCTCCGCTCTCGGTACGCCCGGCCTATCTCGATGACGACGCGAACGTCGATCTGGTCTTCGTGACCTTCGACGGCACGCGCATCGGCTTCCTCGGTGGTCGCGGCGACGGCACGTTCGATCCCCCGCGGTATTCTCTGGCGCGAGCGGAATTGATCCGCGACGTGGCCGACTTCGATGCGGACGGTATTCTCGATCTGCTCGTCACCGTCCCGTCGCGAAACTCAGGGCTCGCCGTGTACCGTGGCGACGGCAACGGTCGCTTCCGCGGCGACGCGAAGCGACGCGGAATCCACGCCCCGGTCCTGAAGATCCCCGTGACGTTCCTGGAGGTCGCGGCCGGCGACCTCGACTCGGACGGCCGCGCGGACATCGTGTTCAGCACGCTGACCCAGGATCCGGCGTTCTTCTCGGCGCTGAATCTGAGCCACCCCTAGGCGACACCCCCGAAACGAAATCCGGCGGGAGGCGCTCACGCCTCCCGCCGTTCTTTTTCTTCTTTGCTCGCGGGCTCAGTTCACGCGAACCACGACCGCGTTCGTGGTGCTCGCGCCCTTCGAGCTCACCGCCCCCGGATCGAGGATGACGCCCTGGAACGTCATCTCGGTTCCGATCGGCAGGCTCGGGAACAGCATCTCGGTGGTCGCCGTCTCCGGATCCGCCCACGGGGTGCCGAGGAAGTGGCTCGCACCGACCTTGCTCTCCTTGCCGAGGCTGTTCGCGACGATCAAGGGCGTCGCTCCCTTCGACAGAAGAAACGGGAAGCACGTCGTGCCGATCGATGCCGGAAGCGGCGCCTGCGTGAACGCCGACGGACAGCCTTCGTTCGCGTGCAGCACGAACCGGCCGTTGCCGAGCCCGGGGTTGATCATCGTGACGGTGAGGAGGTCGTCGTCCTCGATGTCGACCGAACGCTCGTAGCCGCCGTTACGTCCGTTGACGAAGAGGATGTCGAGGGGCGCACCGTTCGCGAGGTTCACCGTTCCCTGGAGGCATCCGATGCCGAACAGGACGTACGTGTCTCCACGACCCGAGCGAGCGAACGGAGCGCTGAGCATGACGTCTCTCACGCCGTCACCGTTCAGATCCACCGCCGCGGCGACGGAGGTCCCCAGCCCGTCTCCCCCTACCAGTCCCTCGAGGACGAATCCCTCGCCCTCGAGCATTGCGTTCAGATCGACGAGCGCCGGGAAGCCGGCCGAGCGTCCGTAGAGCACGTATGCGCGCCCCGCACCGCCGGGGGCCGCGATGAGGAGATCATCGAACGAGTCCCCATCCACGTCACCGAGGGACGTGAGCGCGAAACCGAGGCTGGCCGCACCTGGCGCCGTCATCGTGAATCCGTTGCTTCCGTCGAGGCCCGACAGGTTGACCGAGCTCGCGAAGCCGGCGTCGGATCCGTAAAGGACGTAGGCCGCACCGGCGACAGCCGAAGCGTTCGGCGCACCGAGCAGCAGGTCGTCGATGCCATCACGGTTCGGGTCTCCTCCGTTCCCGACGATGCCGCAACGGTCCCCGGCCGTGATCCCGTTCACGGTGAAACCGTTGCTCCCGTCGAGGCTCGCCACGGACATCGTCGCCGCGAACGGCTGGTCCGAGCCGAAGACCACGTACGTCTGCCCGGCTTCGCCAACGGCAAACGGAGCGCCGATCGCCACGTCGTCGATGCCGTCATCATTCAGATCGATCCCGCCTTCGATCGACCGACCGCAACCGTCGGCGGCAGCGGTGCCGTCGAACCGAAATCCGTCCGACCCGTCGAGGCTCGAGAGCTCGAGCTCGGCCGGGAACGGGCTCGCCGAACCGAACACGACGTAGGCCTGGCTACGCTTGGGCGCGGCGACAACGAGGTCGACGATCCCGTCCGCGTTGAGGTCGCCGCATGCGGCCACCGCCTCGCCGGCGTTGTCTTCGTTCGCGACGCCGTTCAGCGCGAATCCGTCGGTCCCGTCGAGGCTCGTCAGCTCGATGGACGAGGGGAATCCGCCGGCCGAGCCGAACACCACGTCCGTTGCGCGTGCGCCCGCCCGCACTCTACTGCCAGGCCCCGACGATCAGGTCGTCCGTTCCATCGGCGTTGAAATCCCCGATTCCGGCGACGCTCCACCCGGCTCGATCCGGGCTCCCGGCGCCTTCCAGAAGGAAGCCGTTCGACCCGTCGAGGGAGTCGAGGCTGAGCGTGGCCGGGAAGCCGCCGGCCGCGCCGAACACGACATAGGCACGCCCGAGCCCGAAGTCGACCGGGGTCACGGGGGCGCCGACGATCACGTCGCCGAAGCCGTCGCCGTTGACGTCTCCCGCCGACGAGACCGACAGGCCGTTCCAGTCGTCGGTCCCGGTACCCGCCAGTCGGAATCCGTTGGTCCCGTCCAGGCTGGCGAGATCGAAGGTGCCGAGGGGGCCGTCCGCAAGGGCCGCCACCGCCATGAAGAGCGGCAAAGCGAGCGAAAGAGCATATCGAAGCAGGACTTGCATGATTCGTCTCCTGAGATCGGTGTCAGCGCCACCCTCTTGGTGGACATAGCCGTACACCGCGCCCGCTTCCTGGAGGCGAACCGAAAAACCGGGCGCTCTCGCGGAAAGTTCCTCATGCCGCCCTTTCCGATTTGCACCAAAACCGGCTGATTGACCTACCAAACAATCGTATTGACCGGGAAGCGCGCGGGCGCTATGGTGAGCGGCTTGATCGGAATTGTTCCGACGCTCGAAGCGTCGGCGGTTCCTCGCACCCGGATCGACAACGGAGTCCACGACGGCCGATGGCCACCCCCACCACCAACCTCCGCCCGGCGGAACGACCCGCAGAAACGTCGAGCCTGTCCTCACGCTCGTCGCGGTTCCCGAGCCTCAAGACGCTGCGGGCTCGGACCCTCAAGACGCTCCGACGCATCCATCTCTACTCGGGGCTCGCGCTGCTGCCGTGGGTGCTGCTCTACGGCGTGACCGCCTTCCTTTTCAATCACCCGACGGTCGGCTCGACGTGGAGCTCGCGCAATCTCGAGGCCGGCGACTACGGCAAAGACGTGACCCTCCTCTCGCCCGACCAGGTCGCGGATCGAGCCGTCGCGGCCCTCGCCGATTCCGACGAGGACGAAGACCGAGCCGGGATCACGCTTCGACGCGTCGGTCCCGCGAACTTCAGTCGCAAGGCCTTCTTCAACGTCGAGACCGAGACGGAAGAGTACCGAGTGGATTACGCGCTCGACAGCGCCGAATCCCGGATCCGCAACCGTCCCCGAACGAGCCAGAGCGAGACGCCCCCGTTCGCAGCGGACCACCTCCTCGATCCTCCACCGCTCGACGCGTGGCTACCCGAAGTGAAGGCCACGCTCGCCTCGGCCGGAGTCCCCACCGATGGACTCCGCGCCCGATCCGTGCCGGCTGTGGAATTCGAAGTCGAGCATGACGGACGGCGATGGCTCGCTCGACTCGATCCCAAGAGCGGGGACCTGACAGGCACGGCTCTCGACGAGCCGAACGAGTCGATGCACTGGCGATCCTTCCTGCTGCGCCTTCACCTGTCTCACGGTTTTGGATCGTCGTCGTCCGCTCGCTTCTTCTGGGCGATCGTCGTCGACGTCATGTTCGCCGCGATGGTGTTCTGGGGTCTCTCGGGCGTGCTGATGTGGATCCAGATCCGGCGTACGCGTGCAGTCGGTCTCGCGATTCTGATCCTGAGCGCCGTCGCTGCATCCCTGCTCGGCTTCGGCATGCACGATGTGATGACGAGCCCCTGAGCCGAACGTTACCGTGACTACTCCGTCGCGACGACCTTGCGATCGTTCAGCGGCTGCGTCGGACGGTTGTTCTTGGGGATGGTCGCGCGGAGCTGGTCGAGCTGCTCTCGCGAGGCTTCGATCGGCTCTTTCAACACGATCCAGCGCACGCCTTCGGAACAAGGCGGCGTGGTGAGCGACCCCGCATACCGGTAGCTCGCGAGGTTCGACGGCAAGAGCTCGCTCGCGTCGACGAGCATGCCCTCGACGTGGCTCGCACGGCCCGGCTCACGTGGCACGTAGCGGCGGACCCGCTCGACGAACGCGTTCTGCGCGCCCTCGACGATCATGACGGCAATCACGGCGAGGTTATCGTCCTCGTCGGTGTGGACGAAGTGCATCTCGGCCGCGGCGTGGCGACCGTCGATCGTGTGCTCGCTCGGCGCATGGACGTGAAACTGCGCGAGCTCGTAGCGATGCCCGTCGATCTCGATGCTCCCGCCGCCCGTGTAGTTGTCCTGCAGCGTGTGGCCGTTGTTGATGATGTCGAGCGTCGTCGGGTGATAGTCCACCACGATCTCGGGCCGCGATTCCTCGGTCACCCCGCCCGTCTCGATATTGATCGGCGACTGCTCGCGGCCGGTTTTGGCGAGAGCGTAGTCCGGGTCGAGGTCCCCCCAGTGATCGGGGCCGGTCGCCCCCTCGTAGCTCCAGTCGGCATGATCGTGCGAGGCGTGATCGCTGGCGGACTGACAGGCCAGGGCGATCGGGATCACGAGGCACAGAACGAGGAATCGACGAGACATGGCTCCTCCTGCGAAACGAAGCGTGAAGGTCGGTACGGCCCGTACCGGACGCGGCCCACGAGACTACCATGGCGAGGCGCCGGCTCGAATGCCCTGCGTCTCGAAGCGCCCCCGATCCACGCGCAAGCCGCGGCCCCGGCGCAAGGTGAGTCGGCCGGTGGCCTATGGTATCCTCCGGCCTTGGATCGGCGCATTGCGGCCGATTCCGCTTCCTCTCGATCATGCCGAAAGGAGTCCGACGGTTGAGTCAGGACACGAGCGCCCCTCTCGTGGGCATCATCATGGGGAGCACCTCGGACTGGCCGACGATGCGCGGCGCGGCCGACATCCTCGCCGAGTTCGACGTGCCGCACGAGAGCCGCGTCGTCTCGGCTCATCGAACCCCGGATCGGATGCGCGACTACGCGCGCACTGCCGAGGAGCGCGGCCTGCGCGTGATCATCGCCGGCGCCGGCGGAGCCGCACACCTGCCGGGTATGGTCGCGAGCCACACGACGGTTCCGGTGCTCGGCGTCCCGGTCGAGAGCCGCGTGCTGCGCGGGGTCGACTCGCTCCTCAGCATCGTTCAGATGCCGGCCGGCATTCCCGTGGGGACGCTCGCGATCGGTGAAGCCGGCGCGCGCAACGCGGGGCTCCTGGCCGTGTCGATCCTGGGCACGACGGACGAGGCCCTCCGGGATCGACTGCGGAAGTTCCGCGAGAAACAGACGGCGCGTTCGGCGGAGGCCGAGCTCGAATGAGCAAGCTCGATCCGATCCTTCCCGGCGCGACCCTCGGCATGCTCGGCGGCGGCCAGCTTGGACGCATGTTCACGCTGGCGGCCCGGCAGATGGGTTATCGCGTGAGCGTGCTCACTCCTGAGGGCGACTCGCCGACCGGACAGATCGCGCACCAGGAGCACTGCGCCCCGTACGACGACGTCGACGCGGTGAGCCGCTTCGCGGAGCAGGTCGCCGTGGTCACGTTCGAGTTCGAGAACGTCCCGGCCGAGACGGTCGCCGCGGCCGAGAAGCACGCACCCGTGCGGCCCGGCGGCGAACTTCTGCACACGACCCAGAACCGCCTGCGTGAGAAGCGAGCGCTCGCGGCCGCCGGCGTACCGACGGTTCGTTTCGCCGCCATCGAAAGCGAAGACGACCTTGCGGCCGCCGTCGACGACATCGGAACCCCCTCGATCCTGAAGACCGCCGCATGGGGTTATGACGGAAAGGGACAGGCCCGCATCGAGCAGCCCGAAGACGCCGAGCGCGCCTGGTCCGACATCGGACGCTCGACCGCGGTGCTCGAAGCCGTCGCGCCGTTCGAACGTGAGATCTCGGTCGTCGGCGCGCGCGGGCTCGACGGATCGATCGCCCTCTACCAGCCGTTCGACAACGATCATCATCGACACATCCTCGACGTCACACTGTCGCCGGCCGACATCCCCGAGCGCACCGCCGTGCAGGCGCACGATTTCACGCGGACGCTGCTCGAGGCCTGGGACGTGGTCGGCGTGCTCTGCGTCGAGATGTTCCTGCTGCCGAACGGCGAGCTGCTCGTCAACGAGATCGCGCCGCGGCCGCACAACTCGGGGCACGTCACCATCGACAGCCACGTCTGCAGTCAGTTCGAGCAGCAGGTGCGCGCCGTGTGCGGGCTTCCGCTCGGTTCCCCGACGCAGCACACGCCCGCGGCCATGGTGAACCTGCTGGGCGATCTCTGGCAAGACGGCGAGCCGGACTGGGCGTCGGTATGCGCGACCGAGGCCGTCGCGCTCCATCTGTACGGAAAGGCCGAGGCCCGACCCGGGCGCAAGATGGGTCATCTCACGGCGGTCGGACCGACGCTCACCGAAGCGCGCGACCGGGCACTCGCGGCACGCCGGGCGCTCACGGCTCGTTCGAGCACGGTCTCCTAGGCACGACCTCGCTTCGCGACGCCGTACGTTACTCCGATCCGAGCGCCGCGCGGTAGGCGCGCACCGCCAGCTTCAGCTCGTGGCGCAGATCGGTCCGCTTGGCCGGGACGAGCGCCATCGCTCGTTCGGCAACCTCGAGCGCCGACGCGGGATCCCCGGAGGCGAAGCGCGCCTTGGCGAGGGCGTGCAGGTACATCGGATTGCGGCCGCCGCTCCGCTCCACTCCGAGCGACGCCATCTCGACGGCGAGGTCGGGATCCCGGTGCGGCCCCTCCTCGAGAAGCTCGAGCGCGTACTGCACCAGCACGCGAGGGTTGGCGTTCGGCCGCCGGGCCATCTGCGCGAGCAACCGCATGAGCGCGCCCTGCCGCTCCGCGGCGACCTCGACGTTCCCTCGCTCGCGTGCCGCTTCGGCCAGATACTCGCGGCACCAGATCAGGTTCGTCTGCGCGGTGGCGTAGTCGGGCTCGTTGCGAAGCACCGCGTCGAAGATCTCCGCCGCATCCTCCGCGTAGCCCTCGGCATCGTCGAGTGCGCCGAGCGCCCGAGACACCTGAGCGAGCCTCGCCTTGGCGATCCCGAGATCCGTGCGATACGTCGGATTCTGCCCTTCGAGCCGGACGAGCTCTTCCTTCGTGGCGTGCATCTCGAGCGCCCAGCGTCGGCTTTCCTCATGTTGTCCGCGACGCTCGGCAAGAAGGGCCAGCTGTTCGTACACCGCGGAGAGACCGCGCACCGAAAGTCGATTCGTGCGGTCCGCTTCGTACAGGGTCTTGCGCAGCCGGAGGCACTCGCGCGCGAGCTTCTCGGCGCGGTCGAGCTCCCCGAGCTGCAGGGCGATCCGGAACTGGCGATCGATCGCGACGCTGAGCTCGAAAATGTTCTGACCGGAGTCCGGCTCGGCTTCGGCAAGGGCTCGTCGGATCTCGTAGAGCTTGTCGGTGCATTCGCGCTCGAGGCGGATATCGTGCGCGGCCTTCGCCCAGTCGCTGAGCGACACGTAACCGTGGGCGAGTCCGCGTCGCGCCTCGAGATCGTCCGGCTGTTCCTCGACGCTGCGCTCCAGGATCGCGAGCCGCCGCCGGTACCATCCGCCGGCGTTCTGCAGCTCGCCGCGCCGCATCGCGAGATCGCCCTGGAACCGCAGCGCCCACGCGAGCGCGATCGCGCCCTGGGCCAGATCCGGATCGTCCCCGAACCCGGTCGTGCGATCCTCGAGGTCGAGCTCCTCGAAGATCTCGAGCGAACGGTTCGCGTGCCGCTGCGCCTCGTCGAATCGTCCGTGCTCGGTCGCGAGCCGAGCCAGCGAGAGCTCGAGATTGGCGAGATCGACGCGCATGCCCGCTTCGAGCGAGCTCGCACTCCCGAGCAGCTCCGCGAAGCGATCGCGAAGGCCCTCCATGATCTCGAGCCGCGCTTCCGACGTCCCGCCCACGTAGTGCAGGCGCGTGTAGACCTTCGACATCACGAAGCGGAACGTGTCCCACGCGATCTCGAAGCGCTCGGCGGACTCCTCGGCGAGCGCCACCGCTCGTTCCTTCTCTTCCTGCGCGATGCGCGACTGCTCGGTCGCGCGCTTCGACTCCTGCGCCGCGAGGCGGAACTGTTCCTTCGCGATCCGCGACTGCTCGGTCGCGATGCGCTCGGCCTCCTTCGCGATGCGGGTCTGTTCCCGTGCGTCGTTCGCCGCGTCGTTCGCGCGGTCCGCCTCTCGCTCCGCGATGCGGCTCTGCTCGACCTGCTCGCCGTAGAGGATCGACAGCGCCACCGACGATCCGGTGACGAGCACCACGAACAGCAACGCTACCGAGATCGCCACGCGGTGCCGCAGCAACGTCTTTCGCAGAACGTACGCCGAGCTGTCCCGCTTCGCGTCGATGGGCTCCCCCGCCAGGTACCGCTCGAGGTCGCGCGCCAGCTCGCCCGCACTCTAAGCCCAGAACACAGACTCGCCGGCCGCCACGAT
>CAZQZX010000200.1:11248-13205 GCA_964597885.1 uncultured Planctomycetota bacterium
GGTCCGGTTCCTTGCGCAGGCAGGTGAGAACGATCGTATCGATCTCGTCGTCGAGATCGGGCTCGAGGCGACTGGGGCGCGGCGGCTCGGTGCTCACGATCGCGTCCAGTACCGTGCGCATGCCTCCGCTCACCACGTACGGGAACTGCCCCGTGAGCATCTGGAAGAGCAGCACCCCGAGCGAGTAGACGTCGGTACGCAGATCGACATCGGAACGACCTTCGGCCTGTTCGGGACTGGCCCACGGGAGCGACCCGACGAACTGCCCCGTCCGCGTCATCGGCTCGCCCGCCGGCGAGTCCGCACCGGAATCGAGCGCGTCGCCGACATGCTTCGCGAGACCGAAGTCGAGCACGTGAGGCTCGCCTTGCCGGTCGACCCGGATGTTGCCGGGCTTCAGATCGCGATGAAGGATTCCGCGCAGGTGCGCCGCGTTCACCGCCGCGCCGATGCGCACGAACAGCTCGAGGATCTGCCGCGGCGACGGTCGATGCGTCGTGATGTAGGCATCGAGCGGCTGACCGTCGATGTAGTCCATCACGTAGTAGAAGACGCCTTCGGCGCGTCCGCTGTCGTGGATCGTGACGATGTGCGGATGCCGCAGCGCCCCGAGGATCTGGACCTCGCGCTGGAAGCGGCTGATCTCCGACGCCGTGGCGAGCGGCCCTTCGCGCACGACCTTGATGGCGACGTCGCGACCCGTCTCGACGTGGTGCGCCCGATGGACGACGCCCTGCCCGCCGCGGCTCGGCTCGCCGACGAGGCGGTATCCCGGGAGCAGCTTCTCGAGAGGCGCCGTCGCGACACGGGACTCCCGCGAGGCCGGCCCGGACCGGGACTTCACCGCTTTGGCCTGGGCCTGGGCCCGCCGGATCAGATCGGATTCTCGCGACGATTCGCTAGCCATGCGCTCTCTGTACCACGTCCTCGGGACCGGGTCCAAGGGAAGAGCGACACGCCGAGCGCACGGTCACGCGGCTTCCGAAAAAAGAATCGCGTCCCGGCGGCGGCTCGCTCGGGGCACGTGCGCTCAGGGATGCTCGGTGAAGTACCGGCTCGCCGAGCCGAGGAGCTCACGCATGCGGTCGTGCGCACGGGCTCGCAACATGTAGACGGCGCCGGGAGTCCGATCGATCCGGTCGGCGATGTCGCGCGCCGTTCGGCCCTCGAGGTCGAAGCCGCGGACCACTTCGGCGTAGTCCTCGGGCAGCTCGCCGAGGATCGTCTCGAGAGCACGCTGCGTCTCGTCGCGCGCTGCGTGTCGACTCGGCGTCGTCGTGGTACAGCCGAGCTGCTCGAGCAGGAGCGCCGCCGACTCGGCCGGCCCCGCGAGCTCGAGGCGCCGATCCGGATGCGGGCGCTTCTCGCGGCCGAGCTCCTTCACGGCGTCGCGGGTGTTGTTGTCGGCGATGCGGCGCAACCACCCCGCGAAGGCCCCCTCTCCCCCGGGCACGAACTTCCCGATCCGGAGGAACACCTCGAGGTAGGTGACCTGCATGACGTCGTCCGCTTCGAGGACGCTCCGCCACTTGCTCGCGATCGAACGCCCGACTCCGGCCCGAATCGAAGGCCCGTGCCGCTCGAGCAGCTGGATGAGGGCCGCCTCGTCTCCCTCGATCGCGGCGGCGACGAGTGTCGCTTCGTTCGAGCGGCTCCCGGAGCCGGCTCCGGTCATCCGCCGGTGACTCGCTCGGACAGCATCCGGGCCAGCGGCGGCAGACCGAGCGCCATCGCGACGCTGATGACGAGGCCGAGGAAGGCCTTGAGCGCGTCCATGCCGACGATCTTCCCGGTGTCTCGCGGCGAGCGCACCTTGTCGATCGTGGCGACGGCGAACTCACGGCCGGCGATGAGGCCGAGGAACACCCACGTGGTCGACATCGGGATGTCGTTCAGCTCCTTGAAGTAGTACAGGAGCGTCGCGTAGGTGAAGTCGATGATCGTCGCCGAGCGAATG
>CAZQZX010000201.1:0-13171 GCA_964597885.1 uncultured Planctomycetota bacterium
ACGGAGTCGGCTTCAAGCTGTCGGATGACCGCGGCAAGGTCGTCTTCCTCGACTTCTGGGGCGACTGGTGAGGCCCCTGCCGGGCCATGTACCCTCACGAGCGGTCGCTCGTGAAAGATCTGGCGAACGAGCCGTTTGCCATCATCGGTGTGAACAGTGATCGAGATCGCGAAGCGCTGAAGAAGACCATCGCCGAGAAGAACCTTACCTGGCGATCCTTCTGGGACGGGGGCAGCACCAACGGCCCCATCGCGACGAAGTGGAACATCAAGGGCTGGCCGACGACCTACGTCATCGACCACAAGGGCGTCATCCGCTACAAGAACGTCCGTGGCGATCAGCTCGACACCGCGATCCACACCCTCCTCGCCGAAATGAAGGCCGAGCAGGGCTAGACCGCGAATCTGGATTCCCTCGAAGGGCGCTTCTCCCGCACGGGAGGGGCGCCCTTTTTCATTGGGGCGTCATGTCCGAGGCGGCGGGACGCCCGTTCAGCCCGCAAGTTCTTCCAGCACGGCCTCCGTGATGTCGCGGCTGTAGCCGTGGATCTTGGTGTGCTCGGGCGCCCAGCCGACGAGGAACCGCACGAAGTCGGCCCAGGCGATCGGGTAGAGGGCGCGCCATTCGGCTTCGATGGCGTCGGCGTCCGTGTCGGGTCGTCGTTCGGCGAGCGCCGAACGGAGCAGGGCGAAGTACTCGTCGAGCCACCGCTCGGCGTGACGGCGGCACTTGTACTCGTCGAGGCAGCTGCCGAGGAAGTAGGCGAAGTCCTTCACGCCGACCCCGCCGCCGACGTACTGGAAGTCGACGGCGGCGACGCGCGCGCCATCGTCGCCGAAGCAGAAGTTGGCGACCTTGGCGTCGCCGTGGACCAGCGTCCGGTACTGCGCCTCGTTGAGCCGGCGGTCGAGCTCGTCCGCGGCTTCTCGAAGGCGATCCTCCTGCATCACCGCGAGCTCGTCCGGTCGCGTCGCCAGATGCCAGTAGGTGCCGACCTCCCAGAGGCCGTCGGGCTCGACACCGAGGAACGTCGCGTGGAAGTGGGCGAGCCACGTCAGGCACGCCCGCATCTCGGCGTCGCTCAGCTGATGTCGGCGTCGCGCGAATCCGGCGGCGTCGAGATCTTCGAGGACGAAGAGCCACGACCCTTCGCCGGCCTCGAGATGGATCGCTTCGGGGACCCGGCAGGCTGCGTCGCAGCGCGGCGCGAACGTCCGATACCACTCGGACTCGACCGCGTAGGAGCGCAGCTTCCGTTCGTGGCCTCGATCGCTGCTCCAGCCGCGCGGGTGGTGGCGCTCGCTCGGCGGCGACACGTGCTTGACGATGAAGGAGGTCCGCTCGTCCGCGAAGCGGTAGATCGCGCCGTAGCCGCTCCACAGCGACTGGACGTGCTCCACGATCTGCCCGTTCGGGCATCCGGTGGCTTCTCGGACGGTCGCGAGCCGCTTCGGATCGATGTCGAGGTTCATCGTGCTCGCCTCTAGCCCGCCAGCTCGCGCGCGACGGCCAGCAGCACTTCGGCCCCGGCGAGGATGTGCTCGTCGCTCGTCCACTCGTCCGGGCTGTGGCTGATGCCGCCGCGGCTCGGGACGAAGATCATCGTGGCCGGAAGCGACGGGGCGAGGATCTGCGCGTCGTGCCCGGCGCCGCTCGTGAGACGCATCGACGAGTGCCCGAGCGTCTCGGCCGACGATTGCACGAGGCCGACGAGCGCCTCGTCGAAGTCCACCGGGGCGACACGGGCGAGCGAGCGGTGCTCGAGTGTGACGTTCTCGGCCGCGGCGAGGGATCGGGCCCGGGCGAGCAGCATCTCGTCGGCGCGACGCAGGAGACCGTCGTCGCGGTTCCGCTGATCGACGGTCAGGCGCGCGCGGCGGGGGATGACGTTCACGAGATTCGGCTCGAGCTCGAACGATCCGACGGTCGCCCGGTGGTCGTGGCCGATCGTGTCACAGAGCTCGCGCGCGTAGGCGGCGATGCCGGCGGCAACGACACCGGCATCCTTGCGCATCGACATCGGCGTCGTGCCGGCGTGGTTGGCGGCGCCGCGCAGGACGAATTCCGTCCAGGAGATTCCCTGCACGCCTTCGACCACCCCGATCGTGCGGCCTTCCTGCTCGAGGAGCGGCCCCTGCTCGATGTGAAGCTCGACGAAGGCGCGGACGGGGAGGCTGCCGGGAGCGTCGTCGCCGGCGTAGCCGATGCGCTCGAGCTCCGATCCGAGGCGGGTGCCGTCGATACCGATCGTGTCGAGCGTCTCGGTCAGATCGATGCGGCCCGCGTACGCGAGGCTGCCCATCATGTCCGGCTGGTAGCGCACGCCTTCCTCGTTCGTGAAGGCGGCGACGGTGAGCGGGTGCTTCGGACGATGACCGGCGTCGCGAAAGCTGCAGGCGACCTCGAGCGCCGCGAGCACGCCGAGGCTGCCGTCGAAGCGTCCGCCGGTGCCGACGGTATCGATGTGCGAGCCGAGCATGACGTGCGGGCCGTCGCTTTCGCCGTCGAGCGTCCCGAACTGGTTGCCGATCGCGTCGTACGTGACGCGAAGCCCGGCGTCGCGCATCCAATCGTCGAGCGTTCGCCGCGCCTCGCGATCCTCGTCGCCGAGCGCCAGCCGGCAGGCGCCGCGGCCGTCCTCGATCGCACCGATCCGCGCGAGCTCCGCGAGCCGTCCGAGGAGCCTTGCGCCGTCGATACGTGGTGCGTCGGCCGTCATCAGCGCGGCTCCTTGCGGCGCTCGGCCCGCAGACGCGCGGACTCGAGATCGCCCGGCAGGATCGTCGTCGTGTGGCGAACGAGCGTGTCGCTCTCGCCGACCTGGATCGACTGCGGCTCCGAGATCGACGTCCCGAACTCGTCGGCCCGCGCCTTCTCCGGGACGAGGCACCAGTAGACCTCGTATCCGCCGGGGTACGAGAGCAGGAACGCGTCCGAGGGCGGGTCGTCTTGGCGCGGCCCCACGCGGCGGATCGTCTGCTTGGATCGGGAGCGCGCCTTCGACTCGTAGATGCGCGCCTCGAGGCGATAGCCGTCGGGTACGGCGGTGTCCTGGTTGTCGACCGAGAGCTCGAGCCGCGTGGCCTCGGCGAGCACGAGGTCGCGATCGACCGGTGCCAGCGTGAACTCCTGGGGACGGAAGCCGGCGCCCTGCACCTCGACGGGAATCGCGTCGGCGCCGGTGACGAGCGGCATGCGTCCGAACGCGTCGGCGCGGCCGATGGAGTTCCCGAATCCGAACTCGTTGGGTCGTCTCGGCCGCCGGTGCACCGCGGTGAAGAGCGCGCCGCCGACGGGCTCACCGCTCGGCGAGAGGACGCGCACCACGAACGCGCGGATCTTGTCGCGAAGGTCGATCTCGCCGATATCGTTTCGCTGGCCGCGCTCGAGCTCGATCGGGCCAATCGAGGCCACCGGGCGCTCGTCGCCCGTCACTTCGACCAGAAGCGTCGCCGGACCGGTCGGGACGTAGAAGCGGAAGCCGCCGTTGCGATCGACGCGGATCGAGTTCTGCCGCCTCGGGGATTCGATGCGGAGCTTCAGGCGCTCTCTCGGGACGCCGGGCGCGAGCACGAGCGTGCCTTCGAGCGTGGTGACGCCGCGCATCCGGATCTCGACGGGATTGTCGCCGGGGACGAACGTACGATTCTTGACCGAGTCGCGGTACTCCCGGTGATACCCGACGAGCGTCAGGTCGGTGACGCCCGGCAGGCGTCGGATCTCGTAGCGTCCCTCATCGTCGGTTCGGTCGACGACGCGTCGCCTCGGGTTGCCGACGACGACGCGCGCGCCGGGGAGCGGGCGGCCCGCGGGGTCGAGCACCGTTCCCGCAACGAGAAGCGGTACCGACTCGAGGCGTATGTCCCCGAGATGCCGCGTCTCGCCTTCCTCGATCGGCGTGAACGGGATCTTCGCCGACCACTCGGGCTGCTCGCCGTCGGGTGGGTCCTGCGTATTGGCTTCCTTCTCGAGGCCGTCGAGCGGGACCTGGATCGCGAGCGATTCGACCTTTTCGTACGGGACGGGGTAGCGCCATCGATGGCCGCGGTTCTCGAGCGGCAGCGCGCATTGCAGGAGACCCTCGGCGTCGGTCGTGCCCTTGCCGTAGGGGAGCGGCGAGCGCCGGCGATCGCTCGTCCACGGAACGAGGCGCACACCGCGATTCGCGACCGGGCGTCCGTTCGGGTCGAGCAGACGTGCCGTCACGATCGGGTTCCGTGCGCCGAACCGGATCGGTACGTCCTTGTACTCGTTCGCACGCTCGGGCGTTTCCACTTCGACCTGGACCGGCCGCAGGCTCGCGTCGACGGGCTCGGCCGAGATCCCGAATCGGAAGTCGATTTCGACCATCGGCAGCGAGACGGAGCCGCCCTCGGCCGTCATCTCGAGCGCGAACGGACCGGTGTCCGGCGGACGCGATCCGAGGAAGAGCCGTACCGGGTCCGTGTACGCTTCGTCGCGGTCGTCGAGCAGGAACAGGTTGAGCGCTCCCGTCGGCGGAACCTCGAGCCGCACCGCCTCCTCGGGCAAGGCCTCCGGGTCGAGCGTTTGCTGTACGGGTGCGCGGAGCGGAAACGCCAGCCCGACCGTCACGAAGCTCGCCGTCCTTCGGTCGGCCTCGGTCCGGGATTCCTGGGCGACGTAAGAGCGCACGTTCGGGATGATCGCCACGCCGTCGGGTCCGGTCCGCCCGAGCCACAGCGGTGCCGCCGCGAGTGTCGGAGTGAGCGCGGCCTGTGAGAACAGCGCGATCGGGACGTCGGGCACGGGCGTCCCGTTGCGCTCGGTGCGCACTTCGAGGGTGCGATCCGCGCGGAGGCTCAGGACATAGGGGCGTCGTTCATGGGCGCCGAGGCGACGCGCGCCGAACAGCTTTTCCGCCCGCGCCTCGACCACGGCCTCGGCGCGGAAGACGGGCAGCGTGACCTCGCCTCGCGCATCCGACCGCAGCACGATGTCCCGGCCGGCGGATAAAGCGACGAGCCGGGGGTGCCCAAGCGGCAGCGAGCGCACATCGGTGGGGAGGTCCGAGTGATCCCGGAAGACGACCTCGGCGGATGCCACGGGGCGATCCTGCTCGTCGATCAGCCGCAAGAGAGCGGGCTCTCCCGGGGCCGGCACGGCGGCCGGCTGCGGCGCGGCCTCGATGCGGCTGCGCGGCTCGCGCTCGGACTGCGCCTCGACTCGAGGAGGCACGGCCTGCGCGTCGGGAGCTTCACGCGGCGGGGTATCGGTGCCGCGCGGCTCGAGCATCGGGTCGGGACTGCCGAGCAAGCGCGGGAGGAGCAGCACGAGGGCGACCCCGAGGGCGATGGCCCCCAGGATCCCGAACAGCCAGATCGTCCGTCGTTCGTCGCTCAAGATTCAAGCCACCCGAAACCGTTGCTCACGGTTCGCGCCAGCGCGGTGGAGACGGAACGGCCGCCAGGACGTACCGGGCCGTGCCTACTCGAAGTGCGACTTTACCGTCGTCTCGCCGCGGGATCGGATCTCATTGTCGATGGTCTCGACGAACTTCGTCAACTCCATCGCTCCGAGATCTTTCTGGATTCCGTGGGCGCGCACGCTGACCGTGCCGGCCTCGGCGTCTCGCGGCCCGACGACGACCATGTACGGGATCTTCCACTCGGCCGCATCGCGGATCTTCTGCTGGATCCGATCCTTCGAATCGTCGAGCGTCACTCGCGCCCCGATGTCCAGGAGAGCGCTGAACACCTGGCTCGCGTAAGAGTTGCTCTTTTCGTGGATCGAAATCACGCGGACCTGCTCAGGGGCGAGCCAGGTCGGGAAGGCTCCGGCGAAGTGCTCGATCAGGACGCCCACGAACCGCTCCATCGAGCCGAACGGCGCGCGGTGGATCATCACCGGTCGGTGCGATTTGTTGTCCGAGCCGGTGTAGCTGAGATCGAAGCGCTTGGGAAGGTTGTAGTCGACCTGGACGGTGCCGAGCTGCCACTCGCGGCCGATCACGTCTTTCACGACGAAGTCGATCTTCGGGCCGTAGAACGCGGCCTCGCCGGCCTCCTCGGTGAACGGCACGCCGAGCGTCGCGGCGGCGTCGCGGCAGGCCTGCTCGGCCTTGTCCCAGTTGTCCGGGTCGCCGATGTACTTGCTCGAGTCGAGGTCGCGAAGGCCGACGCGCACCTTGTAGTCGGTCATCCCGAGGGTGCCGAAGATCAGCTTCACGATCGACAGGCAACCCTTGATCTCGTCGGCGATCTGTTCCTCGGTGCAGAACAGATGGGCGTCGTCCTGGGTGAAGCCTCGCACGCGCGTCATGCCGCCGATCTCGCCGGACTGCTCCCAGCGGTACACGGTTCCGAACTCGGCGAGCCGGACCGGGAGCTCCTTGTACGAGCGCGGCTGCGACGCGAAGATCTTGATGTGGTGCGGACAGTTCATCGGCTTGAGGAGGTAGCCGTCGAGGGCGTCCTTCTCGGTGCTCTCGAGCCGGTGGGTCAGCTCGGCGCAGGTGCATCCCTCTTCCGACAGGTCCGCCATGGTGTCGCGCCGCACGATCGGCGGATACTGCGACTCCTGGTAGTACGGGAAGTGCCCGCTGGTGCGATACAGGTCGAGCTTGCCGATGTGCGGGGTGAAGACCTGCGAGTATCCCTGCCGGGTCAGCTCGATCGAGATGAACTTCTGGAGCTCGTCGCGGACGATCGAACCGCGCGGCGTCCAGAGGATGAGGCCCTGGCCGACTTGCTCGTCGATCACGAAGAGCTGGAGCTTCTTGCCGAGGACGCGGTGGTCGCGACGCTTGGCCTCCTCGAGCGCTTCGACGTGCTTGCCGAGCTCTTTCTTGGTGGCGAACGCGATGCCGTACACGCGGGTGAGGCTGTCGCTGTTCTCGTCGCCGTGCCAGTAGCTCGACGCGAGCGACATCACCTTGAACGAGCCGATGCGCCCGGTCGACGGCACGTGCGGACCGCGGCAGAGGTCTTCCCAGTTCTTGCCGGGCTCGCCGGTCGCGTAGAACGAGATCGCCGCCGACGGATCGGCTTCGAGCGCGCGCTCGGCGTTGTCGATCTTGTACTTCGATCCCTCGTCGCGGAGCTTCGAGAGCCCCTCGTCCGAGTTGAGCTCGTAGCGGGTGAAGGGACGGTCCTCGGCGATGATCGCCGCCATCTCCTTCTCGATGGCCTCGAAGTCGTCGCTCGAGAGGGGATCGCCCTCGACCGCCATGTCGTAGTAGTAGCCCACGTCGACGGGCGGTCCGTACACGAGCTGCGTGCCCGGACGGACGCGCTGGATGGCCTCGGCCATGACGTGCGCGCACGAGTGCCGGAGGAGGTACTGCGCATCCTCGTCGACGGCGCCGTCCCGCGTCGTGGGCGTGACGATCGAGAGCTCGCAATCCTCGGCGAGCTCGGTGGCGAGATCGCTGAGCGTCCCGTTCACCTTGCAGCCGAGCGCGGCCTTGGCGAGCCGGCTGCCGATGTCTTCAGCCACTTCGAGGGCGGTGACGGGACGGTCGAATTCCTTGATCGAACCGTCGGGGAGGGTAATCCTCGGCATCGTGGGGGTTCCTTCCTTGCAAAACGGGATCCTAGGAAGTGGTGCCGGGGTTTGCAAGAATCGGGGGCCGCCGCTAGAATCGCGCGTCTTTCCCGCAAGGAGCCCCTGATGAACCCCGCCAATCAACCGTCCGGCGATGCCGGCCAGAGTCGGCAGACCACCACGCTCGTCACCGGTGCGAACGGGGAGTTCGGCCACGGCCTGATCGAAGCGCTGCACGCCGAAGGGCATCGGGACATCGTGGCGATCGATCTCAGGGAATGTGATCCGAAGGTGCGCGAGCTGTGCCGCGAGACCCACGTCGGCGACGTCGTCGACAACAACCTCGTGGACCGGCTGCTCGCGTCGTACGAGATCACCACGATCTTCCACCTCGCCGCGCTGCTCTCGACACGGGCCGAGTTCAACCCCGAGGCCGCCCATCAGGTGAATGTGGAGGGGACGCTCAACCTGCTGCGCCTGGCCGCGGCCCAGTCGGCGTCCCACGGCCATACGGTGAAGTTCCTCTTCCCGAGCTCGATCGCGGCCTACGGAATCCCGGATCTCGAGGCCAAGCGGGCCGCCGGGGACGTGGACGAATCGCAGTTCCTCGAGCCGACTACCATGTACGGCTGCAACAAGCTCGCCTGCGAGCATCTCGGCCGCTACTACATGAGCCACTACCGCCAGCTCGCCAAGGACCGCAAGCCCGGCGGCGTCGACTTCCGCTGCATTCGCTTCCCGGGCGTGATCTCGGCGTTCACCGAGCCGACCGGCGGGACGAGCGACTTCGCCCCCGAGATGATCCATTCGGCCGCCAAGGGGCAGCCGTACGCGTCGTTCGTGCGCGAGGACACCCGGATCCCGTTCATCACCATGCCGGATGCGGTGACCGCGCTGCGGCGGCTCGAGGCGGTGGAGCGGGGGAGCCTGACCCGGTGCGTCTACAACATCGGCGGCTTCTCTCCGAGCGCGGGGGACGTGGCCGAGATCGTCCGCCGGGAGTTCCCCGGGGCCGAGATCAGCTGGGCGGTCGACGAGGCGCGCCAGGGAATCGTCGATTCGTGGCCCGAGACGGTGGATGACCGCGCGGCCGTGTCCGACTGGGGCTGGAAGCCGGCGCACGACCTCGAAACGGCCTTCGCGGACTATCTCCTCCCGAACATCCGCCGGAAGTACGGCCTCGTCTAGCGGTCGTCCCGATCCCCCGAGGCCCGGGGGGGGTCCGTCTTCCCGCCGAAAATCGCCCCGCGACCGGTCTGCGGCCCGGGATCCCGCTCAAGTGGGGGCCTCCCGGTCCGATAATGCCGAGTGGACCCATCCCCTGGGTCCGTCCGCTGGTCCCCTCTCTCCCGCCCATGAACCGTAAGCGATCCAATCCCGAGCGAGCGCTGATCGAACTGATCCACCAGGTCGAGGAGCCGCTCCAGTCGAAGATCCGTACGCGCCTCGCGAGCCTCATCCGTGACCTCGAGGGCAAGAAGATCCCCGTTCCGGGGGCCGCGGATCCCTCGGAGATGGACGGCAAGGTCCGTGCGCTCACGTCCCAGCTCGAGGCGGCGCGGGAGCGGGTCGAGCAGTCCCAGCAGGAGCGATACCGGATCGAGCGGCTCCTGCACGCGATCTTGCGCGGCAGCAACGGCGGCATCGGGCGGGCGTTCTTCGACGGCATCACCCAGCACCTCGCCAATGCGCTCGGCGTGAAGTACGCGATCGTTTGCGAGATCAACCCGGGGCGTCGCGAGTGGGCGGACACGCTCTCCTTCTGGACGGGAGAGGGCTTCGCCGATCCGTTCACGTACTCCCTCGACGCGACACCCTGCGAAGATGCGATCCAGAAGCGCGTCTGCTACTTCCCGGCCGGCGTGCGTCGCCAGTTCCCCGAGGACTCGATCCTGCAGGAGCTCGGCATCGAGGGGTACCTCGGTGTCTCGATCGTCAACGGTTTCGGCGAGCCGGTCGGCATCGTCGCGGCCTTCGACGAATCCCCGATCGAGGACCCGCAGGCCGTGGCGGTCGTCTCGATCTTCTCGGCCCGCGTGAGCGCGGAGCTCGAGCGCGTGCAGGCCGAAGAGCAGATGATGCACGCGCGCGAGGCGGCCGAAGAGGCGGCGCGCGCGAAGAACGAGTTCCTCGCGAGCATGAGCCACGAGATCCGCACGCCGATGAACGGCATCATCGGGATGACGGGCCTGCTCCTCGACACGACGCTCGAAGAGGAACAGCGCGAGTACTGCGAGATCGTTCGCCAGTCGAGCGAGTCGCTGCTCTCGCTCGTCAACGACATCCTCGACTTCTCGAAGCTCGAGAGCGGGGAGCTCGTCCTCGAGCACTACGACTTCGAGCTCGCCACGATCGTCGAGGACGTGATGGAGCTCCTCGCCGAGCGCGCCCACCGCAAGGGCATCGAGCTCGTCTATCTGATCCACCCCGAGACGCCATCCGTGGTCGTCGGCGATGCCGGCCGTCTGCGTCAGATCCTCGTGCACCTCGTCGACAACGCGATCAAGTTCACCGACGAGGGCGAGGTGATCCTGCAGGCCTTCCCGATGCCGGATGCGAGCGGACCGAGCAGCGTCGAGATCCGTTTCGACGTGCGCGACACCGGCATCGGCGTTTCTCGCGAAGAGCACGAACGCCTGTTCGAGTCCTTCTCGAAGCTCGACGGCTCGTTCAGTCAGCGGCACGGCGGCGCGGGCCTCGGCCTGGCGCTCGTCAAGCAGCTGGCCGAGCTGATGGGCGGCCGCATCGGCGTTCGCAGTGAGGACCGCAAGGGCAGCACGTTCTGGTTCTCGGTGAAGCTCGATCGCCCGGAACGGCGCCGCAGGATCCGCCCGGCCTCGGCCCCGATGGACGCGTTCCGCGGACGACGCGCGCTGTGCGTGGACGACAACCGAACCCAGCGGCTGCTCCTGAAGAAGAAGCTCCGCGCCTGGGATCTCGCGGCCGATACGGTCGGCGACGGTGACGAAGCGCTCGAGCGCTTGCGGCATGCCGCCGCGGCCGGCAAGCCCTACGACCTGGTCGTTTTCGATTCGGCGATGCCGCGCATGGACGGAGCCCAGCTGATCCACGAGATCCGAAGCGACGAGGCGATCAAGAACGTCTCGGCCGTCATGCTGACGACGGCGGACAAGCGACTCTCGCGCGAGGAAGCCGCGCAGCTCCGGCTGGATGCGTATCTCCCCAAGCCCATGCGCGAGCGCTCGCTTCACCGAGCGCTGTGCCACGCCGTGGATCCCGATCGCGGGTCCGCCGGCGAATCCGATGGCCCGCTGGACGAGGTCGGTCGGATGAGCGATCCCCACGCAGCGCCGCGTCCTCATCGCGTGCTTCTCGTCGAGGACAACGTCGTCGATCAGGCGGTCGCGATGCGCATGCTCGAGCGCATGAACAGCCGCGTCGACGTCGTGGCTTCGATGGCGGAGGCGATCGATGCCGCCAACGCGGTGGTGTACGACATCGTGCTCGTCGACGCCGCGATTCCCGGTGACTCGGACGAGCTCGCCGGGGTCGTCGGGACGCTTCGCGATTCGCGATCGAGCGAGTCGCGGCATCTCCCGATCATCGCCATCTCGTCGAGCGACGTCGCGCGCGATACGGGGGTCGACGCGACGATCCGCAAGCCGCTGACGATCGAAGAGCTCGACCGCCTCTTCGACCGCTGGGTCTGAGGCTCACTCAGCGCGGGTCGAGCAGCTTCTCGTGCTGGCGTACGGCGAGCTTCCATTCGAGGAACGCGACGCCGAGCCCGACGACCCAGAGCGATCCGAGTAGCGTCGCGTAGATCGCGGCTTCCGGCCACCCCTCGAACGGCCCGCGCGATTCGTAGTACCGCCGCGTCCACGATTGCGCCTTCATCGCGAGCACGAGCAGGCCGATCGCCTGGCCGATGACGAAAACCTGCGGCAGCAGCACGCCGACCAGGTCCATCCCCGACGACTTGGCGTGGGTGTTGGCCGTGAACGGGAGGGTTCCCGCGAAGGCGACGGTCGCCATGGTCAGCACGAACGAGGGAATCGCGACGAGCAGGAACAAGGCGGCCCCGAGCGCGCTCGTGCCGAGGGCGACGGCGGTCACGACGGTCACCAGAAGGCACCACGCCGGCGGCGACGAGAGCCCGATGAGGCGTCCCAGCAGCAGCGTGCGTCGGTCGATCGGAGCGGAGGCGAGGAGCGGCCACTGCGCCTTCTCGCCAAACACCATGCCGGGCGTCACGAGCGAGGCCGAGATCAGTAGAGCCATCGTCCAGCGCGGGACGAGGCCGAAGACTTCGTGCGCGAGGCTCGGGATCGCACCCCCCGACGGAGGGCTCCACAGCGAGGAGATCCCGATCCAAACCACCAGGATCGCCAGGAACACGAACAGGAAGAGATTGGCCGGTACCTGACGGACCTCGGCCAGGTCGCGCGCGAGGATCGATTTGAAGAGCGTGGCGGGCCAGCGTCTTCCGTGGCCGCGCCGCGAGCGGAAGATCGGGGGGCCCGAGACGACGGAGTTCTCGTAGGCGCGGGGATACAGCGGGCCGAGCACGCCGATCACGGCGGCCGGAAGAATCGCGAGCAGCAAGAGGCCGCCGAGCGATGACACGGGCATGCCGAGCCCCGAGGGAGCGAGCAGCAGCTGGGCCGGCCAGTCGAGGAGCGCCGGCGGCTTTTCGACTTTCTGGAGCAGCTTCATCAGGCGCTCGGCCTCGTCGTCGCCCGACATGAAGCCGATCATGACGATCAGAGCGAACGCGATCATCACCACCGCGCCGACGAACTGGAACGCGAGCTCGATGCGCGGCGTGGCGAGGAAGCGCTTGAGGAGCACTTGCATGGCGACGATGACCGCGATGACCGGGCCGGTGCACAGCACGATCGCCGGCGGGATCAGGAGAATGCCCAGGAGCGAGAGATTCGCACGAAGGAGCACGAGGACCGTCGGCGCGATCAGGATCGACGCGCCGATGGTGGTCGTTCCGATGAGGACCCGCAGGAAGACCATCAGCAGAGAGGAGTAGGGCGGGCTCGGCGAGGTGAGGACGAGCTCGATATCGGGCCTCGCGAACAGCCCGTCCCGGACTTGTTGCATGGCGACGGCGAGGGCCAGCATGACCGTCGGCAACAGCGCGGTTGCGAGCAAGAGCCGTGCGAGGGTGCCGGTGTCGTCTTTCTGCAGGGCCTCGACCACGCGCGAGTCGTCGACGAAGGTGTGGCCGATGATGAGCCCGCCGAACAAGGTACAGCTGATCAGGATCAGGAACCCGATCAGCTCCTTGCGACCGGAGCGGCGCAGGAAGAGGTTCGACAGCGTGCGCAGCTCCGTGGCGAGGAGCGCTCTCATCGCGCGCCGGCCCCGTAGTCCGCTCCATCGTTGCCCGCTCCGGCGCTACCCGGGCCGGCGCTACCCGCGCCGGCTTCCGTCTCGGCCTCGGCGGCCTCCGTCAGCTCCAGGAAGATCTCTTCCAGCGAGGCATCGTCGCGCCGCGATCGGAGCTCGGCCATCGTGCCTTCGCCGCGGAGGCGTCCTCCGGCGAGGATCCCGATGCGGTCGCAGAGCTCTTCGGCCGTGTCGAGGATGTGCGTCGACAGGAAGACCGTCGTGCCGCCGGAGCGGAGCTCGAGGACGAGATCCTTCAGCCGCCGCGCGCTCCGGGGGTCGAGCCCCGTGGTCGGCTCGTCGAGGA
>CAZQZX010000202.1:0-13048 GCA_964597885.1 uncultured Planctomycetota bacterium
AGCTCGGCGCTCTCGGGGGTCGATCTCGGACTCGAATCGGGGTCTCGCATCGGTCGGTCACCTCTTCCACGAGGGTATCACCGACCGCACCCGTTTCGGGTTCACGAAAACTTCAGACGAGCCGCTCCTCGACCTCGTGCCAGAAGTCGACGAGATCGAGTCGGACCTCGGGTAGCACCGGCGATTCGTATACGTCGCCACCTGCAAGTCGCACGACGGCATCCTCGCCCGACAGATCGAGAAACTCGAACGAGCGACCTTCGGGATCGATCATCCAGTACTCCCGCACGTCCGCGTCACGGTAGATCCGGAGCTTCTCGATGCGATCGCGGCGCGACGTCGAGGGAGAGACGATCTCGACAACGAGGTCGGGAGCGTCTTCGAGGCGCGCATGCGAACGAATCCCGAGCCGCTCTTTCGAGATGTAGATCATGTCCGGCTGGCAAACGGTATCGCGCGAAAGCACGACGTCGGTCGGCGCAAGGAGCGCACGGCCGCCGGCTGCGCGGGCGATGGCATCGAACTGCAGAAACAGGACTCCGAGGACGACCTGATGCGGCACGCTCGGGGCCGGCGTCAAGTAGAAGTTCCCGCACAGAAGCTCGCACCGCTCCGTATCGTCCGGAAGCGCGAGGTAGTCCTCGACGCGGTACGGTCCGTGCTCCGTCGTCGGGGAGAAACGTTCGTAGGCTCGTAGCGGCACACGCATGCCTCCATCGTAGCAGGATTCATCCTGCCGGCAATGCGTGGTCCCGCCTCACGCGCACGGGTTGCGCGAGAAGAGGATCCGGCTCAGAAGCCTTCGACGCGCGCGAGGTCGACGTGCGACGAGAGCAGCGAGTCGACCGAAGCGAGAAGGCCGAGACGCGAGTTGCGAATCGCCTCGTCCTTGTCCATCACCATCACCTTGTCGAAGAAGGCGTGGATCGGGGCGACGAGAGACGAGACCGCATCGAAGGCCGCCGCGGGATCGGAGGCGAGCGCGTCGGTGTGGACGCTCTCGAGCTGCTCGACCAGCGCGAGCTCGCTCGGATCCGAAAGCACCGAACGATCCAGACCGCCGGACTCCGCACCCTCCGATCGACCGAGTCGAGCGCAGCGGGCGTAGGCGACGAGGAGGTCGTCCCAGCCTTCCGCCGCGGCCCGATCGGACAGCACCTCGAGGGCCCGGACGCAGCGCACCGGGTTGTCGCCACTGCCAGCCACGGCCGCCGCGATCAGGTCGGGCCGATCGAAGCGTTCGCCCAGCAGCACCGACAGGCGTCGCTCGACGAAGTCGGCCGTCTCTTCGACCGCTTCGTCGCTCACGTCGATCGGCAAGTGCGAGCCCGCCTTGGCGAGCGCGGCGCGCAGCGACATCTCGGTCCCCGACTCGAGCAGCGAGACGATCAGGCCGAGCGCATCGCGTCGAAGCGCGTACGGATCCGCGGTGCCCGTCGGTTTCAGACCGAGCGCGAACAGGCCCGCGAGCTTGTCGAGGCGGTCGGCGATCGAGAGCACCAGTCCCTCGTCGGTCGACGGGACGCGGTCCTTGCCCGGCTGCGGCAGGTACTGTTCTTCGATCGCGGTGACGACCGCGTCGGACTCGCCGTCGAGACGCGCGTACTCGCCTCCCATCGTCCCCGCCAGATACGGGAACTCGGTCACGATGCGCGTGACCATGTCGGCCTTGCCGATCGCAGTGGCGCGCGAGAGCGCCGTTCGATCGGCGCACTTGCCCGTCAGCTCCGCGATGTCGAGCACGAGCTTCTCGTGGCGCTTGGTCTTGTCGAGGAACGACCCGAGCTTCTCCTGGAACGTGAGCGTCCCGAGCCGCGGGAGCCACGACTCGAGCGTCTGCTTGCGATCCTGGTCGTAGAAGTAGCGCGCGTCCGCGAACCGAGCGCGGATGACTTCTTCGTTTCCGGCCGCGACGTTCTCGAGATGCTCGGCTCCGCCGTTTCGCACGCCGATGAAGCACGGCAGGAGCTTGCCGTCCTTGCCGCGAACCGGGAAGTAGCGCTGGTGCTTCTTCATCACGGTCACGAGGACCGGCAGCGGCACCTCGAGGTGATCGGCCTCGAACCGCCCCACGAACGGCGTCGGCTTCTCGACCACCTGCGTCAGTTCCGGCAGAAGATCGTCGAAGTCGGCGTCGTCGATCGCACCACCCTCGGCCGACGCGAGCTTCGCGGCGCCCTCTCGGATGGTCTGCGCGCGTAGCTCCGGGTCGACCATGATGCCGGCCGACGCCATCGCGTCCGCATGGCCGGTCGCCGACGCGATCTCGAACGCCGGCGTGCCCTCGTCGCGCAGGCCGTACGTCGTGCGGCCGCTCGCGATCGACGCCATCGAGAATGGAACGATGTCTTTGCCGAGTAGCGCTACCACCCACCGCATCGGCCGCGCGAACGCGAAGGCCGCCGCCTCCTCGCCGTCGCAGGCCGTCGCGAGCCAGCGCATCGACTTCTTGAACGGGATCCCCCGGATGACCTCGGGTAGCAACTCGGCGAGCACCTCGGCCGCCGGACGCCCCACCGTCTTCTTCTCGGCCATCAGGTACTCGGCGCCCTTGATCTCCTCGGTGCGGAAATCCTCAGGGCCGAGGCCGAGCTTCTTGCCGAAGCCGAGCGCGGCCTTCGTCCAGTTGCCGTCGTCGTCCTTGGCGATCTTGACCGGCGGCCCTTTGACCGTCTCGACCTTGTCTTCCTGCCCGGCCGCAACGCTCGCGACCTCGACGACGAGACGCCGCGGCGTCCCCGTCACGCGAACGTCGCCGTGCTCGAGGCGCGCTTCGTCGAGCTTCGCGGCGAACGTCTCGCGAAGATGAGCGATCGCGCGGTCGGTATCGTCGGCGGGAAGCTCCTCGGTGCCGATCTCGAAGAGCAGCGGCTGCGCATCCGTCGCCGCTCCCGGCATCGGCGCGACCTTCACGTCGGGCGCCGGAGGCATGTTCTTGAGCATCGGGTGCTCGGCCTCTTCGCGCTGCGCGACGTACGCATCGGCAACCTTGCGGCTGAGCCCGCGCATCTTCGCGAAGAACGCGGCGCGCTCGGTGACACCGACCGCCGCGCGCGAATCGAGAAGGTTGAACGTGTGCGAGCAGCGGAGCACCTGGTCGTGCGCGGGCACGACGAGCCCGCGATCGAGGCAGCTCTCGGCCTCGGACACCGCGGCGTCGAACAGAGTGCGAAGCCCCTCGACGTCCGCGACCTCGAAGTCGTAGATGCAGTGCTCGACTTCCTGGCGATGGAGAACTTCCGCGTACGTGAGCTGCGAGTTCCACGGGATGTCCCACACGCTCTTCACGCCGCAAAGCGACATCGCGATTCGTTCGAGGCCGTACGTCAGCTCGAGCGCCGGCGGATCGAGCGTCTTGCCGCCCGCCTGCTGGAAGTAGGTGTACTGGCTGATCTCGAGACCGTTCAGCCAGACTTCCCAGCCGAGGCCCCAGGCACCGAGCGCCGGGCTCTCCCAGTTGTCCTCGACGAAGCGGAGGTCGTTCTTCTCACGATCGATCCCGAGGGCGTAGAGGCTCTCGAGGTAGAGGTCCTGCGGATTGTACGGAACCGGCTTCAGGATCACCTGGAACTGATGGTGCATCTGCAGGCGATTCGGGTTGTCGCCGTAGCGGCCGTCATCGGGACGGAAGGACGGCTCGAGGTAGGCGACGTTCCACGGCTCCGGCCCGAGCACGCGCAGCGTCGTGGCGGGGTTCGCGGTGCCGGCGCCGACCGTCTCGTGGTACGGGTACCAGACCAGACAGCCCTTTCCGGCCCAGTACTCCTGGAGCCGCGCGATGATGTCCTGAAAGCCAAGCATGGGTCGATTCCTCGGGAAGTTACGGAAGAAGCGCGGAGTATAGAATCGCCGCCCCGGAACGGGAAGATCGAGGGACCCCGCGGCACCCGGGCGATTCCCACCGGGACCGCCTCGGGATACCATAGGGAGAACCGGTCCTGACGGCCGCGCTCAGCATCGCGCGAGCGCCCCCGATCCCGAGGAGCCCACATGCACATGCGGCACGCCATTCTCGCCCGTTTCGTCCTGCTCGGCCTGGGCCTCGCTCTGGGCCTCACTCTGGGGCTCGGCTTTCCGGCGGCCGGCCAGGCCCAGATCGACTTCGGCGCGGGCCGGATTCTGCCCCTCGGCCAGGATTCCGTCTGCATGACGATCGCGGACCTGAACGCCGACGGAATCGTGGATCTGCTGGTCGGCGAGCAGTCCCCGGCCGGCCTCGCGCTCTACTTCGGAGACGGCGAAGGGCGCTTTCGATTCCACGAGCGCCGGAAGCTGAACCGCCAGCCGACGTTCCTGCAGGTCGACGACTTCGACAGCGACGGTCTCCTCGATCTCGCCTGCTGCCGCGAGGGCTCGAAGGATATCGCGATCTTCCAGGGCGACGGTCAGGGCGGATTCCGCTCCGCGATGCGCGTGACGTTCCCCGGGGCTCCCGTGGCGATCGCGTCGGCCGACCTCGATTCGGACGGACACCTCGACTTCGTCGCCGCGATCGACGACCGCTTCGGGATCGCGCTCGGAGACGGGATCGGCGGTTTCTCCGAAGGCACGGCGCTGAAGATGAAGATGCGGTTCCACGACGTCGACGTGATTGACGCCGATCGCGATGGCGCGCTCGATCTCCTGCTGACCAGCGAAGAGTCCGTCCAGGTGCTGTACGGGAACGGCCGCGGCGCGTACGGTCGGGCCACGCCGCTGCCGGACAGCCGCGGACTCGACGAGATCCGCTGCTTCGATGTCAATCTCGACGAGGTACCGGATATCGTGGCGACGCACGCCGAGCGGGGCCACTTCGAGGTCCGCCTCGGCGACGGCAACGGCGGCTTCAGCGGCCGGCGTATCTTCGAGATCGCGGAGGACCCCGTGCAGCTGACTCCCGTCGACGTCGACCGGGACGGCTACCTCGACTTCCTCGCGTCCCACCCCGAGGGGCACGGCCTGACCTTCGTTCGCGGCAACGGAACGGGCGCGTTCTCGTACGTGCGCGATCTCGCGGTCGGTCCGAAGCCGGGGCCGATCGCCATCGCCGACTTCGACGGAGACGCGCTGCCGGATATCGCGGTGGTCTCGCTCGAGGATCGAAGCGTCGAGATCCTCGTGCGCGAGGGACGCACGCACCTCCTCTACCCCGAGCGACTGGCCGTGGGTGCCGACCCCGGTGATGTCGTGGTCGCGGACTTCAACGGCGACGGCCATGACGACGTCGCGGTCGCCCGCCGCGACGGCATCGTCGTGTTCCCGGGGCTGGGTCACGGCCGCTTCGGTTTGCCGGATCCGATCGCCCTGCCGCTGCTCCCTCGCGCGATGCGTGCCGCCGATCTCAATTCGGATGGGCGAATCGATCTCGTGGTGGCCGGGATCGGCCAGCGCCTGCGCCTGCTCCCCGGCACCAGCACGGGCTTCGGCGCGCCTCGCGACATCGGCTCCTACACGAACGTCACGGCGCTCGCGATCGGGGAATTCAACGGCGACGAGCATCCCGACATCGCGCTGCACCGCGCGGAGACGGGCACGCTCACCGTTCTCGGCGGCACCGGCAAGCTCGATTTCCGCGTCCTCGCCACGCATGCGGTCGGCGCCGATCTGACTCCGCTCGAGGTGGGCGACCTCGACGACGACGGCAACCTCGACCTCGTCATCGCCGACACGACTCCTCAGGGACTCCAGGTCCTGCGCGGCGTCGGAGACGGATCGTTCGTTCCGCTCGCGACGCGCGTCCCGGGGCTCGGCGTCTCCGCGATGGCGATCGCCGACGTGGACCGCGACGGGAAGCTCGATGTCGTCGTCACCGGCACGCCCCCGGAGGGAGGCCTCGTCCTGCGCGGGAACGGCAAGGGCGGCGTCACGCCCGGACGTCCCTTCCCGGCCGCGCCGACCGACACGATCCTGGCCGCCGACTTCGACGAGGACGGCCGACTCGATCTCGCGCTCACCGGACCGTACGGCGTCCGTGTCCTCGCCGGCGACGGGCGCGGCGGATTCCTCGAACCGAACGACTTCGGCGCCGGCCCGAGGCCCTCTCGCGCCGCCATCGGGCGCTTCCATGAAGGCGGCCGTCTCGACATCGCGGTCGCCGTACCGGGAGACGGCGGTCTCTCGATCCTGCGCAACCGCTCGTTCGATCGCTTCGACCTGCGGCGCGGCAACGTGAACGCGACCGAGGGCGAGGCCGAGAACGTGCTGACCGTGAACGGATCGGCAGGCGAAGGACGCGAGCGCGTCGTCGGGATCGAGCCGGACGGCAAGTTCCAGCTCGAGATCGAGGCTCCCCCATCGGCCGGCAAGGAAGGCGAGGCCGGTTATGTGCTGTTCGTGTGGCCCGAAGAGCCAGGCGCCCGAAGCGTTCGACGCCTTCCGGGATCGACCGGGCGCACCGCCATGCCGACTCCCGCCGAGGCTCCCTTCGGACGTCAGCCGATCCTCGTGGTGAATCGACTCGGAGGGCGACAGCGATTCGGCACCGATCGATGGCCCGTGCCCGCGCCCCCGGCAGCGCCCGCCGTCGTCGCCACGGACCTGCGCGGCTTCCCGCAGACGGGGTCGTTCTACGTGCAGGGGCTCGTGGTCGATCGAGCGTCCGTGTCCGGCAGGCTCGCCGTCACGAACGGGGTCGTCGTCCGCATGAAGTAGTCGCGTTCACGCGAGCAGGATCACCCAGCCGAGGCGTCGCTAGAACGTGATCGTGGTGGCGACGTACGCGTAGCTCGAGTCATCTCGCCCGTCGCTGAGCGGCGCGTCGCTCGGGAATTCGCCCGCGAACAGATGCGCGTAGCCCGCCTCGAGCATGAGGTTCTTCGGCAGGATCTCGTGCCTCACCCGGATCTCGGCGAGCTGACCGATGAAGCGGCCCGAGTCTCCATCGGGATCGCGGAGACCCGAGGTCGTCCAGAAGTCTTCCTTCGAAGCCAGGTAGTGCAAGCGGTGCGCGAGCATGACCTTGGTGTTCGCGGCCGGCGAGAACTTGACGCGAAGGCCCGGCGAGATGAGGTTCGCGCGAGCGAAGGCACCGAAGATTCCCGTCGGGCCGAACTCGAATCGACGGGCTCCGAAGAGCGTGTCGAAGCGGTTGTTGTCGCCGTCGCCGGAGTCCTGGTCACCGCTCGCGTAGTCGAACAGGGCCTCGACGAGCGGCTTGAAGCGCACGTCGAACTGGTAGCCGACCGACAGGTGGTGGAACATCGCGGTGTGGTCGAGATCTTCCGTGTCCGTAGGAAGAGGCGTCGAACGCGACTCGCCCCACTGGAAGGCGGACTCCCACTCAAAGTTGACCTCACCGGCGGCGGGCTTGCGGACCACGCGGGCACCGACCGTGTAGAGCTCGCGGTTGCGGGTGAGCACGTCGGACTCGTCATCCTCATCGAGCCCGAAGAAATACAACTCCCCGGTCACGTCCTCGTTGAAGACCGGACTCGACGCGTGGACGCCGAAGAATTCCGTCTCGTCCTGCTCCTCGTCGAACCGGACATCGTTGTCGTCGAGCTCGGACGGCCGACGCGGCAGCCTTCGCACCGGCATCACGATGAACGCCTCGAGCGTCTGGTTGTCGTCGTTCTTCCACTTGCCGTTCAGTCCGGTGAAGGCGTTGATCGTGTTTCGGTAGTTGTTCCGGGCGACGAGGCGACGACCGCCGATGTCGATGGTCTGACGGCCGAGCTGCAGATCGAGCGAATCGCCGTCCGCGAAGACTCCGTCGAAGCGAGCCCCGACGAACCCCTGCAGCAGCTCGACCGCGTTGACGGTTCCCGTGTTCAGGAACGCGTCATCCGGCGCCCGAAACTGGCGCGAGTCGATTCCCTCGGCCGTGATGCGGAACCGATCGACGTGCGCCGTGGCCTTGAGGAGCGTTCGAAGAGCCCACAGCTGGTTGCTGCTCCCCTGGCGAATGACGCGGAAGTCCGAGTCCAGGGTCTCGTAGCGGGTACGCTGCGCACCGCTGATCTCGAGCCAGTCGGGAAGGCCGAGCGCCGTCTCGAGGCGCCAGGGGCCGTCCGGCTCGCTCGACGGCTCGTCCGCCGCCGGAACGTTCTCGTCGATCGCCGCTGATTCCCCGTCCTGGACCGGGGTGTCCGTATCCGAGTTCTCCTGCGGAGCCGCGACGGCCTGAGGGCCGCTCGCCGGTGCGCCCACTCCCACGCCCTGCGGGCGGCTCGCCGTCGCCTCCCCCGCGACACGCGCCTCGAGATCGACGCGACGCGATGCGTCAGGTTTCAGGCGAGGGGTCGTCGAGGCGGGCTCGGTCCGAGCGGAGATCACCGAACCGAGGCCGGACGCATCCTCGTCAGGCGGAAGGGCGCTGCATCCGATCGCGAGCATGAAGACGAGGACGAAAAGCGGACTCTTGGACCATACGGCAGGCTGCATTCGGAAACACCCCTTCTCGGCTTTTCCTGACCAGACGGACTCGCGAAAGCTCCGGACTATACCGGCCCCGTCAGACGACGTAAAGAGGCGGATCTGGAGTCACGAGGGGGGGGCGAGACCTCATTCAAAAAAGCAAAAGAGGAGCTCGTAAGGAGGAAGGGAGTGGGTTGGCAACTGACGGTGTCACGGCGATGCGACGGACATCCGGGCCGCGGTCTTCTGCCCGAGAAACAAAATCACGCTCGCTTGCGGACGCTTCCGTTCTGCTTGCCGAGCTTCAGCCCCGCCATCGAGACAAGCTGCTTGGTGGTGCAGTGAGCCTCGAGCGAATGCCGCAGCGGCACCTCGTGGAGCTCGTAGTGGTTGCGGCGCCCTTCGCGGACGCGCGTGATCGCGCCGCTCTCCTCGAGATCCGTAACGATCGCCTGCACGGCTCTTTCCGTGATTCCGACTCTCTCCGACACGTCACGGAGCCGAGAGTCGGGATCCGAGGCGAGACAGATGAGTACGTGGGCGTGATTGCTCAGGAAAGTCCAGCTGCCTTGATGAGACGCCATTTCGATGTGCTCCTGTAGACGTCTTCAAGAATAGCTTATCGTGAAACGTAATTCCAGATAAATAATTGACGAAACGTTCTTCCGGAGTTACATAACATGAAATGATCTGCCACACTTCCAATATTCGGTAGGCTTCCATATGAAAACTTTCCGTGAGAATCTGCGCGCCGACCTCCCGGCCAGCATCGTGGTCGTGTTCGTCGCCGTTCCGCTATGCCTGGGAATCGCCCTCGCGAGTGGCGCCCCGCTCTTTGCGGGGCTGATCGCCGGCGTCATCGGCGGAATCGTGGTCGGCACGATCAGTGGCTCACCGCTCGGCGTGTCGGGCCCGGCAGCCGGCCTCGCGGTCATCGTCCTCTCGGCGATCGACACACTCGGAAGCTTCCAGACGTTCCTCCTGGCGGTCGTGCTGGCAGGTGTCATCCAGATCGTGCTGGGCTTGCTGCGCGCGGGTATGCTCGGGTACTTCTTCCCGTCATCCGTGATCAAGGGCATGCTCGCCGGTATCGGCGTCATCATCGTCCTGAAGCAGATTCCCCACGCCTTCGGCTACGACGCCAACCCCGAGGGCGAGCTCGCGTTCCAGCAGCCCGACGGCGAGACGACGTTCACCGCGTTCGTCCGCATGCTCGAGGCGGTCGATCCGAGCGCCATCCTGGTCTGCGCGCTGTCGCTCGCCATCCTGCTCGTGTGGGAGAAGATCCTCGTCCCGCGCTCGAACGCCTTCCGCATCTTCCCCGGGCCGCTTGCCGCCGTGATGTTCGGCATCGGCTTCCAGGTGATCACGTCGAAGGTCGCACCCTCCCTCGCCCTTTCCGGCGACCACCTCGTCAGCGTTCCGGTCGTGGGGTCGCTCAGCGAGTTCGGCGGCTTGCTCGTCATGCCGGATTGGTCGGCCATCACGAACGTCACGGTATGGACGACAGCGATCACACTCGCGGTGGTCGCGAGTCTCGAGACCCTGTTGTGCGTGGCCGCCACCGACAAGCTCGATCCACAGCACCGCGTCACGCCGACCGATCGCGAGCTTCTCGCTCAGGGCGTCGGAAACATGGCCTCCGGCATGATCGGCGGCCTGCCGGTGACGCAGGTCATCGTGCGAAGCTCGGCCAACATCCAGTCGAAGGCCCGCACGAAGACGTCCGCCATCCTGCACGGCGTCTGGCTTCTCATCTTCGTGGCGCTCGTTCCGGGCGTGCTCAACCTCATCCCGCTCGCGGTGCTGGCGAGCATCCTGTTCGTCGTCGGTTACAAGCTGGCGAGCCCGACGCTTTTCAAGCAGATGTGGAAGCAGGGTGCGGGACAGTTCCTGCCCTTCATCGTCACGATCCTCGGTATCGCCCTGATCGACCTTCTGGTCGGCGTCGGAATCGGCCTCGCCGTGGCCATCGTCGTCATCCTGCGACGCAACTACCTGAACTCGCACTTCCTCCACATCCAGGAGGGAAGCACCGCGGACCAGAAGCACATGGTGCGCATGAAGCTGTCCGAGGAAGTGACGTTCCTGAACAAGGGCGCCGTCCTCAAGGAGCTCGAGGCGGTTCCGAGCAACTCGATCGTCGAGATCGACACCAGCGCCTGCGTAGTCATGGACATCGACGTGCTGGATGTGATCGAGGACTTCCGAGCCAAGGCTGCAGCCCGTGACATCGAACTGCACGTCACGGACGAGCCGTCCGATCCGCTGCCGCCGGCGTCCATGCGGAACAAGAACAAGCGCGGCAACGCTTCGGACCTGGCGTCGGCGACCAGTAGCTGATCCCGGAGCGGCCTGAACCCGGGACGGAAGGGCTCGTGACGCGAGTGTCTCGCCATCCGGCCCTCGGTGTGACTTCCGAGGTCAGGCGCCGATCTGCGTCAGCGCTCGACCCGGCGGGCTAGGCGCGGGGGAATCGTCGCCGTTGAATCGGCGACGTCAGGAGAGCGTGGTCGTTGCCGTGAGAAGAATCGCCACCACGACGGCGACGACGATCACGACGATGTGAAGGGCAATCTTCAGTCCGGTCTTCATCATGACCTCCGATCTGGCCGCGGGCTCGATCGCCTTGCGACCGCCCTTCTGAATTGCAAACGCCGTACCCGGGCGCGATCTCCCCTCTCCGCCCCCGGGAGGCACTCCTTTCGCCCCGGCGGCTTCGATGGCCGTCACATCCTCACGAATCCTCCGGCGCCGAGTCTCCGCCTCGCGACGCCGGCGCGCGAGTATCGGGTGACGGGAGAGCCGACTTCGACTCCCCCGCCACTCCGCAGAGCGCAACGTTCGGATGAGGTCCCGTTCGATCAGGGATCGGTCACGAAGTAGCGGAACCCCGAGGTCGACACCGCTCCGTCCGGGAAGCTGCCGACGAGCCCGACCGTCCGATACGGCCCCGAAGGCGGAACGCCGGCACCGATCGGATGCGAGGCCGACTTCGAGATCGACTGCCCCGGGCCGAGCGTCCGCGTGCGCGGCCCGAGCACCGGGTTGGCGCCGAACGGGTTCCCGTTGGGCTTGAAGACGTCGATCCAGCCCGTCAGATCGATCGGCGCGTTCGTGTGATTCGTGAGGATCGCTTCGAAGCGCACGCGACCGCCCGCCGGAAACGAGAAGCCCTCGGGAATCAGCTCGATCGTGAGAGGCGGCGAGGGAAGGTCCAGCACGTCGACCCGCAGGAGGTTGTCGCTCAGGACGTAAGCACGCTGACCGTTCGGATGCAGCACGACGTCGAGCGGGTCGCAGGTTCCGACGCATCCCGGTAGCGTCAGCACCTGGACCACGGTGCCGAACGTGACCGACGTCGGATCCACGTCAGCGACGTGCAGGGTGTCGGTCTCGTAGACGGTCGCCACCGCGAACCCCGTGTACGGGACGAGCGCGACCTCGACCACGTCCGGGATCGGGATCGACACGATCGAATCGCCGGTCTCGACGTCGAGCACCTGGATCAGGTCGGTACAGCGAACCGCCAGACGAGACGTCGCGGCGTCGAAGGACAGCGCCCCCGCACTCGCATCGGTGTCGAAGCGATCGATCTCGATCGCTTGCGGAAGATCGATGACGGAAACGCGATTCGGACCGCGGCCGCTGAGGTACGCGCGCCGACCGTTCTCGCTGAAGGCGACGTCAGCCGGGCCGGCGCCGGTGTTCAGGCTCGCGAGAATCTCCATCTGCTCGAGGTCGATGATCGCCACCGCGTCCGGATCCTGGAAGGTCTGCGGAACGATCGCGTACGGCGCTCCGGGCGAAACCGCGAGGAAGAACGGCGGCCCGAAGATCGGGACATCGGGGATCTCGAGGACCCGCGTCTCGAGGAACGTCTCGGTGCTGATCTCGTGGAGCGTCGATGGCACCGTCGGACTCGTCGGCACGCGCAAGATGTACAGGAACGCCCCGTCGGCCGACCACCCGAGCCCCGCCCCGAAATCCGAGAAGGTCCCGGCCTGGACTGTCGCCGCGAGCGAGTTGTCCGAGGTCCGATAGACGAAGTGCTCCCGGTTCTGCGCGGTCGCGACGAGGAGCTCCTCGTCCGGGCTCAGGCTGATGATCGTCCCGCCGCGCGCGTTGAGCGTCCGAAGCGCCTCATTCGTCTCGAGATCGACGACCGTCACCTGCCCGACGAATCTCGACGCAACGTAGCCGCGATTCAGCGTATGGCTGATCTCCATGCCCGTCTGAAACAGACCGGCCTGGAAGTCGTCCACGACCTGGACCTGGGCCCCGGCAGGCCTGGCTCCCGAGACCGTCAGGACCAGCGCGAGGGCGAGTCCCGCCCGCAGCGATGCTCTCATGGCAGCGATTCCTCCAATCGGCGGTTGAGTCCGCGGTCTACCTACCCTTCGATCAACCCCGCCGACGTCGAAACCGGTTCAAGCAAGGGCGCGGAAAGCCGCTCTCGTCGGCATGCTGCCGTGATTCACCGCCCACGGGCTCGGTGATACACTCTCGCCTTCCCGAGACCCGCGCGATCCGCGGGAAGGAGCCCCGAAATGCCTTACGAACCGGCGAAGATCGAGCCTCGCTGGCAGCAGTACTGGGACGAGAAGAAGACCTTCAAGGTCGGTGAGGACACGTCGAAGCCCAAGTTCTACGCGCTCGACATGTTCCCCTACCCCTCGGGCGACGGCCTGCACGTCGGCCACCCCGAGGGCTA